>JASLGO010000084.1 GCA_030150135.1 Aquirhabdus sp.
TGATGGTAGGTCACCACGTAGTGCAACTAAATGGCGAATTCCTTGATTTTTATAACGCTCTAATAACTCAGCAATCCGAGATTTGTCATCACCGATACAGGATAGATGCGGTGCCACAGGTGCACCATTGCCATGTAAGGCGTCAATGGTCGCAAGTGTGCGATCTCGTGTGGATCCACCTGCACCGTAAGTCACAGAAAAATAAGCTGGATTTAATGCCTGTAATTCTTGGTGTACAACTAAAATTTTTTCTGCGCCGAGATCAGTTTTTGGCGGGAAAAATTCAAATGAAATAGGCGTTGTCATAGTATGGATTCGATCAAAAATAGAGGTATCGGTATTTGATGAAAAGCGAAAAATAGTTCATTGAGCCTGTCGAAATGAGCGGTAAGTGTCTACCGCTTCACTTCAACAAGCAAATTAGAACTTTATTTCGATATTAATACTTATAAGTATCAGGCTTGTATGGACCTTCAATGGGCACGCCTAAATACTTTGCTTGCTCTGGAGTCAGTTGTGTCAATACACCACCAAAGCCTGCAACCATTGCTGCAGCAACTTCTTCGTCCAGTTTCTTCGGCAAGAGTTCAACGCGAACTTTAGCTTGTTTTTGGTCAGCTGGTAGATCTGCAAATTTTTCACCAAAGAGATACATTTGTGCCAATACTTGGTTTGCGAACGAACCATCCATAATGCGTGATGGATGACCTGTTGCATTGCCAAGATTCACTAAACGACCTTCAGATAACAGGATTAAGTAATCATCATGTGCATTACTACGGAACACTTGATGTACTTGAGGCTTTACTTCTTCCCAACGATAGTTTTTGCGCAGGTAAGCGGTATCAATTTCAGTATCAAAGTGACCGATGTTACAAACTACAGCACCTTTTTTTAGCGTGTCGAGCATCGCTGCATCACACACTTTATCGTTACCTGTTGTCGTTACAATGAGATCTGTTGAACCAAGTAGAATTTGATCAACATCAGCTTTGTTGCCAGTGACGATACCGTTTTTATAAGGGGAAACGACTTCATAGCCATCCATGCAGGCTTGCATCGCACAAATTGGGTCTATTTCAGTAACGCGAACAATCATGCCTTCTTGGCGCAGTGATTGTGCTGAACCTTTACCAACATCGCCGTAACCGATCACGAGTGCGCGGCGACCTGCAAGCAGCATGTCTGTACCGCGTTTAATCGCGTCATTGAGTGAGTGGCGACAGCCGTATTTGTTGTCGTTTTTTGACTTGGTCACAGCATCATTCACATTCACTGCTGGAATTTTGAGTGAACCGTCTTTCCACATTTCAAACAAGCGAGCAACACCTGTTGTGGTTTCTTCGGTCACGCCATGAATATTAGCCAGAAGTTGTGGATATTTATCATGGACAACACCTGTAAGGTCACCACCATCATCCAAAATCATGTTGGCTTGCCATAATTCACCATTCACATGAAGTTGTTGTTCGATACACCACCAGTATTCTTCTTCCGTTTCACCTTTCCAAGCAAAAACAGGTGTCCCGCTGGCAGCAATTGCAGCAGCAGCATGATCTTGTGTTGAGAAGATATTGCACGATGTCCAGCGTACTTCAGCACCTAAATCCACCAGCGTCTCAATAAGTACGGCTGTTTGGATGGTCATGTGAATGCAACCGAGAATTTTTGCACCAGCCAGCGGTTTTGCTGCGGCATAGCGACGACGCAAGCCCATGAGGGCAGGCATTTCAGATTCAGCGAGAAGAATTTCTTTGCGACCGAAGTCAGCAAGAGTAATGTCAGCAACTTTATAATCGTGCGTGTTGACTACCGCGTTCATGAGGATCTCCTTAGATCACTTAAGTTCGCGGATGCCGTTGCTTTAAAAAATAGATTACTTAATAGAAGGTTAAGTAAGAGCGACGTACCGAGCCTAGCAGAAGTCCATTGATCAGTCGTGCCAAATGATATGAATCATTTTTATGCGTCTGATGCATCATGTGTTTCTGTTGCAGCACCCCTCGGTAGGCGTATTGTACGGATGAGAGTCTATTTCGCATAGTGGTTTTTGAGAGCTCTTACTGAAAATATCGGACAAATTTGAGAAAAACGTATGGTGTTTGGGTAGATTTTATACGTGAGAGGCATTGAAATGTAACCATTTTGTAACGTGAATGTGACTTTGATATTGTTTTAATTATTGAATTTAAATGAATTATTTTGTTTTTTTGCTGGTTGGTGCCTGTAATCTTACATAAATTCAGCAATGCAGCTAATTTCAGATGATGCAAAAATGTTTCAAATTATGTTTTAATGATAATCACAGGAACATCGTGTTCCATGCAGGTTTCTATATAAAATTGAGGAATAACTATGAAGACTCTTCGTATTCTCGCTGTTACGGCAGCTGTTTTCGCAGCAGGTTCTACTTTTGCACAAGGTCCTTCACTTCTTGGTGATCCAGCGCTGTCATTGTCTAACGTTTCTGTTGGTGTTGAAGCTGGTACGACGGGTTACGGTGTAAACTTTGGTTATGATGTAACCTCTAATACAAGTTTAAATATTGGTTGGGCTGGTGGTAGCGTTCCAAACGTTCACGGTGATTCAATTAGTATTGCTGGTGTTGGCAAATTTAAAACAAACTATAGCCAACTAGAGAACACTTCTGTAGTGATCAAATATGCTCCATTTACTCAGCAATATCTAAATGCTGTGAACCTACAGTTTGGTACATACGTACAAGACAGTGCTTATCGTTTATCTGATAAAGCTACTGGTGTTCAAGTTGGTAAAGTATCAACTGGTCCATCAGTAAACCCATATCTTGGCTTTGGTATTGCACCTAAGTTTAATGCTCATTGGGGTGTAAATCTTGACCTCGGTGCAATCTATAACGGTAAACAAAAAGCTGAAGATAGTTCTGGCAACGAAGTTCTATTGGGTGATCGTTATCGCTGGTACCCAGTTGCAAAAGCTGGTGTGTCTTACCACTTCTAATCTCATATGACTTATTTGATAAGTCTTTGAGCTAAAAAAACGAACTTCGGTTCGTTTTTTTTATGGCTTGGTTTATGTGTTGACGTACTTTTATAATCGTCCTAAATAAGTGAGAAATAATCTCAGAGACGTCTATGTCCATCGTTGAAACGTTCAAAAATGGTTTTCCTTGCCATGCCATTGATCCTCTAGATCGAGCATTTCTCTATGGGGATGGCTTGTTTACAAGTGTACGAATCAGTGCCGGAATACCTCAGCTATGGTCACGTCATGTGCAACGATTACAACTTGGCGCTGATCGATTAGGTCTAGATGTTAATTGGTCTGGACTTGAGCTTGATGTTTTCCAAAAAGCAGTACTTCTTAAGCAAGGCGTATTAAAGATTCTCATTAGCCGTGGTGTTGGCGAGCGAGGCTATTTGCCACCGCAGCAGCCTGTTGTTGTTTATTTGCAATTATTCTCATCTGCTGAATGCACTGATGTGGTATGTAAACCTTCAATTGCAAGTGGATTATTAACCAGCCAACTAGGGCAGGTGATGCCACAGTTAGCGGGTTTAAAGACTCTAAACCGTTTGGAACAGGTCATCTTGCGACAGGAGCTAGCTGAGTGCGGATGGAATGAAGGATTGGTGTGTGATGTGAATGGTTTGATTGTTGAGGGTGTTTATAGCAATTGCTTCTTTCAGGTCGATGGTGAGTGGTGGACGCCACCGATTGATTGTTCTGGGATTCTTGGCGTGATGCGAGCAGAGCTGATTGAGCGTATGCAAACTCAAAAGATTCCACTGCATTCGAAAACTTTACATCGTGACGAAGTGACACGGATAGAGGCATTGTTCTTTTGTAATGCGTTGACTCAAATTGTGCCTGTGAGCAACTTGGATGGTCGAACGCTTAATCTTTCAGCAGTCACATCCTTAGTCAATCTGTTATTCTAACGAACTATTTAAGTTTCGGTTTTTGTTATGACTCAGCGTAAGAAGCCAACAGCCAAAACAACAGCAAAAAATGCTGCTGCTGCGCGTGCCAAGAATTCAACTCGTAAACAACCTCAAAGCACACCTGCGTATAGGCTAACTTGGTTTAAGACGTTTGTTATTTTGGGTGTTTTTGCGCTGTGTGGGATGGTGTGGCAATCTTTATATCGTCCATTATCCATAGCTTCGACAGGTAAGATTCTTCAGATCAAAGCAGGTCAAACTTATTCAGGTCTGATTAGTAATCTCGCACAACGAGATATGGTTCGTTTTTCTTTTATTCTAAAGATTTATCAGCGTTTGTTTATTCATCATACATTGAAGGCTGGGTCGTATGAGATTCCAGCAGGAATCAGTGCATCTGAGTTATTAAGGTTGCTCAATAGCGGACAGTTGGTTCAGTTGAATCGAGTATTACTGGTAGAAGGGATGACCTTTAATCAGCTTAAACAGCGATTAGATGCGAATGATGATGTTAAAAAAACAGTACTTCAATTACCGAATGATCAGATTTTAGCAGCAGCGGGAATCCCACAAAAGAATCCAGAAGGTTGGTTTGCGCCAGATACCTATTTCTTTGAAGTGGGTGAAACAGATGTCAATGTATTGAAAAAGCTATACGAAAAACAAGATGCACGTATGGAGCAAGAATGGAAAAATCGTGCACCTGATTTGCCTTATCACTCGATGGCTGATGCGCTGACTATGGCTTCTATCGTTGAAAAAGAAACAGGTGTGGGCGGTGAGCGTGCAAAAGTGGCAGCAGTTTTTGTGAACCGTCTGAAACAGGGTATGCGTTTACAGACTGATCCAACGGTGATTTATGGAATGGGCGATCAGTATGATGGTCGAATCAGTAAAAAAGATCTTGAAACGCCAACGCCTTATAATACTTATGTGATCAATGGTCTGCCGCCAACGCCAATTGCAATGCCTGGGTTAGCTTCGATTCATGCGGCATTACATCCTGCTGATATTGATGCGTTGTATTTTGTAGCGACGGGTACGGGTGGACATAAGTTTAGTCATACACTTGCAGAACATAATGCAGCCGTACAGCAGTATTTACAGGTTATGAGAACGAAGAAAGACAGTGAGTAAGAATCAAGCGACTCAAGCATTAAGAATGAAGGAAGCCATAAGGCATGTTTATTAGTTTTGAAGGAACAGAGGGTGTTGGTAAAACGACACTAATTAAAGGTGTGGCAAAACATTTAACGGCGCAAGGCATTGATTTTGTCGTGACGCGCGAGCCAGGTGGAACACCGCTCGCTGAGCAAATTCGTAGCTTACTCCTGACTCCTGATGGTGAAAAAATTGCTCCTTCCTGTGAGTTATTATTGATATTTGCTGCGCGTGCACAACATCTAAATCAGGTGATTGAACCAGCACTTGCACGTGGACAATGGGTATTGTGTGATCGCTTTGTAGATGCGACTTTTGCGTATCAATGCGGCGGACGAGGCTTGCCGACCACCCAAGTTCAAGCACTCGTTGAACAGTTTGTTTCAGTATTGCCAGCAAAAACATTTTGGTTAGATGCACCTGTTGAGGTTGGGATGGCACGGGCAGGGAAACGTGGTGCTTTAGATCGTTTTGAACAGGAGCGGCATGAGTTCTTTGATCGTGTGCGTGCCGTGTATGCTGAGCGCGCGGCAGCCGAGCCTCAGAGAGTTGTAAAGCTGGATGCTACGCGAGATTCGTGGAAGGTTCTCGCTTCCGCAATCAAAGGATTGTCATGATAAGATCGTTGTGAGGTATTTTAGGATGCGCTTTAAATACATATTCGCATCTTTTCTGATGCTCGTATCATTGAGTGTCTTTGCAGAAAACTCTCAAAATTTTGATCAGTCTATCGCTGTATTAGAAAAAGAAAATGGCGGTCGATTGGGTGTTTCTGCGCTGAATCTGGAGAATGGTCAGCGATTGGAATACCGAGCGAATGAACGATTTGCGCTCGCAAGTACGTTTAAGCTGTTATTAGTTGCTGCAGTGCTGCATCAAGTTGATTTAGGTAAGGAAAAACTAGATCGTCCAATACCGTTTGATGCAAAAGATATCGAATCTTATGCACCTATTACGAGTCAGCATGTCAAAGACGGTCAAATGTCCATTGCAGCACTTTGCGCCGCGGCACTTCAATATAGTGATAACACTGCCGCGAATCTTTTACTGAAAACAGTTGATGGTCCCGCGGGTTTAACGCGTTATATCCGCACTTTAGGTGATCGAGTGACTCGCCTTGATCGTAATGAGCCTACGTTAAATACGAATATTACAAATGATTTACGTGATACAACGACACCAGCATCTATGTTGAGACTGATGCAGACTGTGCTTGTTGGCAATGTTTTATCGCCGAGTTCAAAAGCACAGTTAACTCATTGGTTAATTGGTAATACAACAGGCAATGCAAAATTGCGTGCTGGACTTAATCCAATGTGGAGGGTAGGCGATAAAACTGGTTCGGGTGCGAATGGTGCAAGCAATGATGTTGCAATTGTTTGGCCTGAAAATCATAAGCCATTTTTAGTGGCAGTCTATTACACGGAATCAACCATTTCATCCGAACAACAGAGCAAAGTCATTGCTCAGGTTGGAATGATTGTGGGTCAGACATTTTACCGTCATTAATTATTTTCATAAAAAAAAACAGGCTGATCTTGATGATTCAGCCTGTTTTTTAATCTATCTACATCGATTTTTTAAACGTTACTGCGAAACACCAAATGTTAAACCATAGCTATAACTGGTCGTTTGAGGTGGTGTTTGACGACCTTTTTCATTGTGTGATTCAGGATCGTTTGGATAGGTCACTTCAAGCAAGTATGTTCCCGCTTGTGTGAAAATTGCCTTCACATGACCTTTGTCATCGGTTTTAAATTCAAGGGGTGCTTTACCAACCTGATCGATCTCTACGGTTTGGTTTTTGATCGGTTGACCATCAAACAATACGTCAAACTCTAAACCTTGATCTAAAAAAATCTCACTTGGATTTTGGCTGAGTTTAACTTCCAGTCCTTTTCCTGTGATTCCGAGAACTTTATCTGAACTGCGTCCTTTGGTGACATAGGTTTCAAGCGTTCGTGTTGAAGTTGTTTCGATCACTTTTGCATCTTTTGCGAGTTCTTCAGGTGTGATATAGCTACGTTCGCTGAGTGCTTCTTTGGGTTTGTTATCCACACCACCACGTGCAGGACGAACGCTGAGCCAACGACCATCAATATTTGCAAATTTGCTGGTTCGTGGTTTTGTTTTTAATGTTACGCGGTACGTTCCATTGTCGGTGAGCGGTACTTGAGCCAAGGTGACTTCTTTTAATGATGTGACATCAGAAATAGCGGTCGTGATGCCCGTTGGCGAAGTTACTGAGAAGTCACCTGCGATGCCATGATCGGGGATGAAGAAGTCTTCAGTTGCTGAGGCTTGAATCGTTGTAATGTCTTTGGTGGTGTCAAAATGATATGGCAAGATATAAGGTGTGTGAGCCATAGCAATCGATGACGTTGCTAATAAAGTGGAAGCGAGAGATAGTCTGAGCTTGCGAGAAGAAGTCACGATACGCCTACATAGAATATATGAGAATGATTATCGATTCTAATTTAAAAAAGCAAAGTAGGATATAACTAATTTGTACTTCTTTATTTATTGATAGATCTTTCCATTGCGCTTTAACCAACCATCTTCATGTCGTCCATTCGGATCGCGATGTGTCCAGTGAATTAATCCACCTTGACTGTTACTAATATAAATACCTTTAAAAACAACAGTATCACCTTCGCTTAACAGTTCAACGCGCGGTGCAAGGTCGATATTATGTACGATCAAGACTGTTTGCCCAGAAGGTAATCGTAAAATAAAACGTTGATGGCGACTGTCGTGATCTCCATTAAATTGGTCACCACCTGTTTTATTGTCATCGGGAAGTATTTTGATCACTGTTCCGTTACCTGTAACCTCACTGTGGTTTATAAATCCTTCATTGGATTGAGATGTTGTTGAGTCATCAGCAGCATGATTGGCAGCGAGAGTGACCTGCCGATCAAATTGCGCGGTTTGTTGGTTGTTATTCGATGTGTTGTTTGGCGTGTGGTTGAGATTGCCGAGATGCTTGGTGCCTGTATAACTCACATACAGCGCAGCGATAAACGCGAGTATTTTGATCCATATTCGTCTATTCAAAGCTGCACCTTTATGTGTTGTTGAGTCAGTTAAATTTATTCAGGTTTTCCAACAACCGCCGCATAACCCGTGACTTCTTCACGGTCATGGTAGAGTTGTCGGAATTCAAGGCGTTCTAGTTTTTTGCCTGATTTTTTTACAATACCTTCGATCAGATCTTTACAGAATAAGACTTCGTCCAAACGAGTTTTCATCGGGAGTTTTAAGTTAAAAATAGCACGTCCAGCATCACCATCTGCTAACCAATCACCAATGAGTTCCGCCACACGTGCAGGCTGTTCAACCATATCACAAACTAGCCAATGTACAGGGCGTTTCGGGCGATAGATAAAGCCGTCTGTTTTGAAGTGTTCAACGAGTCCTGTGTCCATGAGTTTTTCATTCATCGCGCCGTTATCGATTGCGATGACTTGAATGCCATGTTGCACCAGTTGCCATGTCCAGCCTCCTGGACATGCACCGAGATCGACAGCAGTTAGACCTTCACGTAACCATTCTTTTTGTTCATCGGCATTTAAGAAATATGCAAAGGCTTCGGTGAGTTTCAGTGTTGAACGACTTGGTGCATCAGCAGGCATTTTCAAGCGAGGAATGCCCATTGGCCAGCGCAAAGTTTGTCCCATTTCGCTCATGCCAAACCATGCCGATGTGCCATCAATAAATACTAAATGCGCACGCATTTTTGCTTCGCGATCGAGAATACCTTGTTTTCCTGCCGCAGACAGGAAGGGCTTCTGGAAGCGTTCAAAGAGATCAGAGAGGCTCTTGCCATCATTGGTGTCAGGATGATCTAGATAAATCGCACTGAATTTCATGCCAGACATGGCAGTAAGAATCGGTGTAATGCGATCTTTAGCATCGAAATACAGCGGTTTTTTATCGAGTAAGCGAATGACTTGGCGAGAAAAAATCAGATCACGCGTGACAGGCCACTTTGGACTATGACCAATCCAAACGACTTGACCGCTCACTTTTTCGTAATTTGCGTAGCCGTCACCACCTTCTTGACCGAGCCAACGCTCTAATTCTTCTGCACATTCCCGCTCAAAACCCGGACGGCAGAGTGAAAGTAAACCAACGATTTGTGGTTTGATCGATTTTCCACTCGGTTTGTGAGCAGCTTTTGTGTTTTCAGAAGTCATTGAATGAGGCGCTTAAAGTTTGGATTAAAGAGTTGGGAGGTATTATAATCGCAACCGCGCTTTTTAATGCATTGTTATCGGTTTTTGTTGCTCAACATTGTTACTCAATCAAGTGACTTTGCCATTTTGAGGCATCTAGATTCTTACGTCGTTACACTTTTTAATTTTTCACCGGAGTTTTCATGGCCTTAGTTCCCCCACACGGCAGCCCAACCCTCATTACTTTATTACTTGAAGGTGATGCTTTAACCGCAGCGCAGCAACATGCTCAAACATTGACTAAAATCAATTTGAGCTCACGTGAAGTAGGCGACTTGATCATGTTAGGTATCGGTGGTTTTACACCGCTTACTGGCTTCATGGGTGAGAAAGATTGGAAAGGCGTTGTCACCAACATGCAATTGGAAAACGGCTTGTTCTGGCCAATTCCAATTACATTATCAACTGACAAGGCGACTGCTGATACATTGAGTATCGGTCAAGAAGTTGCGCTGGTGGATAAAGACAGCGGCGAAATCATGGGTATCCTGACTTTGTCAGAAAAATATGGCATTGATAAAGAATTAGAATGCCGTGAAGTGTTTGGTACGACTGACCTTGAACACCCAGGTGTGAAAATGGTCATGAACCAAGGCGAAGTTAACCTTGCTGGTTCAGTAAAAGTGTTGTCACAAGGTGAGTTCCCAACCAAATATGCTGGCATCTACATGACTCCAGCAGAAACACGCAAATTGTTTGAAGAGAAAGGTTGGAAAACGATTGCAGCGTTCCAAACCCGTAACCCAATGCATCGCTCACATGAATATTTGGCAAAAATCGCTGTTGAAATTTGTGATGGTGTGATGATTCACTCATTGCTCGGTGAATTGAAAGAAGGTGATATTCCTGCGGAAGTTCGCCAAGAAGCGATTGGTGTATTGATCGATAAATACTTCAAGAAAGATACCGTCATCCAATCAGGTTATCCACTTGATATGCGTTATGCAGGTCCACGTGAAGCGTTGCTTCATGCATTGTTCCGTCAAAACTATGGCTGTTCACATCTCATCGTGGGTCGTGACCATGCGGGCGTGGGCGACTATTATGGTCCATTTGATGCGCAACATATTTTTGACGAAATTGGTCGTGATGCACTGATTACTCAGCCATTGAAAATTGACTGGACATTCTGGTGTAACGCATGTGAGGCAATGGCTTCAACCAAAACCTGTCCACATGATGCATCAAACCATGTCAAAGTTTCGGGGACCAAATTGCGTAAAGCATTGTCAGAAGACGAAGAAGTTCCAGCGAATTTCAGCCGTCCAGAAGTGTTGGCAATTCTGCGTCAATACTATGCAGGTATTGCAAAAGAAGACCGTGTAAAAGTTGAGTTGAAAGGACATTCTGCAAAATAATTTTGCAAATGTACTGATATTTGAAAAGGTGATTGCTCGGTGGGTGGTCACCTTTTTATTATATAAATAGTCTATTTTGAAGTAGCCAGAATATGATTCACATCATTCTCCATGAACCTGAAATTCCGGGCAACACAGGTAATATTATTCGCCTATGTGCAAATACGGGTGCGCATTTGCATCTGATTGAACCGCTTGGTTTTGAGCTGGAAGATAAACAATTAAGACGAGCAGGGTTGGATTACCATGAATGGGCGCGCTTAAAAGTCTGGCCGAATCTAGAGGCGTGTTTAGAGCATGTTAAGGCATTAGGAATTACAAATATTTTTCCATTGACGACCAAAGGGATGACATCACCTTTTGAGTCGGATTTGAACCGTCCAGTGGCTTTTTTGTTTGGTGCTGAGACCCGAGGACTGCCGCTTGAAGTCCGTGAAATGTTTCCTGCTGATCAATGGTTAAGGTTACCGATGCAACCAGATTCACGTAGTTTGAATTTGTCGAATTCAGCAGCAGTCATGGTATATGAGGCTTGGCGGCAGCAGGGCTTTCGGTAAAATAATGATGGGGCGAATCATCTAGAAATTAAAGTTCTAGATGATTATGTATACAGATAACAATGAAACTTACGATAACTATATTCTACGTTTTTGCTCAAATTTGCATGGTAAAGTGATTAAATGGCTCACTGGTTCAAATCGCTTGAGGAGATCAGACATGATTAAACATCTGGTGATGGGCTTGGTATTGGTCGGATTTGGAAATCATGCAGTTGCTCATGTGACTACGATGACGAATAATGAGCTGGATGAGGTAGTACTTCCAACACAGGAACAAGGACAACTACAGCCTGTATTGCCACAATATGATGCGAATGGACAGATTGGTTCTGTCTCAACTGAGATCAATCCTATTTCTACGAATGGCATGCAAGGTATTCGTGTAGAAACATCTAACACGCCAGTGATGCCTACACTTCCTCCAGCAGTTGTTTCTCAGCTTAACCAAATCTTTAATATTGCGAGTCAGAATAGGTAGGCAAAGCCCGATAAGCGGTACTGGTCTGGTTAAAAAACATGCTATAATGCAGCCAGTACGGAGCGTTTTATAGACTCTGTTTTGCGAGCTGTTGGATGGTTTAGGTAAGAGCCTACATTTTCCGTACAATTGGTATTTTATTATGAGCACCGTCTACTACCATCTTGCTCTGTGAAGTAAGAGCGGAGAGAGGTCAAAATACCAAACACCGTGACAAGCCTCTTTAGCGATTTAAGTTAAAGTGAACATAGAGGCTGTTGCGGTTTTTTATTGTCTGGGTTTTGGTGAGAGAAAATTAGTTTTGATTTGGTGCAATGCGCTTTTGCTGATAGCACTCTATATAAGCTATGACAGCCTCAATTTAAATTATTTCTTTATCCAATCTACACTTGTCTTTACTCTGCTTTCTGGAGTCCAAGAAACTGTAACCTTAACAAGTAGGTCATTGTTGTGACTATGCCACGAATACATATATTCTCCAGCATCTCTCCCTGTTCTTTTATAGTATTCGAAATCAGGTCCTTCAAGATCATTTAATGTAACCCCATATTCTGAACAGTTTTTAAGACATTCTTTTCCTAAAATAGATTTAACAATTTCTTTTTGTTTATCTTTCTCTGAGGAGTTAATCCACAAATTTATTGGCATCCACAATACATAACCTATAGCAGCTACAACCAAAGCCTTTCCTATAGAAAAGTCACTTCTTTTTCTGATTTCATCTTTTTCCAATTTTCTGATCAGATTAGCCATTCTCACATTCCAAAAATGAAGATAATTTTCAACCTTTTAATTACAGTACACCCCCCATATCTATCTAATAATCCAGACAATAATAATTCATCATTAAACAATGGAGGGGCGTATTAAATAAGGGTGCGCATTGCACACCCTATACTTGTTTGGCAAAAAATTATACGCTTACACTTTTACTCATAAAAGAGAAGGACATTCACATCATTACTTCGCCAAGAAATCCTTCACCAAGACTACTAGACGCTTAATAATTTCATCAGCATCCGCCTGACTTAAATTAAGTGGTGGTAGTAGGCGAATCACATTGTCCGCAGTGACATTGATAATGAGATGCTGTTCATCACGCGCACGCGCAACCAACTCACCACAAGCGCGCGGCAACTCAATCCCCAAGATCATACCAAAGCCACGCACAGTGACACCTAATCCAGCAAGTTCTTGAGCAAAACGATCTTTCAAGTAGCCACCAACAGTCGCTGCATTCTCAATCGCTTGTTCTTTTTGAATACTATCAATCACTGCGTAAACTGTACGGCAGGCAAGTGGAGTACCGCCAAACGTTGAGCCGTGATTACCTGCACCAAAAAGATCGTAAGCTTTGTCACGAACCAAGCATGCACCAACAGGGAAACCGTTGCCCAAGCCTTTTGCAGTGGTTAACACATCAGGTTTAATCGCAGTATGTTGATAGGCGAAATATTTGCCAGTACGTCCATTACCAGTTTGGATTTCGTCGAGCATGAGTAACCAGTCATGCTGATCGCAGAGATTGCGCAGTTGTTCAAGGTAGACAAAACCTTGAGGCGCAGTATTAACACCGCCTTCGCCTTGAATTGGTTCGACCAAAATCGCCACGATGTCGTCGTGCGCTTTAGCCAATGCTTCGATGGCAGCGACATCACCAAATGGAACGCGCAAGAATCCTTCCACGAGAGGGTAGAAGCCTTTTTGGACTTTTTCGTTGCCTGTTGCAGATAATGTTGCCAGCGTCCGACCATGGAATGATTTCTCCATGACGATGATTTTTGGCGTGGTAATGCCTTTTTTATAAGCACTCATACGCGCAAGTTTGATCGCAGCTTCATTGGCTTCTGCGCCGCTGTTGGCAAAGAAACAACGCTCCATGCCGCCGACTTGGCAGAGCAAACGTCCAGCTTCTTCTTGCCAAGGAATCTGGAATAAATTACTGGTATGTACCAATGTTGATGTTTGTTCAATCATCGCAGCAGTAACAGCAGGATGACAATGTCCTAAACCACACACAGCAATGCCAGTGAGCGCATCAAGATAAGCAGTACCATCTTGTGTATATAAATAAGTACCTTGGCCTCGTACAAACGCAATCGGTTGACGCGCATAGGTCGGCATCAAGAAACTGGTTTGGTCATTCGATGGAATGACTGGTGTGGGAGTAAGAGTTGAGTTCATGGCAGATTCCCGACTAGACCAAAGTATGGTGTTGCTAAAATGGATTTGTAAAACTGGGTTGTTATGTTAGCAAATAATGCAGTGAATAATGTTAAATCCAAATGGATTTTATCGTGTAGGTGTTGAATTGAGATCTTGTGAACGATCCGTCAAAAAAGACACATGCAATCATTACGCTTTTGAGTCTATCAGCGGTATAATCAGCGCATATTCTTATTTTTGAATCAGGTCATCATCATGTCAGATGTTCAAGCCAATGCAACCGAAACGTTGATCCGTGAGCAAATTGCAAAACACCCAGTGATTTTGTATATGAAAGGCACCCCACAATTCCCACAATGTGGTTTTTCTGCGCGTACAGTCGAAGCGTTGAGCCAAATTGGTCGTCCTTTTGCATTCGTGAATATTCTGGAGAATCCAGATATTCGTGCAACGCTGCCACGTATTGCTAATTGGCCAACATTTCCTCAATTGTGGGTGAATGGTGAGTTGATCGGCGGCTGCGATATCGTCACAGATATGTTCCGCAATGGCGAACTTAAGCCTTTAATCGAAGAGTTCAGCCCAGCACCATCTGCATAATTGATGTGGTTGAGTTAAATCCTATTTTAAGAAGAGCCGTTAGTCGGCTCTTTTTTATTTTTGGATAAGTAGTTCTTGAAGAGAGATGAATTTAATTCAATCTGAAGTGTTATAATCTTCACCAGTATTATGATTAAGACAGCGACTTAAGTTTTTAAATCTAGGGGTTTGTCTGTCAGAAATAAAAAATAGTTTATGCAATGAAAAAAATAAGTGAATGCTGAGCTAAGGATTAATAATGACATGCGCAAAGAATCTATTGAACTCAATAGAGTGAATACCGAATCTTTGGATTATGGTCATGATGATCATCTGGAGAGAGGGCTTTATGCAGGTGAAGACCCTATAGAACAAGAAATTCGTGCGGTGTTGCGTTCTAAATATTGGTTATTACGTTTTCCAGCGCATTTAGAGTCATCTTTTAAGGCTCAGTATATTCCTCGCGCGATTCAGCTTTTCCATTTTCGTTCACCACTGCTATTTTTATTATTTCTAGTTGAAAATATCGGCATTTATCAGGTTTTACCAAGAGATATTACTGCGCATTTTTATAGTATTAATGCGTGGACTGGTATTGTGATTTTACTTTCATCGGTACTTTCTTATTTTATATCAATCAATCGTTGGTATGAATGGTATATCGGTGTCGGTGGAGTTGTTGCGATTGCTGTCAGTTCTGCGACAGCAAATATGGGTGGAGGTGATTCGGTCATTCTGACTTATGCAGGGACGATGTATATTGTGATCGTGCTGTATAGTTTTGTCTGCTTACGCTTCTATGCGGCAATGATTGTGGGCTGGATGGGGGGGATTTGCGGGATTCTATTGGCATATATGTTGGATCAACATATGAATTGGAAGCTGTGGAATCTGACTTATACCATTACGAGTCTTTTAGGAATGTGTCTTGCGTATGCTTTAGATCGGCAAGAGCGGACGAATTTTTTACAGGCATGTCTGCTACAGCATTCTGTGGATAAAGGACAACAGTTAGCACAGCAATTGAATAAATTATCTAGACAAGATGGGCTTACTGGGCTTGCAAATCGTCGCCACTTAGATGAAGTGATGAATCATGAATGGAATCGCGCACTACGCCAACAACATCCCTTAACTTTAATGATTATTGATGTCGATTTTTTTAAATTTTATAACGATAAATTGGGACATTTAGCTGGTGATGACTGTTTAAAACAGATTGCAGGGTTGATTGCAAGTTTGGCTAAACGTAGTGGTGAACTTGCAGCGCGCTATGGCGGCGAGGAGTTTGTTTTATTATTTCCATGTATGGATGAGTATGACGCTGAGCGGCAAGCTAAGCGTTTGCTGCATGTAATCGAGACGCAAGCGCTTCCTAACCCAGATGAGCATCGTCCTTTTGTGACAATTAGTGTGGGTGTTGCTGTGACTGAGCCCACAGAAACCACGTGTGTTGAGCAATTGCTACGACAAGCTGATGCTGCATTGTATAAGGCAAAAGCGAATGGTCGTAATCGGTATGAGTTTTTTGATGACGCCATGCGCGAGCATAATATGCAGTTTATGGATTCTTAACGGTATTTTTAATCATGTTTCGACAAGCTCTGAGAGCGACATCGCTCGTCGAAATACATGAAAACTCTTAAGAGGAGCCTTACTTCCTAAAATATAAACAGTTGCGAGATTATTCACCAGCCCATGCGATTTGTGATTCTTCATCATTGAGATCTTCAGGGTCACGTCTTGGTACTCTTTTGACTTTCTGAGACTTGCTCTTCTCATCCTTCACTTTTTCATCGTTTGTTTTTTCATCTTTAGGAAGACGAGTTTCTACTTTTTCCGAAGTTGGTTTCTTCTTCGGAGTAGGCTTGTCCTTATCTGTTGATGAGTCATCTGCTTTGCCATTTTTAGCAGTGGTTTTACTCTTAGCTTTGTCAGATTTCTTCTTTTGGGGTGCATCGTTTTTGCGATCACCTTCTTCAAGTTGTTGCCAATGCTTCAATTGATTCATGACTTCGCCAAAAATCGTATTTTTTTCATAACGACCTTTCGGGTTCATGATGCCCGCAGGACGTTTCATGAGTAATGAGAGTGCTTCTTCGACAGTACGAACCGCATAGAGATGGAATTTTCCATCGCGGACTGCATCGATGACATCTTGGCGCAGCATCAAATGTTGGACGTTCTGAATTGGTAAAATGACACCTTGCTTGCCGTTTAACCCTTGTAATTGGCAGGCATCAAAGAAGCCTTCGATTTTAGGGTTAATGCCGCCGATCGGTTGTACGACACCCAGCTGATTCATTGAGCCAGTGATCGCCCACGATTGGTCAATTGGAATTTGGCTAATTGATGAGATCAGGGCACAGAGTTCTGCGAGCGTCGCACTATCTCCATCGATTTCACCATAGCTTTGCTCGAAAGCGAGGGCAGCAGAGAAGTGAATCGGTTGAGTGCGTCCGAAATGAGCACGTAAAAAGCTCGACATGATTAAGATGCCTTTGGCATGCAGTGCGCCGCCGAGTTCAACGCTACGTTCAATATCGAGAATTTCGCCATTGCCTTGATAGACGGTGGCGGTCAAACGTGCTGGTAGTCCAAATTCACTGTCAGCATAGTGGACAACGGTGAGTGCATTGATCTGACCGATTCGGAATCCTTCGGTTTCAATGAGCTGCGTGCCGCGTGATAAATCTTCCCAATACAACTCACGCAAATGTCCGAGTCGATAGAGGCGTGCTGCTAACGTCGCTTCGATATGTTTCGCGGTGACTTGGCGATCATTCTGTTGTAAGGCGACTGTACTGGCTTCACGAAGTAAGTCACCTAATGTTGCTGCATGCAGCGAGAGTGATGACTGATCTTCCGCCTGACGACTGGAATCCGTCAATAGTGCAGCCAGTGCGGAACGATCAAAAGGCAGCAATTTGTCTTTATTCACATAGTCTGCGATGAGGCGAACGTAGGCTTCTTCATTCTCGACAGTACGGCTCAGTGTGTTGGTAAAGTCGGCGCGGATTTTAAATAGCGAGTTGAGTTCAGGTTCAAACTCAAGAAGCTCATAATAGATGTTTGGTTCGCCAAGCAAAACGACTTTAACAGACAGTGGTAGTGAGTCTGGTTCTAGGGAAATACTACCTGTGAGTGTCAACATATGTTCAAGCGAAGACAGCTTGAGTTGTCCAGAGCGTAGTGCGCGTTTGAGACCTTGCCATGCGTAAGGTTGCTCAAGGAGTTGATCTGCTTCTAGGAGTAAGAATCCACCATTTGCACGATGTAAAGCACCCGAGCGAATCAATGTAAAATCTGTGGTGATCGTACCCATCTGCGTCAGTTGCTCGACGTGTCCGAGCAGGTTGTAATGGGTTGGCAGATCTTCAAAGATCACAGGCGCGCCAGAATTTGGCTTATGCGTAACCACGACATTGACTTGATAGCGCTGCGGCACGCGATCAAATATTCCTGGCAAGAAATCATCTTCTTCTTGCTCTAGGATTAACTCGACATGTTCGACGATATCGGTTGCATAGTCTTTGAGATATTCAGCAATACCATTGACATGTTCAAAGCGCTGCGCAACTTGAGTGACTCTAGGCAGAACAATATCGCTGGCAATTTGTGCGTTTAAGCGGGCGACTTGGTGGCGTGTTTGTTCTTCAATGCGTCCAAGTCGTGCGCCGAGACGATGTAATTTTTTGTCCATCGAGCGGACATTTTGATTGATCTTGGCACGTTCGGCAGGCGCGAGTGCGGCGAGTTCATTTTCATCCAGCTCTTTACTGGTAATGGTCTGAGTTGCAGCATTTGGATCTTCAACAGGTTGCTGTTTGACCGGCACAAAGCGATGTTCTTCGTTGCGCGAAACGAGTTTGAGCGCGAGTGCTTCGCCTTCTTGAGTCAGTGCTTGTAGGGCTTGTTGTTGGGCTGTGCCTGCGCTGTGACGGATGTTTTCGATCCGTGTGTGATAACTATCGGCCGCAAATGTTTTTTCTAGCTGATCAAAAATAGTATTCCAGAGTTGATGGATGATTTTTTTGAGTTTAGGGGCTTCGCTAGGTGGTAGTTCAAGCGCAATCGGTTGGCGTGGGTTAGCAAAATTATTGACATAAACCCAATCGCTAGGTGTCGGCATTTCTGCGGCTTGTACGGCAAGCATACGCTTAAGCATCGTGCGCTTACCAAGCCCGCTGGTGCCGACAGCAAAAATATTGTAACCATCGAAAGGCAATGATAGCGCTGTCTCCACCGCCGCACGTGCACGGTGCTGACCTAAAAAATCATTCAGCGGTTTGATTCGACGTGTACTGGGTGGGAGTTCAGTCAGGTTAGCGGTACGTCTGAGTTGCTCAACTTTGAGGAAACCACTCTCAGGCAAAGTGATCTTGGTTGGAGCTGTCTTTTGGATTGCGGGTATGTTTGATTCAAATGCTTTGTTCATACTGATTTTTTGTGTTGGAGCTGTTCGATTTTCTGCTGATTTAATCTGTTCAGTTGGTTGCTGTGTAATAGGCTGTGCTTTGGCGACAGTATCGTGTTCTTGCAGAGCACTGCGAGATTGATTGTCCGTAGACTTGTTGCCGATGTCATTTATCGAGTGGTTATTGTTGCTCTCGTGCGCGTTGTCGGCAATATCTAGATTGTCAGTGACTGAGTGTTTACTGTCCATAGTGCCGTCCGTCGTCATGTGCGTTGTAAGGTCAATGTATCTATTTTCATGAAGGCGAATTCAAGAGTTTGAGCTGAATCTGTATACACTCTTATAAACGATATTGTGCCATGTATAACGGTATGGTGTGAATCGAATTTATGGTTTGAATTTGTTTTTTAGTGGGTCTAATCAATCAGTGCAGGATCATGAAATTGCCGAGCTTTGATGAGTTCAAAAAGCTCTGTCATTTGGTTGACTGGTTCTGCGATTGATAGGAAGCGAATTCGTCCATGAGCAATCACTTGTAGACCGTAGCAGCAGGCTTGAATCACATGACCTTGTATGCCTTGTTGGATCAGAGCTTCGTTGAGTTGGTGTCGATCAGTAGAAGTTATTTCAAACAAATCTGGTGAGATTCGATCCATCCATTGAGGTTTGTCGATGCCAGAGATCAGGCGAAATTGTACGGAGTCTAATATCCAAAAATGATAGTCCGCGGATTCATCGAAGCGATCCAATTCAGTATGTAGTAAGTAAAAGGATTCCTTTAACTGAACTTGATCTAGTTGTTGTAGATCTAGAGGGCGCATGCGTCCAAGGACAGACAGACGTGTTGCCGCTTGCCAGTTATCTTCTAGATCGTCGTGCAGTTGCAGTGATACACGAGGATCGATCAGAATATTTCTGCTATGAGGTGCAGTCTCTGCAAGAAGTGCAATGATTTCTCCTTGAGCGGTGATGCTGACAGGAATAACAGAGGTAAATGGAAATCCTGGAACACTGGCGGATTGGCTAGCCATAACAGCTTGGCGGCAAGACATGAGTGCACGTATAGCAAGCGCATTAATCGACATTCAGTCATGCTCCAAAAAATCTTCTCAATAAAACATTGCACAACTATTCTGGCAAAAACAACTTGATACCGCTACTCTTGTCGCATTCTATGAAAACAGCGGTTATACATGATGGCGAGTCAGCAAATTTCAGCAGGACATTCTTCAAACAATTCCCCACAAGCAGGTTTTTGGAAAAGAGTTCTGATTTGTACGGTCATTGGTTTTTCGTCTGGATTACCTCTATTTGTTTTTTTGAATCTGATTCCAGCATGGGTTGATGCCTATCATTTGGATATCAAGACTATCGGGTTGCTGACGTTGTTGCAAATACCGTATGTGTTTAAACCTGTTTGGGCGCCTTTTCTCGATTTCTTTCAATTTAGACAGTATGGGCGGAGGCGGACATGGTTGGTTATTTTACCAGTTTTGTTGCTGATTGCATTGGGTATGCTGGGTTCATTACGACCAGATAGTCAGTTGCCATTGATTAGTTTGATTGGGGTTATCATCAGTTTTTTAAGTGCATCTTTGGATATTGTGATAGATGCTTATCGTCGTGAAATTTTGCCTGATAACGAGCTTGGTCTTGGTAATACCATTCATGTAAATGCTTATAAATTGGCTGGACTTGTACCAGGAAGTCTGGCGTTTATTTTGGCTGATCGTTTGCCGTGGGATGTGGTGTTTTGGATTGTGGCGTTATTCATGCTTCCTTGTGCGATTTTGGCAGTCGTTGTGCGTGAGCCGCAATTACGTCAGATTCCTCCGCGCACATTGACGGCGGCTTTTATTGAACCACTACAAGAATTTTTTAATCGTAAGGGCATTAAGGCTGGTATTGCACTGATTGCTTTTATTTTCTTTTATAAGCTCGGTGATTCACTAGCGACTTCATTGGCCACCAAATTTTATCTCGATATGGGATATACCAAAACTCAAATCGGTGCAATTGCAAAAGTTGCTGTGCTGTGGGGCGGATTGATTGGTGGTTTTGTCGGTGGTTTTGCGATGTTGAAAATATCGATTCATCGTGCCTTATGGATTTTTGGTGTGGCGCAGATGTTGGTGATTCCTTTATTCGCTTGGCTATCTATGCAAACGGATCACAATCTGTTTGCACTTGGTGGTGTGGTCGGTGCAGAAGCATTTGCAGTCGGGCTAGGAACAGCAGCATTTGTGGCATTCATTGCGATGAGTACCAACCCAGCATATACCGCATTTCAGCTGGCTCTACTGACATCATTGGCTTCATTGCCACGAACTGTAGTCAACAGTTATGCTGGTTATATGGTTGATTTTATGGGTGGATATACGGGGTTCTTTTGGTTGTGTACGTTACTGGCATTACCAGGAATGTTGATGCTGCCGTGGGTTGCGCCGTGGCATGAAAAAGGAGATACGAAATGAGATTGTTACATGTAATGCTTCGAGTGGGTAATTTAAAGCGATCCATTGAGTTTTATACTGAAGTGCTGGGAATGACTTTATTGCGTCAAAATGATTATCCAGAAGGTCGATTTACCTTGGCTTTTTTGGGTTATGGCACCGAAGATAAGAATACGGTTCTGGAACTGACCCATAACTGGGATACAACAAGTTATGACATCGGTGCAGGCTATGGTCATATCGCGCTGGCTGTGCCGAATGCCTATGCGGCGTGTGATGAAATTCGAGCGAGGGGTGGGCGAGTTGTTCGTGAGGCAGGCCCGATGAAACACGGTAATACTGTGATCGCCTTTGTCGAAGATCCAGATGGTTATAAGATCGAGTTGATTGAACGAGATTAATAGTCGTTGGGATCAGATTTTGTACATTTTGCTTTGAAGTCTTCCCCTTGAAGGGGATGAGCTAGGAAAAAGCAAAGCACTGCTTTGCCCTAGCGCAAGAGATGGGGATGCTTTTGATTTTACTTGAAAACCATCCCCATCCCGACCTTCCCCTTGAAGGGGAAGGAGATCAGTTTTGTGATGTGAATTATTGGGCAGGTGCTGCTGGAGCCGGAGCTGCTGCGGGAGTCATGGCTGCATCATGTTGTGCTTTTGCAGCTGCGGCTGCTTTGGCTTTTTGGTGTTTAGCCAGTTCGTGACCTGCGATACAACCACCGATTGCACCAACAACAGCATGGTGATGTGCATAGTGTCCTGCGACTGCACCTGCTGCACCGCCACTCAGACAACCAATGGCATTTGCGCTTTGACCTGCAAAAAGAACACTACTTGCAACAACTAAACTCAAGAGACTTTTTTTCATCATTCTTTCCTTGAAGCGATAGTGAAGGTGACTAAATTATGTACTGCGTTATATTGGGTGTCTATATGCTTGTTATGGAGTTTCGTTAAGTTAATGTGGTCGTGATGGTGATTATGAAAAAGCCCTTCCAAAACTAATTCAGAAGGGCTTTTTCATTGCAGCAAGATCAAACCAACGTCATTAAATGAGCAATGCACTCACACGTTTTACATATGCTGCTGGATCTTCTGGTAATCCACCCTCGGCAAGCAATGCTTGATCAAAGATAATATGCGCTAGATCATCGAAGTGGGTTGTTCCTTCGAGTTTCTTCACTAATGCATGCTCAGGATTGATTTCCAAAATGGGTTTAATCTCTGGGGCTTGTTGTCCCATTTGCTTGAGCATACGCGCAAGTTGACTGGACATATCACCATCTGCTCCAACCAAACATGCAGGACTATCGACCAAACGCGTGGTGACGCGAACTTCTTTGGCTTTGTCTTTCAAGGTTTCAGTCAGTTTTTCTAGCAATGGCTTGAAGGTTTCAGCCGCTTGTTCGGCGGCTTTCTTCTCATCTTCATCTTGCAATTTGCCAAGATCAACAGCACCTTTTGCAACGCTTTGCAGTGATGTGCCATCAAACTCATGCAAGAAGTTCAGCGCCCACTCATCGACACGATCGGTCATGAGCAGGACTTCGATGCCTTTCTTCTTGAACAGTTCAAGTTGTGGGCTGTTTTTAGCAGCAGCTAGTGTTTCAGCCGTGATGTAGTAAATCGCATCTTGCTCAGGCTTCATACGTGCTTTGTAGTCGGCAAAGGAAACCTTCACTTCATCGCTAGTGGTTGAAGCAAAGCGGAGCAATTTGGCGATCTTATCTTTATTCGCAAAGTCTTCGCCCAAGCCTTCTTTGATGACTGCACCGAATTCAGTGTAAAACTTGGTGTATTTTTCTTGATCTGCCGCTTCAGTGCTTGAAGAAAGATTTTCAAGCATGGTGAGGACGCGGCGAGTGTTGCCTTCGCGGATTGCTTTCACATCGCGGCTTTCTTGTAGCAGTTCGCGGCTGACGTTGAGTGGCAAATCAGCACTATCGATCACGCCTTTGATAAAGCGCAAATACATTGGCATCAAGCTTTCAGCTTCGTCCATGATAAACACGCGTTTGACGTACAGTTTGATGCCTGCTTTGGCTTCACGGGTAAAGAGATCGTGAGATGCTTTTGCTGGCACATAGAGCAGTTGGGTGTATTCAGTGCTGCCTTCAACGCGGTTGTGACTCCAGCTGAGTGGGGCTTCTTGATCGCGGCTCAGTTGTTTGTAGAACTCAATGTATTGTTCTTCGGTGATGTCTTTTTTGCTGCGTGTCCACAGTGCGCTGGCAGAGTTAATGGTTTCCCATTCATCGGTTTTCACCATTTCACCAGATTCGCCTTCGGTTTCAGCTTCTTTCCATTCTTCTTTTTGCATCAGAATTGGTAGGCTGATATGGTCAGAATATTTGTTGATAATATTCTTCAGTTTCCAGCCATTGAGATAATCCAGCGCATCATCACGTAAATGCAGGATGATGCTGGTTCCGCGTGCAGCACGTTCAATCGTTTCAACTTCAAAATCGCCTGTACCACCGCTCACCCAGCGTACGCCTTCATTTGTTGGTAAACCTGCACGACGTGATTCAACGGTGATTTTATCGGCAACGATAAAGCCCGAATAGAAACCAACACCAAACTGACCAATCAGTTGCGCATCAGACTTTTGGTCGCCGCTGAGTTTGCTGACAAAATCGCGTGTGCCTGATTTTGCAATGGTTCCTAAATTGTCGATCGCTTCTTGTTGGCTTAAACCGATACCGTTATCAGTAATCGTGATGGTCTTCGTATCTTTATCAAATCCAACACGAACGGAGAGGTTAGGTGCATCTTCAAAGAGCGCTGAGTTATTAATGCCTTCGAAGCGCAATTTGTCACAGGCATCAGATGCGTTCGATACCAGTTCGCGTAAGAAAATTTCTGGATTGGAGTAGATTGAGTGTGTCACTAAGTGAAGCAGTTGTGCGACTTCAGCTTGGAAGCTATAGCTTTTACTATTTGGTTTTTCAGTAGTGGTTGTCATCAATGAACCTCTGATATTGCTGTTGACGTAAGCGCCTTGCTAATTGATTTCACTGAAATTGCTTCATGCAAATTTTTCGAAAATCATAAACAAGACAAAATTCGAGATGATTATAAAGTGGGGTTGAGTAGGGTGTTTTCAAGCGTGAATATCATTGGAATTTTCAACTAGCATTAGTTCACTGAGCTTGTCGAAGTGCATATCCTTAATCAAATACCGATCGTTTCGATACTTCGATAAGCTCAGTAACTGCAGGCTCAATGATCTATTTTTAATAGTCGTATAGAAATAAAAAAAGCCTTCGCCCAGAAAAATCTTGGCGAAGACCCTTGGAGAAACGATTTGAATGATTCAGTAAGCTTTAGCCTTGTTGAATGCCTGCAACCAGCCATTTGCGATCTATACTGCCAATAGGCTGTACAAAATGCCATGTTTCGCTAAACGGCACTGGTGCAGAGTTCAAATCTTCACTGACTGTACCGCTGTAGAGAACGCTAGTGACATACTGACCATTCTCTTGTGTGCTATCGACAATCTGGGCGTTGAGCGTTGGAAACTCAGCTGTGTCGTGGTTATTAGCAATATCAGACTGAATCGCATTGAACATGTCAGGTGTAAAGTAACGACGCAATTCTTCCAGATTGCTTGCACTATTCATGGTTTGCATGTGCAAGAAGGTTGCGCGTGCTTGGCGCAGAAAAGCAGCATTTTCTGTACCATCTGGTAAGGTTTGACCATTACTAGTAAATGGTGAAGCAGCGCCAAAACCTGCATTAGATGCGCTCGAACCACCACCTACAGGCTGACCAAAAATATTGGTATTGCTACCTGTCGGTTGTGTGCTGTTATTACCAAAACCAAATGGACTTGGTGCTGCATTGCTGGTTGCTAAGGTATTTTTCTTTGCTGCAAAACGACGATAAACAAAATAACCTACACCCGCCAAAACAATCAGCCAGAACCACGAGAAACCACTTTTTTGTGGTTGCTGTGCAGCTTGTTGATTCCATGTGCCAGAACCGTTTTCTTGTTGTTGCGCGGCTGTTGGCTGCTGTGTGTTTGCATTTGCTGAACCCGCATGACTTAACAGTGTTGCGCCAACGGCACCAGCGGCAACACCAGCGGCGACGCCACCCCATCCTGGGCCACTTTTTTGTGGTGCAGGCTGTGGAGGGGTGTGTATGGACGAGCAGGTGTGCTGTTGTAATTGCTGTAATTGTTTGAACTACCATAGTTTGACTGGCCATAAGAGCTTGAGCTCGAACGGCTCATTCCGTGACTGCTACCACCGCCGATACGTTTAGCTTCTGCCAAAGGTGACAAAACCAGCGTTGCCATAATCAGTGAAGAAATGGCGGTGCGCGTACTTGATTTCATGTTCATCATTTTCCTAAAAAGTGATGCAATTTTGGATAAAGTATTGATTCTAAAAAACATTGAATTTAAAAAGAGACTTCTTAAATTAAAACAATTGTACTGCTCTAAGATGATGGGCACGTTGTACCTGTTATCAAGAGTCGAATTATTTCAAAGTGTAAAGTGTGATCCAAATCACACGATCACACACAGCACAAATTATCACAGAACTATAAAAGTATCGTTGTGATGTGGTTATGATTGGTGCGAGTTTGGCAATTATTTATAGAACTAAGACGGTGGTTAATTTTGATTTTAAGTCAAACAAATCTCGTGGGAGTCTTAAGATTTAACTTTGTGGCGGGAGGATCCGCCTGCCGCGGGCCTTACTTTTGTCTTGTCAAAAGTAAGCCAAACCGTGTCCTTCGCAAAACTCGCGTGCAGGGAGAAACTCTTAAGAGTAAAGTTTATCCAAGATTCCAGCATTTGAATATTTGCCTCCTGACTCAGACAGTTGCTCAGGACAAGTGAGGAGCAAAAACTCATTATTTGGAACTCAAGTCAAACGCCGCTGAGAAAGCCTCATGCAGTCGTCCAACACTGATAATTTCCATGCCTTCAATCGCTTGTCTTGGTGCGTTGCCACGCGGCACGATGGCTTTTTTGAAACCATGTTTAACAGCTTCGCGTAGACGTTCTTGTCCATTGGGAACAGGGCGAATTTCACCAGACAAACCGACTTCACCAAAGACAACAAGCTCTTGTGGCAATGCTTTGCCTTTGATACTGGACGCAACCGCGAGTAAGACCGCGAGGTCTGAGCCTGTTTCTAATACTTTGATTCCGCCGACGACATTGACAAATACGTCTTGTCCATTGGTATGGATACCGCCATGGCGGTGCATGACGGCAAGGAGCATTGCCAGACGATTTTGATCAAGTCCTAATGCCACACGACGCGGTGAACCTTGTGTATCATCGACCAAGGCTTGTACTTCGACCAAGAGAGGGCGCGTACCTTCGCGGCTAATCATGACAATACTACCCGCAATTGCTTCATCGTAACGACTTAGAAAAATTGCTGATGGATTGGCAACTTCTCGTAAGCCGCGATCAGTCATGGCAAATACGCCAAGTTCATTGACTGCGCCAAAACGATTTTTCACAGCTCGAATCATGCGAAAGCGTGAATCTGATTCACCTTCAAAATACAAGACACAATCGACCATATGTTCGAGGACACGAGGACCTGCGAGCGCGCCTTCTTTGGTGACATGACCCACAATGAAAAGGGCAGTGCCTGTCTGCTTGGCGTAACGAGTGAGGATTGCTGCGGATTCACGGATTTGAGAAACGCCACCCGGTGCGGATTGCAGTGTTTCTGTGAATAAAGTTTGAATCGAATCGAGTACGGCAACCACAGGTTTTTCGGCACTGAGCGTGGCACAAATGGTTTCAACCGAAGTTTCTGCCATGACTTTCAGTTGGTCAGTGGGGAGCTCTAACCGTTTTGCGCGCATAGCGACTTGGGATAAAGATTCTTCGCCTGTGACGTAGAGAGCTTTTTCACCTTGAGCCATGTGTGTGGCGGTTTGCAGCAAAATCGTGGATTTACCGATCCCTGGATCACCACCAATCAAGACGACAGAACCATTGACGACACCACCGCCCAGCACACGATCAAATTCACTAATGCCTGTCGGTAAACGAGATTCACGGCTTACAGTGATTTGATCCAGTCGTGTGACGGTTGCGGCTTGCCCAGCGTAACCTCCACTATTGCCCATACTGCGTGCGCGATGACTTGTGGTTGGTTCAGGCTTGGCTTCAACTAAGCAATTCCATTCACCGCAATCACTACATTGACCTGACCATTTGGGATGGTTGGTTCCGCAGTGTTGGCAGATGTAAATGGTCTTAACTTTGCTCATGAAGTGCTCGAGATGGGTATTTGTGGAATGGATGCAGTTTATCGCATTCGTATTTTAATCAGAAAGAGAATGTGTATCTTATAAATAAGGGCTTAAACAATGAATATTTATAGCTCGCAAACTTGATGGCATTTATAAGTTGAATGGAATGAGTGCCAGAAAGCAGCAAGCAATCATGAGGAATAATCCTGCGGAAATACGGATGGCGTAAGCAATACCGCCAGATTTAAAGGACACGACGACCTTTGTCACTGTATTACTGCTGACGCCTAATATAATGGGAAGTAGCGCTTGTGTAATCGTTAGTTTTTGCGATGCAACTAATGATGCAATTGATGCGGCGGTTGCATGCGCATCAAATATCCCTGTGAATAGTGCGCTTAATATCACGCCTTTTTCACCTAGTTTCGCATTGACCGCAGCCGAAACAAAAAGCACAACGGTCATCAAAAAAGCAAAAGACGAGGCTTGGTATAAATTAAATGCTCGGTCTTTGTTTGACTGCGGTAATGTGGAGGTTGGGGAAATTTTCCGAATATAGTAGACCCCGTAAATACAAATGGCGATTGAGCCAAGTATTAAAGGAATAATAAACGGATATAAGATGCTCGGCTCAATGACAAATAACACAATCGCCAGCAAAATCAAGGTGGACAGGTTCGATAAAACTCCTCCCGCAACTGCACTATTAAACAGTTCTGGTTCTTGTTTTGATTTAAGCCCCATCGTGTATGTGGTTGCCGTACTTGAAATAAAGCCACTAATAAACCCAGCAAATGCTAATCCATAACGTAAGCCAATAACGCGCTGAGCCACGTAACCGATCGCATTGATGGTCATCATGACAACCATAATCATCACAATGGAATAGGGGTTAATCGCATTGAATGGTCCTATCGCCTTATTTGGTGCAAGGGGAACAAGGATACAAATCACGCCTAAAAAAATAATTGCATCATGCAGCTCTTGTTCTGATAAAACGCCTTTAATAAACGCATGAAGCTGAGTTTTTAGCGCGAGTAGCCCTGTTGTAATGACACCGATGCACGCAGCAAGGATTGGTGTATGAACTGCAAATCCACCTAAGAGTACCGTCAGAACTAGTGCAGCTTCGGTTGTTAAACCTGAGTCGTTTTTTGAGGTACGGATATAGGATATGGCAGCTAAGCTGCCCATGACTAAAAGAGCGACGCTGAGCAAAAATAAATTGCTGGGCGTAGCCTGTTGATCCGCCATTAAAATGCTGATCGCACCAATTAATGCGGCAATCGTAAATGTTCTGACGCCTAGTGCATTATCTTCTGAAGATTGTTGCTGGTGCCGTTCGCGCTCAGTCCCAATCAATAAGCCAATACCGAATGCGACGGATATACCCATCAGGATTTGTGGCGAAATATTATAATAATTAAACATATTAGTGTCTTAGTGCGGCTGCAATGTACTGGGTTCACATATATGTGTATCTATAATCAGATTACATCGTAGTTGATTGTCTTGTATTTAGCCATCAAATTAACTATCAAAAGTATGTACATTTAAGGCGTTGCTTGAGTGATGGACAACGGTGTATCCACAGAGCATTTTAATAAGCCAAATGTATCAATGAGTCCTTGTCTTAATTGATTGAGGGATTCTATTTTTTCATCAATTTGATTGATTTTATTTTTTAATAAAACTTCTAAATCAGTGCGATTTAATTTTCCATGAAGTAGCTCAGGAGTGACTTCTTTAATTTCACGTAAGGAGAAGCCAAGAGTCTGAGCTCGCCGAATAAATTCGACACGTCTGATATCTTCTGATTGATAAAACCGATATCCATTGCCTTTGCGAAGTGGAGTTCCCAGCAGCCCTTGTTTTTCATAATAACGAATCGTATCAGTTGTTGTTTGAGTGGCTTTTGCGAGTTCGCTGATATTCATATTTTATGCCTTGATAGAAAAAGTGAAAAAGCGACTTGACCTTGGTCTATAGACCAGAGTTTAAGGTGCTTTCTTCAGCGTTAAACATAAAAACGCAATTTTATTGATTATATGAAGGTAGTAAAAATTATGGACACTCAATATCGCAAAATTGTACGTGCTTCGGCGGTTTATGATTTTGTCGTGACTGCGCCGTTTGTTACGCCGTGGTCATTTGCAATCGTACATGACACTTTGAGTCAGATTGCTCCGACTCCAGCATTTGAACCGACTCATTTGTTATTTGTGAATTTGTTTGGTTCGATCGTGATTGTCTGGTCAATCTTAAGAATCAGAAATCCACAACCGATCTATGGTTTCTATGATTCGATCGGTCGAGCCCTATTTTCAACGTGGTTTCTTTATTATTTGATTTTGTATCACATTAACCCGATCACATGGATTTTTGCCGTATTTGAAATTTTATGGTTTATTGTTCAATTCTATGGCTTTATGAAAATTCCAGCAGAGCATAGACCTGTGATTTAGAGAGGTTGTTGGCAGTTTATGGGTGTTCATAAATAACAGGCAATAAAAAAAGCCTAGGATTAAGATCACTAGGCTTTTTGAGCAAGTTTTACTTCAGCAAACTTACTAGAATTTGGCGTCCCCACGGGGATTCGAACCCCGGTACTCACCGTGAAAGGGTGATGTCCTAGGCCTCTAGACGATGGGGACTAAAGGCAACTCATGTAACAGGCGCGTATTTTAGAGATATACGGCGGGAAGTCAAGTTAATAGTGAGCAGGATGTGATCATTTAGTGAAAAAATTAAAAAATATTGAAAATTCATCTGAAACTTAGCGTATTTTCGGGTGAAATGCATTAGTTTGGAGTTAGCAAATTGAGCATGATTTAGAACGATAAGAGAGTGTGAGATGCATCAAAGAGAGTTGAATGATCAAGCATTGATGACACTGATTCGCAAGGTAGATAGCCATAAAGGAAGTTATGGCAGTGTGGCTGTCGTTGGCGGTAATGTGGGGATGTTGGGTGCGGCATTGTTATCTGGTCGAGCCGCATTGGCGGCTGGGACTGGCAAGGTGTGGATTCATGCATTGGATGATCGTTTGTCGGTCGATCCGTTTGCGCCTGAATTAATGATTCGATCTGCAAAAGTGGATCTAACTGAAGCAACGGCTTTGGCGGTTGGTCCTGGAATGGGGCAAGATCCATTAGCACATGAGGCATTTGAACATGCATTGATGTATGCCAATAAACCCTGTGTTTACGATGCGGATGCACTCAATATGGTCGCAGTAAATCAAGATTATCAACAGAAAATAGCTTCTCGCGAGTTGATGGCAATTTTAACCCCGCATCCTGCTGAAGCGGGTCGGCTGCTTAGATGCACGACAGAAGAAGTGCAGCGTAATCGTTTAGATGCTGCACAGAGAATTGCTGAGCGTTATAACAGTATCACTGTGCTGAAAGGCTATCATACTGTCATCATGCATCCAAATGGTGGGTACTTGATTAATCGAACTGGTGGCCCTGAGTTAGCTGTTGCAGGGCAGGGTGATGTGCTTACAGGGATAATTTCTGCGCTGCTTGCACAACGTTTTAGCGCGTTTGATGCGGCTTCGTGGGGCGCGCATCTTCATGGATTAGCTGGAAATTTATATACCAAAAAAATGCAGGGTTCGATTGGCCTGACGGCGAGTGTGGCTGTGACTTTAGTAAGTCAAATGCTGAATCAGTTGTTGATGGATAAATCAAAACAGGTGTTGAGTAAACGGGTGCTGCATTAGTCGTTAGTTGGAGATTGACGCTAAGGGTTTTCAATCTTATCCATCATGACCTCTGCGGGTAATTTGTTAATAATTGCCCGTAAATGTTGATAAAATTCTTTAGATTCTTGATCGACGAGGATGTCGGTAGCGACTAAAGGTCTGGCTAATGATAACCCTTCAAGGGTGCGACAGCGACTAAGTGCAACATAGGTTTGACCTGTCTCAAATGCACCTTGACCTAGATTGAGATGAACTTTTTCTAGTGTTCTGCCTTGGCTTTTATGAATCGTCATTGCCCAAGCTAGCACCAGTGGGAATTGAATAAAACTGCCTGTTTCATAGCGTTCAAGTTCTTTGTCAATCATGCCCCAGCGATATTGGTATTCAAGCCATTCATCGCGTTCGACATCGACATTTTTGTGTGAACCAGCCATTTTGATGGTGATCTTTTCTTCGCCCATTTTCACGACTGTGCCGACAGAGCCGTTAATCCAGCGGCGATTGATATCATTTTTTGTGAACATCACTTGTGCGCCAATCTTCAGCACCAGTTCCATTGGCGAGGGGAGGCGATCCGCTTTGAACTGTCCTGTGAGCTTGCCTTGATAGGTTTTTACGGTTGAATCTAGTTTGTCGAGTTCGCGTGTATTTCTACTGTCGACTTCACTATTGCGTGGTGACAGCCATACGGCATCTATCGGCGGCGCATCGGTAATCGTGCAACCTTCATTCAGATAGCGAAGTGATTCCTCAATATCCACACGTTCTCTGATTTTCGTCAGAATATCGACAAAGAGCTGGTCTGATTGGCGAAATGTTTTTTTGAGCTCGATCGCATAATAAGCAGTATTGCGTAAACAGCGTGCTTTAAAAAATTTAGATGAACCATAGATTTGGTCAAATAATGGTTTGGATGCTTCGCTGACTACTGGTGGCAGTTGAAAAAGATCACCAACCATGATGACCGTCATGCCACCAAATGCACTATTGCCATCACGATTTTGCCTTAAAAATGCACTGACACCATCTAGTAAATTCGCTGTCACCATCGACACTTCGTCAATGATGAGTAGTTTTGCTTCTTTGATGTCGTTGCGATGTGGGGCGTGTTTGATGTCTTTTTTGACGATCCAAGCCGGAGGGAGTTGGCAGAGTGAGTGAAGGGTTTTTCCTTCGATATTGATCGCCGCCATTGCGGTGGGCGCGCTTAATAATGCATTGCCTTTAAATTGCTTCATGAGCCATTTAATAAAGGTACTTTTGCCTGTACCCGCACCGCCAGTGACAAAGATTAATGGAAATTTTTGTTCAACAAGTTTCTTAATGAGCAAATATTCAGGCAATACATCAATATTATTCAATTCAGCCGATTGTAGATGCTCTCGAATCGGCATTGCGCGATCTTTGCTGTAAGTCAGCTCAAGTCCGTCAGTCGGGTCGTTGTCACTATTCAAGATGCCATTAAAAATAAAGCCAGCTTCGGCAGTGAGTGCTGTTAAATCTAGTGGTTTCATCTTTAATGGTCGTTTTGAATATCGTCGAGAGAGTTACTCATTCTCGTTCTCTGGAGATTCGCTCCCACTCGCAATTTGCATGACTGGCCAAGCGTTGACAATTTTGCAAAACAGCTCTGCGGTTTTTTGCGTGTCATATAAGGCTGCGTGAGCTTCACCATTACTAAACGGAATGCCTGCCGCCTGACATGCTCGAGCTAATACAGTTTGACCATAAGCCGCCGCTGCTAACGTCACGGTATCAAACACCGAAAAACTATGAAAAGGCGTTTGGTTCTTGGTATGTGTGCGCATGACCGCAGCTTGTAAAAAACCTAAATCAAAGTGAGCATTATGCCCAACTAACACACAGTGATTACAGCCTTGTTCACGACGTGTTTTTTCCAGGGATTTGAAGATTCGTAGCAATGCGGGCTTTTCATCTTCAGCCATACGGAAAGGGTTGTACGGATCGATGCCAATAAAATCGAGCGAGCGCTGATCGAGTTTTGCACCTTCAAATGGTTTGATATGTGCATAAACTGCTTCACCGGGAACTAATTGATGATTTTCATCAAATAGAATTGGAATACAGGCGATTTCAAGCAACGCATTGGTCTTTGCATCCATGCCTGCGGTTTCAACATCAACGACGACAGGCAAGAAACCACGAAAGCGCTGCCCAATGATCGGGCGCACGGGTTTGGTTTCTTGGGTTGTACTTTGATTGTGTAGCTGACTATCACTCATTAGCCAAGCTCACTTTGAACTGACCATGTCAGGGTTTCACCAGCACGGAGTGGGACAAGTTTTTGGTTATCTAAATAAGGATAGGCATCAGGAACTTGTTGTGCTTGTTTTACAAGAGTGATTTTGCCTGTGTTGCGTGGTAAACCATAAAAATCTGCACCATAGAAACTCGCAAATCCTTCCAGTTTATCCAACGCATTTGCTTGTTCAAACGCTTCCGCATAAAGCTCAATAGCAATCGGTGCGCTATAGCAACCTGCACAGCCACAGGCATTTTCTTTTTTATCTTGGGCATGTGGAGCGCTATCTGTTCCCAAGAAAAATTTAGGACTACCGCTCGTTGCAGCTTGAATCAGTGCCGCTTGGTGTGTTTGGCGTTTTAGAATTGGTAAACAGAAAAAGTGCGGGCGAATGCCACCAACCAGCATGTGATTGCGATTAAATAGTAAATGCTGTGGCGTAATTGTGGCAGCCACATTTGCACCTTGTGCTTGGACAAACGCAGCCGCTTCAGCGGTGGTGATGTGTTCAAGCACAAGCTTTAATTTTGGAAAGCGCTGTAACAGTGGCTCAAGCATGTCATCGACAAAACGCTTTTCACGGTCAAAGATATCAATGTCGCTATGGGTGACTTCACCATGCAATAAGAATGGCACACCATGTTCTTCCATCTGGGCAATGACTGGGTAGACTTTGGCTAAGTCGGTCACGCCCGACTGAGAGTTGGTCGTTGCGCCAGCAGGGTAATATTTAACGGCTTGAACAAATTCGGATTGTTTAATCTTTGCAATTTCAGCAGGATTTGTACTGTCGGTTAAATACAATGCCATGCGTGGGTCGAATTGAATGCCTTGTGGGACGTGCGCCATGATCCGTGCGCGATAGTCATTGGCTTGATCCACTGTGGTGACAGGTGGGACAAGGTTTGGCATACAAATGACACGATTAAAAACCCGTGCAATATCTGGAACAGTACGTGCTAAGGCGACTCCATCGCGCAAATGAATATGCCAATCATCTGGCTGGGTAATAGTAAGCGTCTGGATTGCGTTAGTCGTCACGATAAAATACTCAAAAAACAATAATGAGATGATAATCGAAATGGTCGTCCAAAACACTGCAATATCGTATGGCAATTTTGAAGATTAGATATGATTTGGCAAAATATTGATGGTTTTAGAATCAAAAGATATATGCTGTATATGCACTGATAGAACTGCTATCAGACATGCGTTTTTTTTGTTATGGTAGGAATATAATAGGTGGAGTAAATGGTCTTTTTTATTTTAAGACTTTAATAGATAGAGATGGATTTGAAAAAAAATCAAATGGAAATTCCCCCTCTGCAAGAAAGTACGTTAATCCGTAACTTGTTGTCAGAGCGTCGTATTCTTTTACGTCGATTTCAGCCTGAAATGGAGGCGATGTTTTGGCGTGGGTTAGCCGAGCGTACCTCAAACTTGATTATTGGTATTGTTTTACCTTCAACGGTTGCCTATATTTTACTGGGCTTAATTAGTTTACCTTTAGTTTATTTTTTAAGCTGGGAATCTTTTCGTACTCATGAGTTGTACAACCTCGCTTATATTTACGGTATTGGTATTCTTTGTTTAAGTGCATTACCCATATTATTAAAAAAATCATTTTCTCGAAATAATTTTTATCTCATCGTTGGTGTAGTTGCCTTCATTGGCGTGCTGTCTACGGCTTATTTCTCTTTACAATTTAAGACCCCGTTAGTTGCGCAAGCGGCAACCTATGATGTCATTCTCGTTTATGTTTTGATTTACTTCATTCTCGGAATGAAGCCGAAGTTTGTGCTGCTGATTGGTCTTAGCGCTGGTTTTTTGGCGATGCTGATTGCTTATGCACAAACTGCGAGCTATGACTTTGTTTGGTATTCCAATGAAGAGATCACGCGATATTTTTATTATATTAGTTTAATTAATTTTATTGGTTATGTCGTGGGACATGCCAATGTTGCTAAAGAACGAGAGAATTTCTTGCAGGCACGCTTATTGGCTTTAGATAAGGCAGAAGCGGAACGTATGAGTAAAGAACTCGAACGTTTGTCTCGTGAAGACCCGATGACGGGATTGGCAAATCGTCGTTTCTTTAATGAGCGTATGGATAATGAATGGGAACGAGCACATCGTTCTGGTGAGCCAATATCGGTCATTTTTGTGGATATTGATCATTTTAAGGCTTACAACGATTACTATGGTCATTTGAAAGGTGATGAGGCGCTGATTGCCGTAGCCCATACCTTGCGGCAAGTGTTAACACGAAGTACGGATGTTGCAGCGCGTTATGGTGGTGAGGAGTTTATTGTCTTATTGCCAAATACGCCGATTGCTGGTGCTCGTGCTGTGGCAGATCGAATTCTTAAATCAGTAGATGAGCTGGATATTGAGCATAAGAAATCAAAAGCTGACAAACATGTGACCGTCAGTATTGGAGTATCGACTTATTCCATTCATGATGCAGAAATTACGATTGCGGAATTTATTCATCAAGCTGATGAAGCGGTCTATAAAGCAAAAACGGCTGGACGGCATCGTATTCGCGAATTTCATTTGATTAAACCTGAGCATGTTTAAATTCAGTTTTAAGCATCGCTTCAGTCTTCATTTGTAGTCGTTGCATCATTGAATTTGCTGCGTCATGGATTGCTTTCATGTAGAATGTCGCCACTTAAAGAATGCCCTTTTTGATTCATTCCACTCGTTTTTAATTTTCGTTTTTTAAATTTAGCGGACAACATTCATGGCGGAAAAGCGTAAAGTTGTACTTGCCTATTCAGGCGGTCTAGATACCTCAGTCATTTTGACGTGGTTACAAGAGAAATATGATGCTGAAGTAATTACCTTTACTGCCGATATCGGTCAGGGCGAGGAAGTTGAACCAGCACGTGCAAAAGCTCAACAAATGGGTGTGAAATCCATTCATATTGAAGATTTGCGTGAAGAATTTGCGCGTGATTACGTATTCCCAATGTTCCGTGCTAATGCCATCTACGAAGGCGAGTATCTGCTAGGAACTTCAATTGCGCGTCCATTGATTGCAAAACGTTTAGTTGAAATTGCAAAAGAACATGGCGCGGAATACATCAGTCATGGCGCAACAGGTAAGGGCAATGACCAAGTTCGTTTTGAACTCGGTGCGTTTGCACTTGCTCCGCACTTAAAAACCATCGCGCCTTGGCGTGAATGGGATTTAACATCACGTGAAACGCTGATGGCGTATGCAAAAGAACGTAATATCCCAATCGATTTCGCAAAAGCAGGCAAAAAATCTCCATATTCAATGGATGCGAACTTGCTGCACATTTCTTATGAAGGCGGCGGTTTGGAAGATCCGTACTGGGAGCCAGAAGAAGATATTTGGCGCTGGACTGTTAGTCCAGAAAAAGCACCTGATGTTCCGCAATATGTTGAACTCACCTATAAAGCAGGTGACATTGTTGCAATCGATGGTGTGGAAATGACTCCTGCTCAAGTCATGGCGACGTTGAATGAATACGGCGGCAAGCATGGTATTGGTCGTCTGGATTTAGTAGAAAACCGCTATGTTGGTATGAAATCTCGTGGTTGCTATGAAACACCAGCAGGTACAATCATGCTGCGTGCGCATCGCGCGATTGAGTCGATCACGTTAGATCGTGAAGTTGCCCATCTGAAAGATGAGCTAATGCCACGTTATGCCAGCTTGATTTATAACGGTTACTGGTGGTCACCTGAGCGTAAGATGATTCAGGTCATGATTGATGAGTCTCAGAAACCAGTAAACGGTGTAGTGCGCGTTAAATTGTACAAAGGTAACGTGATCGTTGCTGGTCGTAAGTCTGATGACACTTTGTTTGATGCAAATATTGCAACCTTCGAAGATGATCGCGGCGCATACAACCAAAAAGATGCAGAAGGTTTCATTCGTTTGAATGGTCTGCGTTTGCGTATTGCTGCAAGTAAAGGTCGTAAGATGGATTAATCACATTGTGATTGAGACAAAAAAGCGAACCTGAGGGTTCGCTTTTTTTATGTGGATTGATCGTTCAATGGTTTGCTATCGAGTTGCCCGCTTGATCAGTCGAAGGGCGTAAATAAAGAGTATCGCTCCGATTGTGGCAACAATAATGCTACCGACGATACCGCCTCCTGATGAGACTCCAAGGATTTTTTCAAAAATAAAACCGCCAATCAGTGCGCCAACAACGCCGACAATCATGTCACCTACAACGCCGTAGTCGCTGCCTTTGACGAGTTCGCTGGCTAACCAACCTGCAATGAGACCTATAATTAAGAACAAGAGAAAACCCATCATGTGACTCCTTTTGTTTATTGATGAGCGCTTGCAACACGTTCATCAATATTCTTAAAGTCTTACCACTTCATCATAGGCGGATTTATTTTCTGATACTAGACTGATTTTAGGCGAATTCCGTAACATCGCATGAGCGGCAAAAAAACTTCCCTCAACGCTGAACGTTGAAGGAAGCATTTTTATAATGGATTTAAACAGTTTTAATAAAGAGTGCAATCAGCTTACGAGTGAGGTTTGAGTACGGAGGGTAGAACATTTTCGCCAAGATGATCCAACTGCGAACGACGGCGCGTTCATGTGAGAAAGCGAGAAACCCATGATAACCATGTCCACTCCCAATTCCAGAGTTATTCACCCCGCCGAAAGGTAAGTTGCCGTGTAAAAACTGAACGACACTATGGTTGATACATGCACCACCTGAAGTGGTTTGTTGCATCACTTTTTTAATATTTTCTTTGTTACGACTCCAGACATACAACGCTAATGGCTTTGGATCTGCGTTGATGCGTGCAATGACACTATCAATCTGAGTGAAGCTAATAATCGGTAGTAATGGTCCGAAGATTTCTTCGCTCATAATCTCAGCATCATCAGGAATGCCATCGAGGAGTGTCGGTGCAATATAGCGTTTATTTTCATCATATTGTCCACCCGTGATGACACGCGCACCGCGAGATGTTGCGTCATCTAAAAGTTTTTTGATACGCGCGACATGGCGCGGATTGACAATGCGAGCAAGATCAGGGCTTTCGACTTTTTGTGAGTCCTGACCGTAAACGCTATTTAAGGTATCCACACATTGTTTGATAAAAGCATCTTTGACTGCTGAATGAACATAAACATGATCGGGTGCAATGCAAGTTTGTCCATTATTGGTGAATTTTGCCCATAGGGTATTTTTTGCAGCCAGCTCCAGATCCGCTGATTCATCAATAATCGTTGGAGACTTTCCACCGAGTTCAAGAGTGACACTGGTCAGGTTTTTTGCCGCTGCTGCCATCACGACTTTACCTACAGCAGGGGAGCCCGTAAAAAAGATGTGATCGAAGGGAAGTTCCAAGAGTGCTTGGGCAACAGTTGCATCTCCTTCAAATAATGCAATTTCAGTTTCCTCAAAAGCTTCACGAATAATAGTGGCAATGACCGCGGACAAATGTGGTGTCATTTCGGATGTTTTGATGATCGCTGTGTTGCCCGCTGCAATTGCCGAAACTAGAGGACCTAACGTGAGATTTACAGGATAGTTCCATGGCGAAATAATGAGAACGCGACCTTTCGGTTCATATTGCGTGTAGCCAGTTGTGCCAAGCATCATACGTGATGGCCAAACTTTCTTGGGTTTCATCCATCCGCCAAGTTTACGAATTGCATCGTTTGCTTCTGCAACAACAGGAAGGATTTCTGTGAGTTCAACTTCAGCTGCAGGTTTACCGAAATCGGCAAAGCCTGCTGCAATCACCTCATCGGCATGTGCAAGCAGAGTCTCTTTGAGCTTTTTAATTTTGGCTAAGCGTTCTGCGGTTGTGGATTGGCGCAAACGAATTGCAGTATCTGCTTGTGCTGTAAAAGTTCGCTGAATCTGAGTCGCTTCAGCTTGAGGCGATGTGAGAGGAGGCAGTGTTGTACTATTCATGTGACTTTCCTAATCGGTTTTTTAATCCTGATGAGATTGAGTATAGCTATCCTCACCGGTGTTGGCGATGATCATTTCTATAATATTCCAACGTGATTTGCACAATAATCTACACCATACAGCTGCTTTGCCCATGCTTTTTACCGTATGATCTCTATATTCGTGTATGGAATCTTATTTATTTTATAAGTGATGGGTTTTAGAGCATGTGAATGAAGTCATGCTTTATGAAAAGTCCACGACAATAGATGCTGCGAATAAATATAGATCATATTTGGTGTAATAGTAATAGTAGGGTAAATGGCAGGTGATATGCGAGTCATAGAAAGAGCGCGGTTAGATCAATTAAATACATTGCGTTTACCTTGTGTCGCACGATTTCTTGTAGAAGTCAGTTCTGTTGCCGAGTTAAGTACTGCATTAAATTCAGTCACTGCAAAACGCTTTCCTCGATTAATTCTTGGCGGCGGTAGTAATTTGTTATTGCCTGAGGTCTTAGAGGCTCTGGTGATTCGTCCCTTATTGCGAGGTGTGCGCTTAATTGAAAGCGACGGTGATCGTGTTGTGGTTGAAGCGATGGCAGGTGAGCCTTGGCATGAGTTTGTGATGACCACTTTAGCTCAAGGTTGGTATGGATTAGAAAACCTTGCACTTATTCCTGGCACTGTTGGTGCTGCACCTGTGCAGAATATTGGGGCGTATGGTGTAGAGCTGGTGGATCGATTACACTCTGTGCGGGTGATGAATAAAGCAGGGAAAGTCTTTGATTTTCAACCAGATCAATGTCAATTTGCTTATCGCGATAGTTTGTTTAAACAGCAGGATGGTGAGTGGGTGATTGTATCTGTGCGCTTTGCTTTGACTCGTACTCCAAAACTAGTTTTAGGTTATGGTGATGTCGTGCAGGCCGCAGGAGCTCACCCAACACCTTTATCGGTAGCACGTGCGATTTGTCGTATTCGTAGTCAGAAATTGCCAGATCCGGCATATATTGCAAATGCAGGTAGTTTTTTTAAGAATCCTTGTGTGACCGCATCAGATTTTCAACGATTAAAAACACGATATCCCCAGATTTCAGGATATCCACAAGCGAATGGCGAAATTAAGTTGGCTGCGGGATGGTTAATCGAGCAGTCTGGATGGCGTGGTCGGCGACTGGATAGTTCGTCTCAGCGCGTCGGGATGTACGAGAAGCAAGCTTTGGTCTTGGTTAATTATGGTGGTGCGGTTGCACAAGATGTTCTGGCGTTATCTGCTGCGGTGCAGGCGGATGTGTGGTCACAATTTGCCGTTCATTTAGAGCGTGAGCCTGTGTATCCATGTGGAGCACAATATGTCTAACCATAATTTGTGCAAGTCGTCTCGCTCTGTTTTTTCCAAATTACAGGGTGGATGGGTGTTGCATGGATTTGGCAAGATGATCGTAGGAATAATTGTCATTGCTGCTGCGGCTGCCTTTTTAGCATCTACGTCATTCTTATCTGATTTTATTCTAGGGAGAATGTTAGAGATACCTGTAGTCGTTAATCCCGTTGCAGCGGCTACGCATCAAAACTTAAAGTCAGAAGCCATTGCTGATGCTCGACAAAAAGTAGATTCTGCGGATTTAGCACAATCTGCGATAACACCTCAGCATAAAACAACAAAGAAAGTGAAGGATTCTACCGCATCTTCTGTTCCCAAATTAGCTTCAGCCCCAATTGTGGATGAGGCTTCAATTGCACACGTATTAGATAACGCACCAGATAAGGCGTTAGATCTGGTTGCGACGAGCCCTCATTTTGCTTTAGATAGCTCAAACCATGCTGAAGCTCAAGCAATCGTTGTATTAGGCGGTGGTTTGACTCGTGATCAACAGGGCGCGATTATTCCTAACTCCTACACACAGCTGCGTTTGCTGCAAGCAATTAGCCAGCATCGTGCGACGGGACTTCCTATTTTTCTGTCGGGTGTTGAATCACCTTATATGCAAAGATTTTTGCAATTACATGGTGAGTCTGCACAGTGGCTGGAAGCGCAAAGTATGAATACTTGTGAAAATGCACGATTTAGTGCTTTACTATTACAAACACTAGGTGGTGCGCCACGAGTAGAGTTAGTGACAGATGTTTGGCATATTCCTCGTGCGCGCTGGTTATTTGCGATGAATGGCATTGAAACGGTTGCAGTTCCTGCTTTATTGCCTGGAGATCCAACGCCATGGTGGCCTGATGTGCGTAATTTGACACATACACGTCGAGCCGTTCATGAGCTGATTGCGTTTACCCGCGATCGTTTATTTGGTGTAGTTGGCTGTCGCGAAATACCTTAAAAATCTGCATTACATCTAAAATGTGAATGAGTTATTGATACGTACGACATAGTGGAATGGATTTATGACTGAACTCGCAGTAATGGAATCTTCACAGCGTGAATTAGATATAACCAATACACAATCTAGCGTATTAACGTCTAAAGCCTCTGCATCTAAAGCATTGTTGCCTCGCTTTAATCTTAAAGAATCTAAAATCATTACAGAAATTAAAAATGTCATTGTCGCGACAAAGCCAACATTTAAATCATCATTACCTGAGGCTTTCACCGACCTTAAACTACCCGCACCAGATCGGATTAAAACTGCACGAGAGTTACCTCAATTGTCGCTGACATCTGAAGGCGATTTGCCTGATGCGATTCGAGGTTATCGTGCTTTTTATGCATTAGATCAACTGTCTGCGCATCATGATCAGGGATATTTGCGAGCTGGCGATCATCGTATTCATGTTCAAGTTTTTCAGCCTCTGGCAGAAGTACAAGGCACTGTTTGGGTTTTGCATGGGTATTTGGAGCATAGTGGATTGTATCAGCCCATGATTGCCGAACTCCTTGCGCAGAATTTCGCAGTTCTCACGCTCGATTTGCCGGGGCATGGATTGTCTTCTGGTGAAGAAACGGGGATTTCCGATTTTTCAGTCTATCAGTTGATGATCAAGGATTTACATCAGTGGGCTATCCAACAAGGAACAAGATTGCCGACACCATGGGTTGGAATCGGGCAGAGTACTGGCTGTGCAATCTGGATGGATCATGTCCTGCAAGCTGCAAAACGTAAGCATACGCCAATTGTCGAACGACTTTTTTTAATTTCTCCTTTAGTTCGTCCTGCAAAAAGTGGCTGGTGGCAGAATCCTGTGGGACTCTCTGTGATTAGCCAAGTGAAGCGTAATGTTCCGCGTAAGTTCCGTCGGAACAATAGTAATCCAGAGTATTTGAGATTTGTTCGCCTGCAAGACCCATTGCAACCTCGAACAATGGCAATGAGTTGGATTTTGGCGCTCAGTCGTTGGATGCCTTACATGGAGACGCTACCAGTTAGTCGCTTTCCTGTATGGCTTGTACAAGGGATGCGTGATCAAACAGTGGATTGGCGCTATAACAATGCTTTTGTGCGACGTAAGTTTCGGTTGAAAGTCGCTTTAATCCTTGAGGATGCATCTCATCAGTTGGTCAATGAGTGCAAGGAAATTCGAGCTCCAATGACGGCGCTAATTCCTGTTTTCTTAAAAGGGGAGTGATTGTGTCGATTCTTATAATTTTTAATTGATCAAATACAAGCCTAAGCTAAAAAGACTTTTATGTGAAATAAAAGTCTTTTTTATAAAAATAAACCGCTTAGCTTTTGTTTAATTAGCGATTAAACGGCTCATCATCAAATGAAGGCTGATAATCTTGCTCAAGATGTTGTAAATGCTCGTGCATTGCACGCTCATGTTGAATACGTTGATAGATTTCTTCACGATGTACAGAAACTTCTTTAGGCGCATTGACACCAATACGAACTTGATTGCCCTTTACACCTAACACAGTAATGCTGACTTCATCGCCAACCATCAATGTTTCGCCGACACGGCGTGTCAGAATCAGCATACTTACTCTCCTTGTTCTTTCTTTGCCGCGTATATAGTACGGAATGCTTGGGTGCAGTATGGCTTAAACGAGAGCGCCTTAACAGACCCTGAAACCACTTTTTTAAAAAATATTATAATAGAGTCGGCAGTTACGCTGAATCGATTATAAAAACAATAATAAGAAAAAATTTCAATACACCGCAAATGCTTATTTAAGCACTTGCGGTGATCAACTTTTATGCTTGTGCGCGGCTTTCACCAGATGCGCGATCCAAACCAAATGCGGTATGCAATGAGCGTACAGCAAGTTCTAGATATTTTTCATTCATCACGACTGAAATTTTAATTTCAGAAGTAGAGATCATTTGAATGTTAATCCCTTCTGCACCTAACGTACGGAACATTTGGCTAGCAACGCCTGCATGTGAGCGCATTCCAACACCGACGATAGACACTTTAACGATCGTATCATCACCAGTTATTTCACGTGCACCCACATCTTTGCCAATTTTTTCCATCAGCGCTAATGTTTTGGTGTAGTCGGTACGATTGACTGTGAACGTGAAGTCAGTTGTGCCATCTGCGCCAATATTTTGGACGATCATATCGATTTCAATATTTGCATCGCCAACTGGAGAGAGGATGCGTGATGCAATACCTGGTTGATCAGGTACGCCACGAATAATCAGTTTTGCTTCATCACGGTTGAAGGCGATACCAGAGATAATAGGTTGTTCCATAGTCGTGTCCGATTCAGTCGTAATGAGTGTTCCGACGTTGTTTTTAAATTCATCGTCGTATGCGCCGTCATTCTCGTTATCAAAGCTTGATAACACGCGCAGCGGCACTTGGTATTTGCCTGCAAATTCAACAGAGCGAATTTGGAGAACCTTCGAGCCTAAACTTGCCATTTCCAGCATTTCTTCAAAAGTAATGCGGTCTAATTTCTTTGCTTTAGGAGCGACACGTGGATCGGTGGTGTATACACCGTCGACATCTGTGTAGATCTGGCATTCATCTGCTTTGAGTGCTGCTGCCATTGCGACACCAGTGGTGTCAGAACCACCGCGACCAAGTGTAGTCACGTTGCCGAAATCATCGACACCTTGGAAGCCTGCGACGATGACGACAGAACCTTCGTCGAGATCTTTACGTACCGCAGCTTCGTCAATAGATTGAATACGTGCTTTGTTAAACGAACTGTCTGTACGAATAACAACTTGCCCACCAGTATATGATTTCGCATTTAAGCCGATGCTTTTCAGTGACATCGCGAGCATAGCAATCGTGACTTGTTCGCCAGTTGCCAGCATTTGATCGAGTTCACGAGGATCTGGTGATTCTGTAATTGCTTTTGCAAGACCAATCAAGCGATTTGTTTCGCCGCTCATTGCGGAAACTACAACGACGACTTGATGACCTTGGTCATGCCAACGTTTAACGCGACGTGAAACATTGAGAATACGCTCTGGCGTACCCATTGAGGTGCCGCCGTATTTTTGGACGATAAGTGCCATACCTTTCTGCTTTTCCTTACGTTTCAATCAGTTTAAATCATTCATTGTTTTCTCAATGCCTTAGGTAAGAGCAAGCAAAGAGCTTTCATTGCTATAACAAAGTGTTCCGCCTAAGTTTTTAGGCTAACTTTGCTTCAATCCAAGCAGGGATGTCTTGCATAATTTGCGCAAATTCTGGAATAAGTGGTGCGCCGCCTTGAGCAAAATCAGGTCTGCCGCCACCTTTACCGCCGACTAGACCTGACAGATGACTAATGATTTCACCTGCTTTAATTTTGCCAGTTTGAGATTGAGAGACCGACGCAAGCAAATTCACTTTATCACCTTCGGTTGAACCTAAAACAATGACACTTTCAGGTAAGCGTGATTTCACGCTGTCCAACAATGTACGAAGGTGTTTGCTATCAATGTTTTCAAGCGTAGCAACCAAAAGCTTGGTATCACCAACCCATCGTGCTTGCGTGACCAGCTCAATACTTTCAGCATTGGCAAGCTTTTGATTGAGGTGTTCAATATGCTTTTCTAGGTCGCGGTTACGCTCAGAGAGTGCGTGAACTTTTTCAAAGGTCTTACCGCGAGCTGTTTTGGTTAATCCCGCGATTTGTACCAACTGACGTTCGCCAGTTTGAACGTAATTGAGAGCATTCAAACCTGTAACGGCTTCAATACGACGAATACCCGCAGCGATACCACCTTCGCTAATAATTTTCAGCAGACCAATATCACCTGTGCGTTCAACGTGAATACCACCACAGAGTTCGACAGAGAAGTATTGATCGTTGGTTTTGTTACCCATTGCCAATACACGGACTTCATCGCCGTATTTTTCACCAAAGAGCATCATCGCGCCTTTGGTTTTGGCTTCAGCCATGCTCATTTCTTCCGCTTGAACAGCATAGTTGCCAATGATTTCTTGTGCGACTAGACGTTCAACTTCGTTGATTTGTTTTGGAGTTACAGGTTGGTCATTGGCAAAGTCAAAACGAAGCAAGTCGGCGCTGACTAGAGAGCCTTTTTGTGTGACGTGTTCACCGAGGACTTTGCGTAATGCCGCATGTAATAAATGCGTTGCAGAGTGATTACGCGAAATTGCTGCGCGTAAATCTTGTTTGACTTCAGCTTCAACAGTTTGGTTCGACTGGATTTTACCCATCGTGACCACACCTTGATGAACGATCGCATTGCCAGATTTTTTGGTATCTTGAACTTCAAAAATACCGTCCAAACCTGTCAATGTCCCTGTATCACCAATCTGACCACCTGATTCCGCATAAAACGGTGTTTGATTGAGGACAATAAAACCTTCTTCACCTTCACTAAGTGTGTCTGCGGGTTGACCATCTTTGTAGAGTGCAATGATCTGACCTTTGCCAGTTGTTGCGTCATAACCGTCGAATTGAGTGGCACTATCAACTTTCACAAAGCTGTTGTAGTCAACGGTAAATTTACCAGCATCGCGTGCACGGCGGCGTTGTTCATCCATCGCGGCTTCAAAGCCCGCTTGATCAACTGTTAAACCACGTTCACGCGCAATATCAGCGGTCAAGTCGACAGGGAAGCCGTAGGTATCATAAAGTTTAAATGCAACTTCACCATCGATCACGTTGCCTTTTACATTAGGCAATTCTGCTTCAAGCAATTTCAAACCTTGTTCGAGGGTGCGCGCGAACTGTTCTTCTTCTTTGCGCAAAGCATTTTCGATGACTTCACGACGTGTGACGAGCTCTGGATAAGCTGCACCCATCACATCAATCAGTGGTTGCACCATTTGATAGAAGAATGCACCTGTTGCGCCGAGTTTATTGCCATGACGTACTGCACGACGAATGATACGACGTAACACATAGCCACGACCTTCATTGCTTGGATTCACACCATCAGCGATTAAGAATGAACAAGAGCGAGCATGGTCGGCAACAACACGAAGTGAAGGTTGTCCTTCATCTTGAATGCCAATAATTTTGCAAGCGGATTGGATCAGATGCTGGAACAGATCAATTTCGTAGTTTGCATGAACGTGTTGCATGACCGCACTGATACGCTCTAAACCCATACCAGTATCAACACTCGGTGCGGGAAGTGGCTGCATGGTGCCGTCTTTTTGACGGTTAAACTGCATGAACACGCAGTTCCAGATTTCGATAAAGCGGTCACCGTCTTCTTCAGGCGTGCCTGGCAAACCACCTGCAATTTCAGGGCCGTGATCGTAGAAAATTTCAGTACAAGGACCACAAGGACCTGTGTCACCCATTGCCCAGAAATTGTCGGATGCGTAGGGTGCGCCTTTATTATCACCAATACGAATAATGCGTGATGGATCAAGACCGATATCTTTATTCCAGAAGCCAAATGCTTCATCATCGGTCGCATAAACAGTGACATACAAACGATCTGTAGGAATATTCATCCAGCTTGGGCTGGTCAGAAATTCCCATGCAAACGCAATCGCTTCTTTTTTGAAATAATCACCAAAAGAGAAGTTGCCCAACATTTCAAAGAATGTGTGGTGACGTGCCGTGTAGCCGACGTTATCGAGGTCGTTATGTTTACCGCCTGCGCGCACGCATTTCTGGCTTGATGTTGCACGGACATAATCGCGTGGGTCGAGGCCAAGGAAAGTATCTTTAAATTGATTCATCCCAGCATTGGTAAACAGCAATGTTGGATCGTTGGTTGGAATCAGGCTGCTCGATGCAACGCGGGTATGACCTTTGCTTTCAAAGAAGCGCAAAAAGTCTTCACGAATGTCAGCGGCAGTGCGGATTTGCGGCTTGGCTGTCATGGGTGAGACTCCTTGAATTAAATGCGTAAAATTAAGTTAAATTAAAAGCGGAATAGTATAGCCGATTTTTTCGTATAGACTTA
>JASLGO010000086.1 GCA_030150135.1 Aquirhabdus sp.
CCATGACCGCTATAGATCCTTCTGGTGTCCAAGTTGGTAATGGGGCTCCTGCCACTTCGGTAATACCCTTGCGATCCATTGCTTCCACAAATGCGGGTGGAATGATGTGATGGTGCACATCGATACGACCTTGTTTAATTGTCATGTTTGATACTCCAAAAAATCTTAAAGAGCGCGAATTCGCGTCATTTTGTTATCAACGTTACTCATCATAATTCAAATTGAACATTAATGTTCAAATTATTTTTGAATAAGATAAATTTTTTATGTAATTCAGACGAACGGTAAAAATTATTACTGCTTAAAATTACTTAATTCATACTTTGTTTTGATGAGAAATTAGCTCTATTTTTCATGAATAAAAATAATTAATACTTCAATAAATATAAAAACATATCAATTTTTAAAAATCGTATTTTTTCAAATAAACCCATGACGACCAATCAGCAGACTTCGTGGTTGAGCTAAGCGTTTTTGGTGTTTTTCATTAAATTAACAACTATTGACACATTTGAACATTAGTGTTCAAATAAATCATCAAGTGATTGCGAGTGCTTAGATTCGCAGCACAGCAGTTCATCCTTAAGCTAATCATCGAGTGACGGAAAAATGACTACAGCAAACCAAAGCAGTATTTCTGGATTGACTTCTCGACATGTAAAAGTAGGGAAACGCAGTATCTTTTTAAGTGAGATTGGTACAGGGTATCCAGTACTCATGTTGCATGGTGGTGGTCCGGGTGCATCTGGGTTGTCTAATTATTCACGCAATATCGAAGCCTTATCCAAGCATTTCCGCGTGCTGATTCCTGATATGCCTGGTTATGGTCAATCGACCAAAGGCGTTAATCGTTCAGATGCGTTTGGTGATTTAGCGGATGGGATGTTGGGTTTATTAGATGCTTTAAAAATTCCAAGAGCGCATGTGATTGGTAACTCTTTGGGCGGTGCTTGTGCCTTACGTATGTCTCTCGACCAACCTAATCGTGTATCAGCCATGATTTTGATGGGACCTGGTGGTATTGGCACAACGCGCGCGCTGCCTACCGAAGGTCTGAATTTATTGTTGAATTATTACAGTGGTGAAGGCGCAACAATTGAAAAAATGCGCACCTTTATCCGTGAATATCTCGTCTTTGATGGTAGTCAAGTTCCTGAATCGGTTATCCAAGATCGCTTTCAATCCAGTATCGATCCAGAAGTGGTTGCGGCTCCACCACTTCGTCGTCCAAATAGCTTGCCTGCTGCGATTCGCATGGACTTTACCCGCGATTCCCGCCTTAAGAAATGCCGTGTTCCGACATTGGTGTTATGGGGAAATGATGATCGCGTGAATCGCCCAAGTGGTGGTCCAACACTGCAAAAGTATTTACTGGATTGTGACCTCTATATGTTTGGCAAAACAGGTCATTGGGTACAGTGGGAACGTGCAGATGAGTTTAATGCTGTTTCTACAGCATATCTTCTACAGCGTACACCAGTGATCGGAGGCTGAAACCATGTCTACAGAACAAACAAGCTTGTTTGGCAATGTCAGCATGGGTTACGCGCTGATTGAGTCGAACCAATTGAATCACTGGCGCAGATTTACTGAAAAAGGTCTGGGGCTTCATCTCGAATGTGCCGAAGATGATTTATTAGCGTTTCGTATGGATTCACATCAGCGTCGACTCATCATCACAAAAGGTTCAGCTGAAGATTTCATCGCAATCGGTTGGCAAGTAAAAGATGAATCCTCCTTAAATTTATTATTGGGTCGTTTGCGCGATCACAACATAGCTTTTACCGAAGGCAGCTCTCAAGAAGCAGCTATTCGCGGTGTCCAATCATTCTGGCGTTTTGTTGGGCCAAAAGGCTTGGCGTTAGAACTTTTCACACGACCAATCACCACAGATGAACCGCTCAACATGCAGACCAGCAGCTTCATCACAGGTGAAGGTGGCATGGGTCATGTGGCGATTACCTCTCGCCTTCCTGAAAAAATGTTGCGTTTCTGGCAAGAAATTTTTGATGCACGTGTCAGCGATCGTATTACAGAAGATATTGCTGGGGCGACCTTAGATATCACCTTCTTACGATTAAACGAACGTCACCACTCGATCGCCATTGCTGCAACGCGTGGTGTGCGTTTAGATCCTATTCGTACCAAAGCACAGCATATGAATATGTTGGTCTCATCACTTGATGACCTTTCTTCCGCATTTCAACGGCTGAAAAGCATGGGTTATGAAATGGCTCATGAAATTGGTCAACACCCCAATGACAAAGAAGTATCTTTTTATGTCATTTCACCATCAGGATTTGAAATTGAACTGGGCTGGAATGCGCTCACGGTCAATGATGAAGAACAGTGGCAACCCACTCATTATCATGGAATTAGTTTGTGGGGACACAAGCCACAAAACGCATCACTCAGCAATTTTGTCAGTATCAATGCGTTAAATTTAAAACGTGGTGCAAAGTCACTTTTGCATCCTGAATTTTCACCCATCTAAAGGTATCCCATCATGCAAAGCAAACAATCAGATCAAAACAGTGTTGATGTGGTCATTGCAGGCTTGGGGCCTACGGGGCTCGTGCTTGCTCATATGCTTGGAATGCGTGGCCACAAGATCGTGGTACTCGAACGTGAACCTGTGTTTTATGGCAACGCGCGTGCAGTCTATACCGACGACGAGTGTATGCGTGTTTTTCAATCCGTGAATGTTGCTGAAGAAATTCAGCAAAAAATGCTCTTAGAGACACCAGTACAATTTGTACGCCCTGATGGCTCAGTGATTGGACAATATTTCCCGCTGAAACGTCCATTTGGTTGGCCTGTGGTTAATTTCTTTTATCAGCCTTATTTAGAAACCACGCTGACCGAAACACTGTCTCGCTATCCTAATGTAGAAATTCGTCGTGGACGAGAGCTGGTTGACTTCGAACAAGACCTCACAAGTGTTGTTATCACCCATCAAGCGACTCAAAATTATCGGTTTAGTGATGATAGTGATGCCAAGACCAGTATTGAAGTTGATCCTGATCCTCAAACCATAACAGCACGCTATCTAGTAGGTGCGGATGGCGGCCGTAGCGTCGTCCGTGAAAAACTCGGCATCAAGATGACTGGAAAAAACTTCCCAGAGCCTTGGCTGGTTGTCGATTTGAAGATGAAAGAAGGTGAAGATGCATTACGTCATATCCCCTACTTCAACTTTGTCGTCGACCCAGACTTGCCAGTTGTAAGTTGTGTACAACCAGATGGTTTCCATCGCTTTGAATTTATGCTTAAACCAGGACAAACAAAGGAATACATGGAAAAACCTGAGACAGTACGTAAGTATCTGTCCAAGTTCGTTGATCCAGATAAATTTGAAGTGAAACGCAAGCTGGTTTATACCTTCAATGCGCTGATTGCCAATAAATGGCGTGCAGGTCGTGTGCTGCTTGCAGGTGATGCTGCACACATGACGCCGCAATTTATGGGTCAAGGAGCAAGTTCAGGTATACGTGATGCTTATAATCTAGGCTGGAAACTTAGTGCGGTACTCAATGGTGTTGCGGGTGAAAGCCTACTAGATACTTATGACCGTGAGCGACATGACCATGCAGAAGCTATGATCAAAACTTCAGTAATGCTCAAAGATGTTGTGTCGATGACTCATCCGATTGGTACAGCTGTTCGTGACTTGATTTTTAAAAGTGTATTAGCCATTCCTAAACTGCGCGATTGGATACAAGAAGGTGGCTTTAAACCAACGCCTGTGTATACCAAAGGGCAATATTTAGGATTACCACGTCATCGCCGTCATGGCCCAGAAGGCGCGCTGGTTCCGCAACCTGAAGTTCGGAAAATTGATGGTCGTCGTGTTTTATTAGATGAATTACTGGGAAATAATTTCTCGCTTGTCGGATTAAATGTTGATCCGCGTGACGGAATTTCACCAGCATCAAGCGAACTACTCGAATCACTGCAAACTCAATATGTCACGTTATTTCCATACGGTGCTAGACCTCAGGGTTTAACGGGTGTTGATCGTAGTACTGCTGCGGAATTGACGGAAGTAGAAGATATTCATGGCTTCATGGTGGAATGGTTCAACAAAGCTGGCTTCCACAAAGACGCGGTTGCGGTCATTCGTCCTGATAAATTTGCATTTGCTGTCGTACAGATCAGCGAACTGAATCAAGCATTGCAACAGTTGAAAAATCAGCTGGATTGGCAACCAGTCCCATCAAAGGTTGCTGCAACAAAATCATCAGCAACGAATAAAAGACGCGATTCTGGAAAAACTGTTAGCAGTTCAACCAACAATCCTGTCAACAACAACCAAAATGCTACAGGAGCAATCAGTCAATGAATCCATTAGATAGCAAACAAATACAAGCTGCGGCTTTAGCTTTGCGCGAAGCGCGTGAGAATCACTCACCTATCGGTCAAATTTCAGTGAGCCATGGCATTCAAGGTCTAGATGCTGCTTATGCGGTTGCTGAAATCAATGTCGAAGCCCGTGTTGCAGCAGGTGCGCGCATTATCGGAAAAAAAGTTGGTCTGACATCCAAGTCAGTTCAACAGCAGTTGGGTGTTGACCAACCAGACTTCGGAATCTTGTTTGATGATATGGAATATCTGGATGGCGATGAACTTCTGATGTCTCGTTTGATTCAACCTAAAGCTGAAGCAGAAGTTGCGTTTGTTGTCGGCAAAGATTTATTTGGTGTCATTCCAACATACAGCGAATTTCTCGCAGCGATGGCATATGCTCTTCCAGCATTAGAAATTGTGGACAGCGCAATTGCTGACTGGAAACTAACTTTAGTTGATACGGTCGCTGACAATGCTTCCTGCGGTGTATTTGTCCTCGGTAATCAGCCAGTCAGTATTGGTCAGCTATCACTTGGCGAGCTTGGCTTACAAATGGATAAGAATGGTAAGACTGTTTCTGTGGGTAGTGGTGCCGCTTGTTTGGGGCATCCTTTACGTGCCGCTTGGTGGTTAGCAAAAACAATGGCTGCGCGTGGTCAAGGTCTGCGTGCTGGCGAGATTATTTTGTCTGGTGCATTAGGCCCAATGGTACCGATTGCTGCGGGAGATATTCTGCATGCACGTATCGGTAATTTAGGCAGCGTTTCCTGCAATATTATCTAAGTAATCAGTATATAAGAGATCAATCATGAGCAAAAAAATTAAAGCCGCCATTATCGGCAGTGGCAATATTGGCAGTGACTTGATGATCAAGATCATGCGTCATGGGAAACATATTGAAATGGGTGCCATGGTGGGTATTGATCCCACCTCAGATGGTCTCGCACGCGCCGAACGCCTAAAAGTTGCAACCACTCATGAAGGTGTTGAAGGGCTGACTCGTCTGCCTAATTTTGATGACATCGACATTGTTTTTGATGCGACTTCAGCAGGTGCACATGTTAAAAATGATGCCTTTTTGCGGAGCATCAAACCTAATATTCGGCTCATTGATCTCACACCAGCTGCAATCGGTCCGTATTGCGTGCCTGTCGTCAACCTAGATCAGCATCTTGATCAATTGAACGTCAACATGGTGACCTGTGGTGGTCAAGCGACGATTCCTATGGTTGCTGCGGTTTCACGCGTAGCAAAAGTGCACTATGCGGAAATCATTGCTTCGATTGCCAGTAAATCAGCAGGCCCTGGAACTCGTGCCAACATCGATGAATTTACTGAAACAACGTCTAAAGCAATCGAAGCGATTGGCGGTGCCACCAAAGGGAAAGCGATCATTATCATGAATCCTGCTGAGCCACCTTTACTGATGCGAGATACGGTTTATGTGTTATCGGATGCTGCTGATCAAGCGGCTATAGAAGCCTCCATTGAAGAAATGGCTGCTTCTGTTCAGGCCTATGTTCCAGGTTATCGACTCAAACAGAAAGTGCAATTTGATGTGATACCTGAAGATGCTCCGATCAATATTCCAGGATTAGGTAAGTTCTCTGGATTAAAGACTTCTGTTTTCTTAGAGGTTGAAGGTGCTGCGCACTACCTCCCCGCTTATGCTGGAAATCTCGACATTATGACGTCTGCGGCGCTCGCCACTGCTGAACGAATTGCTGGCTCAATGATCAAGGCACAAGGAGAATAATCATGACATTTGATCCGAAGAAAAAACTATATATCTCTGATGTGACTCTGCGTGATGGTAGCCATGCGATTCGCCATCAGTATTCCATTCAAAATGTGCAAGACATCGCTCGTGCTCTAGATAAAGCCAAAGTAGACAGTATCGAAATTGCTCACGGTGATGGTTTACAAGGCTCCAGTTTTAACTATGGTTTCGGTGCGCATACGGATTTGGAATGGATTGAAGCAGCGGCAGATGTTTTAACGCATTCACAAATTGCCACACTGTTATTGCCAGGTATCGGTACGATCCATGACCTGAAAGCCGCCTATGATGCGGGTGCACGTATCGTTCGCGTTGCTACTCATTGCACTGAAGCCGATGTGTCTAAACAGCACATTGAATATGCACGTCACCTTGGCATGGATACCGTTGGTTTTTTAATGATGAGTCATATGACCACACCTGAAGCTCTAGCTCAGCAAGGTAAATTGATGGAGTCTTATGGCGCAACTTGTATCTACATCGTGGATTCTGGTGGCGCAATGAGTATGCACGATATTCGTGATCGCTTCCGTGCGATGAAAGCCGTCCTAAAACCAGAAACTCAAACAGGGATGCATGCGCACCATAACTTAAGTTTGGGTGTTGCCAACTCTATTGCTGCCGTTGAAGAAGGCTGTGATCGAATTGATGCAAGTCTTGCGGGTATGGGCGCTGGTGCTGGTAATGCACCACTCGAAGTCTTTATTGCTGCTGCTGAGCGTATGGGCTGGAATCATGGCACTGATCTTTATACGTTGATGGACGCTGCGGATGACATTGTTCGCCCATTACAAGATCGACCTGTCCGTGTAGATCGTGAAACTTTGGCACTCGGTTATGCAGGCGTTTACTCAAGCTTCTTAAGACATTCAGAGGTTGCTGCCAAAAAATATGGTTTGAAGGCCGTCGATATTTTGGTTGAGCTTGGCAAGCGTCGTATGGTTGGTGGTCAAGAAGATATGATCGTTGATGTCGCTTTAGATTTACTGAAAAAACAAGAACATGATCGTATCCATCCTGACTCAGTCATGAGCGAAGCAGGCTAAAATGAAAAATATCACTTTAAATGGCAAAGTTGCGCTCATCACGGGCGCGAACTCTGGGATTGGTCGGGTTACGGCACGTGAGCTTGCCTTGCAGGGGTATCATGTATTTTTGGCTTGTCGCTCTAAAAAAAAGACATTGCCTGTCTTAGAAGAAATTCATCAACTCAGTAATGGGCATGCAAAGGTAGAGTTTTTGCCACTCGACTTAGGTGATTTAACGTCTGTTCGTCATTGTGCTGAATTATTTTTAGCACGAAACCTTCCGTTAAACATCTTGATCTGTAATGCAGGTTTAGCAGGTCAAAAAGGATTTACCCCATCAGGTTTTGAACTGACGTTTGGCATCTGTCATGTTGGTCATTTTCTGCTGACGCAATTGCTTTTAGAAAAGCTGAAGGCCTCAGCGCCAGCACGGATTGTCGTTGTATCAAGTAAAGCTCATACGCGCGTTCAAAAGATCAACTATGCGGCGTTACGACAACCGACCCAAGGCGTTGGTGGATTAAAAGAATATGGCGTTGCCAAACTGGCCAATGTTTATTTCACGACAGAACTCGCTCGCCAATTAGCAGGAACAGGTGTGACCAGCTATGCTTTGCATCCTGGCACAGTCGCAAGTAATGTCTGGCGCGCAGTGCCTTGGCCACTTGATCATGTGCTTAAACGCTTCATGGTGAGCGTAGATGATGGTGCAAAAACCTCCATTTATTGTGCAACCAGCCCTGAAGTCGCAACACAAAGTGGTTTGTATTATGCAGATTGCCGTGTCACCGACATGTCGATTGCAGCCCAAGATACATTAGCCGCTCAAGAACTATGGCACGCCAGTGAACGCTGGTTGGCAAATGCTTAAGAGCGATATTTTTATGACGACGAACAGCAAAAACTCAGAAATGGGCTATGTCTATGCAGCGATCACGCTGCTGATTTGGTCTGGCTTCGTCATTGTTTCTCGGTTTGGTAGCAAGGGGATATTGAATCCATTTGATATTGCCGCATTGCGTATTGGTACTGCGGCTTTGGTATTGTCACCTTGGTGGGTTCCACGGTTATTGAAGCCGAGACTGCGTCAATTATCTTGGTATCAATCGCTCTTGTTTGCATTGATTGCTGGAATTATTTATCCACTGCTCGCTTACACGGGTTTTATCTATGCGCCTGCCAGCCATGGAGCCGTTTTAATCTCAGGCATGCTGCCTTTTTTTACTTCGGTTTTAGCAATTTTTCTACTTAAAGAAATTCCAAATCCAGTTCGCTCAGTCGGTTTGGCACTCATTGTTTCAGGCGTGATTACACTATTTATCGCAAATGAACATAACAGCAGTAAAGATACCTCGATGTACATCATTGGAGATGCCATTTTACTGGTCGCCAGTTTGGTTTGGGCAACATTTACAGTGCTGCTTAAATATTGGCAGGTTCGAGCATTTGATGTCACGTTAGGCGTAGTCGCCGTGTCAGCATTAATTTATCTACCAATTTACGCACTGTTCTTACCAAAAAATATAGGTGCCGCACCCATTGGACAAATCGCCTTACAAGCTTTCTTTCAAGGATTTCTCGTGGTGTGCTGTGCCATGTGGACTTATGCAAAAGCAACTGAGTTATTAGGACCTGTCAAAGTCGTGATCATGATGTCAGGAGTTCCAGTGGTAGGGACATTATTAGCTGTACCATTTTTAGGAGAAACATTAACTGCGGGGACGGCATTAGGGGCAGCAATCACTTTCCTAGGTGCACTGATTGGAGCAATGGCTCGATATTCAAAAGTTTAAGTCTTCTTAACAAATAATTTAAAGCTAAATCTACGATCTTGCGTTTGTTTGGCTATGACGTGCAAGTGTATTTAAACGCGATACAACATCTATTGAACAACATTTTGGGAGTTATGACATGTCAGATTTTATTCCAAGCCCCAATGAAAGCATGAAACGCAGTATCGCTTTAGGACGTCAATACTTTAAACCTAGCTTTACTGGATTGGATCAGCTAGATCTGACACGTCCAGCTCTATTTGTAGGAAATCATACGCTTTATGGCTTGATGGACGTTCCATTAATGGTATCTCATATCTATGATAATTATGATGTTATGCTTCGTTCTCTCGGGGATCGAGGACATTTCTCTGTACCCGTATGGCGAGATATTTTGGTCAATAATGGCATGGTTTTGGGCACTCCTGAAAACTGTGACTTGTTGATGGAGTCAGGTCAATCGGTTCTTGTATTTCCCGGTGGTGCTCGTGAAGTGATGAGACGTCGTGATGAAAAATATAAGCTGATTTGGAAGAAAAGATTGGGATTTGTTCGCATGGCGGCGAAACATGGCTATGACATTATTCCTTTTGCATCATTGGGACCAGATGATTGTTATGACGTAATAGTCGATGCAGATGATATTAAATCTAGTGGTATGGGACAAAAGATTTTAGACATCACAGGGCTTGGTAAAGTTTTTCGAGATGGTGATGTCATTCCTCCGCTCATACGCGGTCTTGGTCCAACGCTAATTCCTCGCCCACAGCGTTTTTATTTTAGCTTTGGTGAACGTATTTCAACATCAAGCTTAAATTTTGAAAATGAAGCTGAGCTCTGGGATAAACGAGAAGAAGTTGCCGCATCAATCAACGCTCAATTAGACAAGCTAAAGCTTATTCGCACAAATGATCGTGCAAATAATTGGAGTTGGCTGCGCCGCAAACTGACATCAAATATAGACACCTAAACTGCGCTAGCTGAAGACGGCACAAAATAAGCTTGTATTCTGCAAATTTTGCTATTTGTCATCATTGAGGTCTTTATGGATTCTGTTTCTGCATCACAAGCACGTATTCATCGTGCCGCAATGCGCTTATTTGCTGAGCATGGCAGCAGCCAAATCAAAATGAGCGAATTGGCAAAGGTTGCAGGAGTTGCTCGCGGAACAATTTACAACAATCTGCCGAATCCAGAGACCTTGTTTGAGGACGTTGCTGCGCACCTCAGTGCTGAAATGAACTTATTGATTTCCATGAGTTTCAAGGACATTGATGATTCAGCAGAGCGTATTGCTCAAGGGATTAGACTTTACGTACGTAGAGCGCATGAGGAGCCTGATTGGGGGAAATTCATTTGCCGATTTGCAGTGAGTTCTTCTTCGCTTCGTGATCTTTGGGCAAGCATCCCGATGAAAGATATTCTGTTGGGAGTAAGTCAAAGTCGCTACGCAATTCGTGAGGATCAGCTTCTGAGTGCATTGGGACTAGTTGCAGGCGCAGTACTGTCATCAATCATGCTTGTTCGCGAAGGACTCAAAACTTGGCGCGAAGCTGGAAGTGATGCTGCTGAACTTGTGCTATGTGCACTCGGTATTCCCCGTCATGAAGCACGTTCCATGGCTATGACCGAATTACCTCCATTACCAAAGTTAAGTGATTGAATAAAAATATTCACTTAATTGTTTACAACTGTATCAATATGATCAACAACCTAAATAGGTAACTTAACATATGGCTAAGCGATTACACTTGAAAGAACGCTCTCTCTTCGTCGCATCTATGATTGCTGCTTTGTCTAGTTTGGCGTACGCAGACGTTCCATTCGTAGGAGTAGATATTGGTACACGTGGACCAAATTTGAACCTTGGCTATAGTTTTAATGAGCAATTTAGTTTGCGGGCTCAAGGCACTGACTTTACTTATGGATATTCTACAACTCAGGACAATACCAAGTATAAGGGAGACTTGAGTCTACGTAGTATTGGTCTGTTAGGTGATTGGTTCCCGAACGGCAATAGCTTTCGTCTTACTGCTGGTGCAATGTATTTAGATGATCGTTTTTATGGGACAGCGCAATCCACCAATGGTTTTGTCACGATCAACCACCTCTCCTTCCCCGTCACAAAAGATGATTATGTCAATGCCAACGTACATTGGCAAAATAATGTCGTACCTTACTTGGGTATAGGTTTTGGCAATCCAGCATACAGTGCCAATAAAGTTCATTTTGCCGCAGATCTAGGCGTAATCGTCACAGGTCATCCTGAGGCAAAACTAACGGCTACTGGACCAAATTCTTACAACCCAATATTTCAATATGAATTACAACAAGAACAAAACAACATCGATAGCGATATGCACAAAATCAGCGTTTGGCCTGTTGTCAGCGTACAAATGTATGTAGGTTTCTAATACTTTATTTAAGTCCTTCATGCTTCTGACTAGAAACATGAAGGATGGATCAAGATCTGATTGGGCAAGCAAATCAGTTTGTTGAGTGATGATATTTAGTGCTTAAAGTTGAGTCCGTGTACCACAGCAATGGAGTGGAGATCAATGGAAGTTATTCAGCCCATAGATACAGGGAGTTTTAGTATAGCCGTTTACTATGTTCGCTTATTAGCTGACTATGTCTCAAGCCACGGTTTACCTAGTGAACCTTTATTTGAACATGTCAAAATTAAAGCAAAATCTTTAAATGAAGAAAATGAGCGGATACCGCTTTCTAAATTTATACGAGCTTGTGAAATCGCAGAAATATTACTGAACGAAACATCTTTACTGATCAAACTAGGACAAAATATTAAACCAGCTCATTTAGGGCCACTTGGTTATGCGTTGTTGTCTTGCTCATCTCCTCAAGAAATGATCAAACAATCAATGCAATATTCATCATTAACTGTTGATGCTGGTTATATCGAGTTTGAGAAGAAAGATAATCAATATATTCGTTACTGGCGTAGCAACTTACCCAATGACGCACCAATAAATCGTATGTTAGAGCAGTTGCTTCAAGCAACGTTTGTCAGTTTATCAAGATCAATTCTTAATCGAGAAGATTTAAATCCTGCATGGGTATCTTTTAGACATCCTAAGCCAAATAATATTCAGGATTATGAAGCGCATTTTCGCTGCCCTATTTATTTTAATGCAAAAGATACGGCAATAGCTTGTCCACTTGAATACCTTAACCTACCTCTTCCCTACGCCAATAATCAACTACGTAATATTCTTGAGGACTTCTGTGCTCAATTACTCAAACAACTCGGTGATGCCTCAGAACCACGATGGTTATCGATTGCACGAAAAACGATTCTAGAATCATTCCAACGAGGAGTACCTGAAATTGCCGAAATTGCTAAAGCAATGGATTTAACCGAAGAACAACTCAAAGAGCTATTCGTACAACATGGTTTAAGTTTTCGCAGATTTGTCAAAGAGTTGCGTCATGCATTAGCGCTAGGTTATGCGCTTGATCCAAATTTGAGTTTGGTCGATATTGCCTATTTATTAGGATTCTCAGAGCAAAGCGCGTTCCAACGTGCTTTTAAGAGATGGACTGGCACATCGCCTGGAGAATATCGCAAAGCACGTATTAAACAAACCAAATCCACTCAACCAACATATAGAAAATCTTAAGTTTATTTAAAACAAAAAATAATTTATATTAACAATTATCACAAAATATTATATTGATAAATATTTTAAATAAAGCCAATAGTTTTTTAAATAGAAAATAATTAAAAAAAATATTTATTATTAATAAAAATTAAATATAACAATAATAAAAATTAATCATTTTAAGTTAGACATCTGTGTCACATTTTTTCAAGTTGAGTCAATACCATCTTTTGTTAATTAACCTAGTCTAAACAGTACAAGCCTTCATTTCGGACAGAAGGCTATGACTGAACGCGAAATGCGAAAAAAATGATCTTTATTTAATACTCAGGGAGAGTATGTAATGAAACTATTTACACAATTAGCTTTGGTTTCTGCAATCGTATCATGCGGCAGTGCATATGCAATGCAATCTATGAATGATGCAGCATTGAGCGATACAACTGGTCAAGATGGTATTTCGATCCGTATCGCTCCACCAACAATCGCAGGTGGTGTTACAACTACTGGTGATACTTTAACACGTACAAATGGTATCGTAATCGGTGCTGCAGTCCTCCATGATAAAGACGGTTTTACTGGTAGTTTGGGTGGCGGTGCGATCATCCTAGGTGATGCACATCAAGCAAACACAGCAAACGCAGTTGGTACACAAATGGGTATCTATGGTAGCCGTCCTATTAGTGTGACGATTGATGCGTCAAATGGTCAAGCGGCAACAGGTACTGGCGGTACTAAGCCTATTCTGAACGTTGCTGTAAGTCTGCCTGCGGACTTGTTGATCCGCACTGGTGATATTTCTGTTGACGGTTCTGCACGTGCTGGTATTGCAACTGGTGCATCAGGCGCAACAGCTGCTAATGCCGCAACTGGTGGTACAACTGGTAATGCTGTAAAAATCTTGAATAGCATGGATATCGCGTTGGGTGGCGCTACTTTAAATATCCAATTGGGTAATACGCAACAATCAGGTATTACCCCAGGACAAACGACTATGATTAAACTCGGCGGTTCAATCGCTGGTGGTCTGTCTATCAGCAATCTCAGCATTCATGATGCAAACACATATAACCCAACAGCAGGCCAATTTGGTGGTGGTGATTTGGGAGTTGGAATGTTAACAGTGACTGATCATGCGAGTTCTAACTTGACTCTGAGTTCAGCAATTGACGTAGTTGCTGACGTATCACAAGCATTTGGTGGTCCTGCAACAGGTGTTGGTGGTCTAGTTATTACTTGTGGTGGTCCAGCAAGTGACATCATGATGCAAAACGTGACTTTGGGTTCAGCAACATCAACTCTGGGTGATCTTCAGTTAATCAATGTTCAAGCGGCTGGTACTCATATCGCGATCATGGGTCACTAATCTTAACGTTCAAATCGATCAATTTTAGAGTGAACTATTGACGATTCATACGGTAGCCGTAGGTTAAATCTTATGGCTACCAAGTTCTCAAATTCTTCCTTTCTTTTAGTCTTGAGCCATTTCAATTAACTATTTTTTAGATTAATAGCAAAAGGATACTATGAAACTGCTTTAGGAATATCATGAATAAGTTTATAAAAATATTTGGCACAACAACTCTCATTTCCTTAATGAGTTCCTCTTATGCACAAACCGTTTGTGTATATGACCCAGCTGGAACTCAAGGTGAAGGCTTTCTTTTTATGAAAGATTATGCGATTGCGGCCAAATTGTGGGGAGCTGAGCTTATTTTAAAACCGTATTCCAGCGATGATCGCGCAATGGATGATTTTACAAATAAAAAATGCGATGCACTTTCTATAATGGGTGCGCGAATACGGGCGTTAAACAGCTTTACAAGTTCAATAGATTCTTTAGGTGGTGTACCTGACGATACAACTGCGAAAATGGTTATTGGATTAATGGCCAATCCAAAACTTGCTCCCGAAATGGTTAAAGGAAATACTGAAATTGCTGGTGTTTATCCTTTAGGAGCAGGTTACGTGATGGTGAATGATCGATCCATTAACTCGATGGCAAAAATGGCTGGAAAAACAATCGGAGTTTTAGACTTTGAACAGACTGAACAGTTTGTTGCTGATCGATTAGGAAGTAAAACTATTCCCATAACAATATCATCTGTGGGAAACAAATTTAATAGCGGTCAAGTTGATATAGTCGCATTACCGTTGATCGCTTTTAAAGCACTAAACCTTGCAAAGGGAATGGGGGAAAAAGGTGCAATTATTAAATTTCCAGTGGGCTACCTGACAAACCAAATTATTATTTACCCCGATAAATTTCCTGACGGATATGGCCAAAAGAGTCGCACTTGGGTAGGTAACCAATTAAGTAACCAATTTAAAGCCGTTCAAAAAATCGAAGGAGCAATTGATGCTCGTTATTGGTTAGATTTACCACTTAATGACAAATTAGGCTATGAAAAACTATTTCGTCAAATCAGGATTAGTTTAGTAAAAGATGGAACTTATAACAGTCGGATGATGGAAATACTAAAAAAAATCCGCTGTAAAGAACATCCCAATAATTATGATTGTAATTTAAAAGATGAATAGTTTCATAAAAGACTATGGGATATTATTATCAATTTTAATATTCCATAATTGAATTATTTTAAGTCAATTCTCTAAAATTAGGAACTTATTAGTCGTATAACTAGTAACATATTCCACTTTAGAAACTGGACAGATCAATGCTCGTTGATTATTAATACCATAAACCAGATACACATAATTGGGTGACGAACCTATCATTGCATAATAATTATTATAATGATCTTTTGATATGATCACTTTATTTGTTAAATTTAATATTTCTTGTAAGGATGTATATTGTTCTGCATCTACTCTTGCTCCTATAGCGGTTAAAGTTCTCTTAATATCAAGCAAAGATATCTTTCTTTGGTTTGAATCATCTTTGTTCAGAATCGTAGAAACATAACTAATATCAATTGAGGATTTATACTCAGAATTAAATGCTGCAGAAATGATATAAGCAATATTTGCTACGTTGGTGTTATCTTGATTAATTGAAATCAAGGATAATCTTTGTTGAATTTCTGATAGATAGTTTGACTCAGGTAGCTTGCAAGCTTGATAAGCTCCAATATGAGCCATCGCATTAGCTAAATTAGGGGTGGTTAATATCGTTAAAATAACGATGTACAACCAAGGTGTCATTCTCATATTCAAATAAACTCTTTTATGACTGAGGCTTTAGAATTGATTAAGATTGAATTAACCTATAAATTAGAGCATTAGATGCTGATAAGTATTGAGGCTACATCATTGAATATAAAAATAATTTACATTCAATGATTAACTAGCAAAACTTAAGAGAGCCATAGCAATTAGAGAATGTCCCTTGATTAGATAGCTGCACTCCATTCAGTGCTAATGCAATAGGAGTCATATTAAGCACTCCATTCAGTGCTAATGCAATAGGAGTCATATTAAGCACTCCAATTTGCACACCAAGGGTCGAACCTGTCAACAAGCCAGCGATATTATTGGAATTAGGTGGATTACTTGCCAAAAAGGCATTAAATTGTTGAGCGAATTGAGGAAAAACACAAGATGATGCATTTGTTGCATCAGCACATAAATTAATTGGATTACTCGGAACAAGGTTACCTAAATAAACAGGTTTATTAACGGATACCCACCAACCTGGTTGTGCTACAGCTCCGCTAGGTGCATCAGGCCAAAGAATATTTTGTGATTGTAAACTTAGAGAAACTGGTGAGTTAAGACTCATTGAGTGTACAAAACCTAGAGGCTGTGTGAATGCAACATTGGATGAAATGTTTTGCATAGCGCCATACAAATGAATATTGAAATTATCATTTACCCCACCATTTTTTAACAATATACATCCTATACCCGAGCATGACGTCGTAGTTGCAACAACAGGCCCACCTTGAGTCCCTACACTGCCATTTACAGGATAGGTACCTGTAGCGCCGGAAGCGCTGAAATTTGAATTATAGGTAGGTGTTCCGTACGTACCACATGCACTAGTGCCAATTGCACCACATGTATTGTCATCTGGTGTATAACCAAGAATCACATTAGGTAAACCAGCTGTAGTATTTACTGTCAACGCTGTTATTCGGCTACCATTCACTGTTGGTCCTGGGACAGAAAAATTAATACCAGAAAATCCTGGAATATTGATGCTGCCAGAAGAAAGATAAAATCCTGCTGTTGCGGCCAATCCACCTGCAGCAGTCATACTTCCGTGAATTGTATAATTTGCAGCACCACTTCCAGGATTATAGACAGGAAATACTGTAGGTGAGGTTGATATAGTGCCAGTTAAGGTATCTGCTGCAGTGGTTGATTGCACATGTAAATAACCAGAAAAAGAATTGATTCCATTTGCTGATGTCGTATTGTCTCCAGATTGTAGTAAACCTACTAAATTTTGAGCGCCTAATTGGACGCCTGCTATCTGCCTAGTAGATAAGGAATTTGGATTCAGTACCGCTAATCGTATGAATGGGTTTGTTATTACCGCATCGCAGCTGGCAAGACTAGCTCCAGATGGGCATGACCCAACACCTGGATTTCCACTTAAAGTCACATTATTCATATCAATATCGCATCCAGAACCATTTACGCCTCCACACCCCAACTGAATGTGTCGAATATTGGCATTGATATCTAGTTCAGCATTTAGACCTAATGTGAAAAAACCGAAATCTGATGTATTACTACCATTACCAGTTCCTGAAGGTGGTGTATATGCTGTATAAAAAGCAGCTTGACCAATCGAGTTACTCATTTCGGTATCAGATAAGGGAGCTATTTGTGCATTCACAGATGGGATCGAATAACCCAAAATCAGCAAAGTTGCTAAACTGACAAATCTAAAGCGACAAACATTTAATTTTAGCGTTCCAAGCATCTTCGCTCATCCATTGTTGGCATTCTCCGACAATTTTGAAGCTCAGTTACTATTTCCTACGAACCATTATTCGCCAAATTATTCTCTATCTCCGCCAATCAGACAAAATGTTTAAACAAAGAATTTTTGCGTTTCAATAATTTCTAAAAATTTCCATATAAATCTTGATAAATCATCTCTACTTCCCGACACAAATTATCTTCATGTAATATAATGGAAGGAAGCGAAGAACAGTCTTATATACGAAATAATTTAATACGATGGCACAAAATACTAATCATCTAACAGTCCCAAGCGCATATATTTATCTCCTAATAAATATTGTGTCACGTTGGAATATATCAGCCGAGCAACTATTATTAGGTAGCTCGCTTATAAGTAATGATTTTAACAAAGATACTATAAACCTTCACTGGCAAATCGATTATCAGACATTTGCAATGATCCTTCGTCGCGCAATTCAACTTACTCAAGAGTCTGGATTAGGCTTTTATATCGCAAAAGAAATAAATTACAGTACTCATGGATTATTAGGATTTGCGGCTTCACTTGCTAAGAATCTTAAAGAGTCAATAGATATATTAGTAAACTACTTAGAATTACAAACAAATGCAGTAGTCCTCAAGCTTGAAGTAATAGGAAATGCAGCCTATTTATACATGATAGAAGACTTTCTAGACCTGAATGATGAATTAGATCGTTTAGTGTATGACGTATCTTCGATTTTTTTTGTTGTAGGTTGTGCTAATGCTATTAGCAAGATTTGTGGCTTTAGCATTAAACCAGCTGTCGACTTTAAATGTGAAAAACATTCATATTTAGATAATTACAAAGAAATCACTGAAGAACTACTTGGATCCATGCAATTTAATCAACCTCATAGTCGAATCATTTTTCCTGCTTCATGTCTTGAGGCACCCTTGATCACTTCAGATCGTATTTTTGCACAATATATGGAAAACCAATGTCGACGTGAATTAGACTCCATTTATCTAAAGAGAAATATAATATTTAAAATCAGTGATCTAATCTTTGATGAAAAAAAAGGGGTCAGATCTTTTGAAGAGATTGCTCATGTACTGAATATGAGTCAGCGAACTTTACAACGAGTGATTCAAAACCATCATCAATCTTTTAAATCAATGCGTGAAGCCGTTCTTCAAAAAAAAGCTAAATCTTTATTATTAGATAATAATTCGATACAAGAGATCTCAGATTTACTAGGATATTCAAACATGTCTAGTTTTAATCGAGCATTTAAGGCTTGGTTTGGAACTACCCCAAAGAAATATTTAATGGATAGTAAAAGCAAATCTTCTTAAGATAAAGACTGTAATTTTAGCCAGAAAAGTATCTTATAGTTCTCTGGAGAAATCCTAACTTCCGTACTGCATCACATTGGTACGCTTGGTGCATGCTTAATGCAAACTATAATGATGTCTGCGGTTTCCGTTGCAGGAACATTATTAGCTGTACCATTTTTAGGTGAGGCAATACTTTTTTGGGCGCTTTGATTGGCGCGATGGCACGCTATTCAGAATAAGCATCATATCCTTAAGTGACTATTTACACACTGCATATTATATTTTTTGCCATAGAAGTATCTGTTTATTAGGGCATATTGTTATTTGGTCTTTGCACTGAAAAATGAGATAAATTGTCCTTAGACTAGGCGCCAATATAAGCATATTGGCTGCACGAATTAACGCAGGATAAGGGAAATTTAGCCATTTTTCATGCAAAAGCAATGTGAATGTATTTGAATTTCTGCCAAAAACTAAATGCGGGATCAAATATCAACACGCCCTAACATCATATGCTTATTTTTTTTACAATATTGTTTAGAGCCTCATCATGCCAGACTTTAATCCGCCATCCGCACAAAGCTTCAGCCGTAACTTGACTTTGCTCCGCCAGTATTTCAAACCGAGCTTTGTCGGTTCCGATACGCTTGATTTAACCAGACCAGCACTATTTGTCGGTAATCACACACTCTACGGCATCATGGATGTGCCTTTGATGCTCGAACATATTTATGCCAAACACGGTGTGTTACTGCGCTCACTCGGTGATCGTGGACACTTCTTAGTTCCGTTATGGCGTGAACTTCTAGTGAATAATGGCATGGTCATGGGGACACCAGAAAACTGCGATGAGCTGATGGAATCAGGTCAATCCATTCTCGTCTTCCCAGGCGGTGCACGAGAAGTCATGAAGCGACATGATGAAAAATATCAGCTCGTTTGGAAAAAACGTGTCGGTTTTGTGCGCATGGCAATGAAACATGGCTACGACATTATTCCATTTGCCTCACTCGGTCCTGATGACTGTTATGACATCGTACTCGATGCCGAAGATATTCAATCAAGTCCCATTGGACAAAAAATATTGAAAGCAACGGGGTTGAGCAAAATATCTCGCGACGGTGATGTCATTCCGCCTTTATCTCGCGGGCTTGGATCGACGTGGCTACCTCGCCCACAGCGTTTTTATTTCAGCTTTGGCGAGCGTATTCCAACCGCAGGTTTGAATGTAGAAGATGAAGCAGTACTTTGGAATAAACGTGAAGAAGTCGCTGAATCCATCAATTCTCAATTAGAGATGCTTAAACAAAAACGCATTGAAGACCGTAATAACTGGGGTTGGTTACGCCGAAAGCTCACGACCATCTAGGTATTTAAACTTGTTCGCATCACGAAAGATGAGATAGATCGTACAAATTAAGCTAATATTGTTCAAATACTGCTTTTTTGTTCATTATAGAGATTAGAGGTTTTCATGGATTCTGTGTCCGCAGCCCAAACACGCATTCACCGTGCCGCAATGCGCTTATTTGCTGAACACGGTACAAGCCAGATCAAAATGAGTGAATTGGCTAAGGTTGCGGGCGTTGCACGCGGGACGATCTACAACAACCTGCCGAATCCTGAAACTTTATTCGAAGATGTCGCAGCGCAACTCAGTGCAGAAATGAATTTACTCATCTCCATGAGTTTCAAGGAT
>JASLGO010000113.1 GCA_030150135.1 Aquirhabdus sp.
TAAATGTTGCGGCGTATAACTGCGTGTCAGGATATGAAAATCAGCCGTTTTTAATTTGAGAACGACCGTACGACCAACACGACTGGTCTTACGCGTTGCATTCCACGTTTTCTCAGCCAAACGGCGAATGGCTTCATCCAACTCAGTGAGCGGTACATCACTCGAAAAGGTATCTTCGGATGAAATCGATTTCACACGCTGATTCGGTTGCACGAGTCGTTCATCAATGCCGCGCGCGCATTCATATAGTCTTTTGCCAAAACGACCAAAACGCTGTTCAAGTTCATATAGCTCTCGTAACCGCAAATCGCCGACGGTTTCAATGCCTAGAGCCGTGAGCTTTGCCTGCATGACTTTGCCCACACCATGAATCTTGCTCACAGGTAACGGCGTTAAAAACGTTTCGACCTGATTGGGGCGAATAACAAATAGACCATCAGGTTTACGCCAATCCGAGGCAATCTTGGCAAGTAATTTATTCGGCGCAACGCCTGCCGATGCGGTGAGATGAATTTCCGCTCGGATCTGAGCTCGGATGGTTTCTGCAATTGCAGTCGCTGAACCCAAATCCAGCTTCGGCTCCGTCACATCCAAATAAGCTTCATCTAGCGACAGCGGTTCAATTAAATCCGTGTGCCGATGAAAAATCTCATGCATGTGTTTCGATGCAGCTTTATAGCGCACAAAATCAGGCGGCACAAAAATCGCATCAGGACATAAACGTTCTGCGCGAATCGCTGACATTGCCGAACGAATGCCAAACTTCCGCGCCTCATAAGATGCCGCACACACGACTGAGCGCTCACCTTTCCACGCCACCACCACAGGCTTACCACGTAAACTGGCATCATCACGTTGCTCAACCGACGCATAAAACGCATCCATATCGATATGAATGATTTTGCGCTGCTTCGGCTGGATTCCATCACTCATGATGCGTGAACACCGTGTGCTATTCTTCAACTACAATTGGCAATCCCGCAGCACGCGCGCCACGTGTACCACCTTTCAGCTCGACGTATTCACGGGTTGGATCAAGTGATTCGAGTAAAGCAATCGCGCGACCTGCTTTCGTTCCACCACCACACAACACATAGACAGGCTCACCTTCGGGAATATCCGCTAAAACTGACGCATCCAAATGTTCAATTGGTTTATTCACCGCACCGACAATATGCCCTTCAGCAAACGATTTGGTATCACGCACATCCCACACCTGGGTTTGTGGTGCTTTTTCCTGAACGCTCGGAAAATCGGTAATGGCTAATTCACGAATCATGATTCACTTCCTTCTATATGATGGGGGTGGGCGATACATCATGCCACTGAACGGCAGCGTACACATTCATCCCCGTGTTAACGCATATCTTGACAACACAATTTGCTATAATCGCACGATTCGTAAAACCATAGTCTGTAAAACTTGAATTGTAGAGATCCAATCATGCCATCATTCGACATTGTCTCAGAATTAGAACTCTTTGAAATCAATCACGCGGTACAAAACACCCAAAAAGAAATTCAAACCCGCTTTGACTTTCGCGGTAAAGAAATTAGTGTTGAGCTTAATGAAAAAGCCAAAGAAATTAAAATCAAAGGCGAAAGCGACCTTCAAGTCGAAAACGTGTTTGCAATGCTCGAAAACCACATGACCAAGCGCAAAGTTGACATCCAAAGCCTTGATGCACAAGATATGACCGCTTCTGGAAAATTCATCCATCAAACCATCAAACTCAAAGATGGGCTGGATTCAGATACCGCCAAGAAAATTAATAAAGCCATTAAAGACAGCGGCATTAAAGTTCAAGCGTCAATTCAAGGTGACAAAATTCGTGTCACCGATAAGAAACGCGACACCTTGCAGCAAATTATGGCATTTTTGAAAGAAAAACAGTTTGGTTTGCCATTGCAGTTCAATAACTTTAAAGACTAATGTCGACGCAAATCCATTAATCCCCAACTGGAAAATTTAGCATGAGCAAAGGTAAAAAGAATTTAATCGCCAAAGTCGCGGGTGCAGCGGAGTATCTCCCACAATCAGTTCGCGCTAAAGTGCTGTCTAAAGCCTTTGGTACAGTTGTCCCTATGGTTGGCACTGCGGGGATTAGCTATGATTTAGTCACTGCCGAAAAAGTCATTTGTAGCATTAAAAATCGTCGCCCAATGCAGAACCACATCAAAGGTGTGCATGCGGTTGCGATGGCGCTGATTGCAGAAACAGCAACGGGTTTTGTTGTGGGTATGAATATCCCTGATGACTCGATGGTACTCATCAAATCATTGAAACTTGAGTACAAAAAAGTCGCCAAAGGCGATCTCATTGCGACTGCAACATTGTCTCTTGCTGATCGTGAACGTATTGCCAGCACACCGAAAGGTGAAGTCACTGTACCTTGCATCATCACTGACGCAACTGGGAACAGCCCTGTTGAATGCGAAATGATCTGGGCATGGGTTCCAAAGAAAAGACCTGCAAAGACTGCATAAGCAGCAGATTGATAAGAAAGCCGCGACATCGCGGTTTTTTTATGCCTAATTTTCTGGTAAACAGAACTCAACGCAACACCGCCAACTGTCGATGAAAATAATGGCATAATCCAAAGCAGATTTTTTTAACAATCAATTTCATTCAGACGAGCATGCACGTGTGACTGCACAAGGTTTAAAGTTTCCGCGACGTTTTTCTATTACCACCAAATTGTTTATTTCAATTTTGGGGATCAGCGCGCTTGTCATTCTCGCGATGGGCGGCGCGATGTCATGGAGTCTCAGACATAGCTTTAATGCATATAGCGCACAACTCGACAGTCAACGTGCGCAAGCCATGACCAGAACGCTCGCTGATATTTATGATGACAAAAAAAGCTGGGATTTTATTCGCAATAACCCTCGGTTTTGGCGGGATATTGTGCGTCCTAATTTAAGTCGTCGAGAACTGACACCAGAACAAATTAAACACGACCTAACTTCCTTAAAAAATAAATACAATAAAAACGATCATGATAAAGATGATGTTGATGATTTCGAGAGCATCAACAATACAAAAAATAATCCTAATACAGCTAACAGACCTCCTATACAACGGCGACCATCACATTGGAGCTTATTGGATGAAACAGGATTAGTTATCGCAGGTAATCCAGACGTACCTGCAACCGCACTGCGTTATCCGATCCAAGTTCAAGGAAATACTGTAGGCTGGATTGCCGTTTCACCACGAGAGCGCCGTATCACCCTCGGCGAGCAGAACTTCCTCGCAGAACAACTCAAGTCCAGCATCTATATCATGATGGCAGCAACACTCCTCGCGATTGTAGCGGCGTTGCTTCTTGCTCGGCTCTTTCTAGCACCTGTACGTCGACTTGCCGAGGCAACTCAACAACTCATTGCTGGACGCTACGAGACACGGACCCAAGTACAGCAACAAGACGAGCTTGGACAACTTGCAAAGGACTTTAATCACCTTGCAGCCACGTTGCAGCGTAATGAAACCATGCGCCGAGAATTTGTCGCGGATATTTCACATGAGCTACGCACACCACTGGCTATTTTGAAAGGTGAACTGGAAGCAATACAAGATGGCATTCGCAAGCCCGACGCGTCTGCCATCATGTCACTACAATCTGAAACTCAAGCACTCAGCCAGCTCGTTGATGATCTTTACCAGATTTCGTTATCTGATGTCGGCGGCTTACACTACAACATGAGTTCAACCAATCTAAACGAGTGCATTACACGCGTCGCTGATCTGTTCCAAGAGCGACTCGCCACAAAAAGACTGTCATGGAAACTCTCTCTGCCAGAATCACCAATTATTCTGCGTGCTGACGAACGTAGACTCGCACAGCTTTTCAAGAATTTACTTGAAAATACATTGCGCTATACTGATGCTGATGGTCAGGTGCAACTCCATGTCTCGACCAATCAACACAGCATTTTAATCAGTCTACAAGACTCCGCCCCCGGAGTTTCAGATGAGGAACTCCCCAAGATTTTTGAGCGCTTGTATCGCGTAGAAAGCTCACGTAATCGCGCAACAGGTGGCGCAGGCTTAGGCTTGCCATTATGCCAAACCATTGTCCAAGCACATGGCGGTCAGATTCACGCACAACACTCGCCATTGGGCGGAGTGCAAATTGATATCACATTGCCATTGAATGGCGCAGCTCCAACATAAAGAGGAATAGGACGTGATCGATTCTAAAATGCTAGTTCTTGTTGTTGAGGATGAACCTAAACTTGCGCAGGTGCTTTTGGATTATCTTGCTGCCAACAATTACGCAACCGTATGGATCTCTGATGGACGCGAAGTCGCCAAATACTATGCAGATCACCCAACACACGAACACCCCGATCTTGTCCTGTTAGACCTTATGCTCCCTGGACGTGATGGTTTAGACGTCTGTAAAGATATTCGTCGGATAAGTAATGTGCCGATCATCATGATTACTGCACGTGTTGAAGAAATTGATCGACTGATTGGCCTCGAAATTGGCGCAGATGACTATATTTGCAAACCATTCAGTCCACGCGAAGTCATGGCACGCGTGAAAGCGATCTTACGCCGAGTTCCTCAGGCCGAGGTTAGCGCTGTTGCAACATCTCTCACGAACTTACAACTGGATGAAGCCCGTTTTGAAGCGCGCTATCACAATCAATTGCTTGAACTCACACCCGCTGAGTTCCGCTTGCTGAAAACCCTTGCTGATGCACCTGGACGAGTATTTCAGCGCGACCAACTCATCAACCATGTCTATGATGATCAAAGAATTATTACCGACCGCACCATTGACAGTCATATCAAAAACCTACGCCGAAAAATGTCTCTAATTTCACCTGAAGATGTGATTCGCTCTATCTATGGTGTCGGCTATAAACTCGAATTGTAAAAAAACAAACAACTTATGACCATGAATATGAAAAAAGTGCCTCTCCTCCACCTGACTCATGCCATTAAAATCGCAATACTTGCTCTCAGTTTCCATAGCGTAAGCGCCTATGCAGCCAGTCCCTGTCCTCCCGATTGGGAAGCCGAAATCTGCCAGCTCAAAGATGTCGTCGAAACAATCAAAAAGGACTCGTACACGCCAATCGATGTCCACGAATTTCTCAATCAAGGGATTAAGCGCACAGTTGACACACTGACGCACGGACAATTCATGGACAAAACCGAATATGCCGATATGTGGAAAACATGGCGCGCCGAAGGTTATGTGGGAATTGGTGTCGTTGTCGGGCAAGAAGGTGATGGATTACGGGTTTATCAAGTGCTTGATAACAGTCCCGCCGAGAAAGCGAATATTCATCCCAATGATTTGATTATCGAAGCAGACGGTGAGAATTTTAGAGGAAAAACTTTCAAGGAAATGACCGAAAGCATGGCAGGTCCCGTTAATTCAGTGGTCAAACTCACTGTTCAACGCATGCCCAAAATGCAAAAAACCTATTTCAACATTACCCGCGCCAAAATCAAAACAGAAACGGTTTATCATCGTATCGTTGCACCAGGCTATGGCTGGGTGCGTATTTCTTCATTCGATGAAAATGTGGTTGCAAAAACTGTCGATGCACTACAAGACCTTGCTAAAACTGACCCCAACTTAAAAGGATTGGTTCTAGATCTGCGCAATAACGGTGGAGGTTCTCTATCTGCGGCTGTCGGTATTGTCTCGATTTTTGTGCAAGGTAAACAAAAAGCCGTGCTCATTAAAGGAAGCAAAACTGAACAAGGTAGCGGCAAAAAAATTGAAGATACACGTTATCTCTACACCACGCTGGACGACTATAAAACTGCCTCAAATACCAAAAATGGCGTCACGACTGACCCACTTACCAACTTACCTGAACTATATAAAACCATTCCGCTCGTTGTGTTGGTACATCACAATACCATCTCTGCCCCAGAGCTAGTCAGTGGAGCACTCCAAGATCTGAAACGTGCAACGATTATTGGTGAACCTACCTTCGGAAAAGGATCGGTACAAACAATCTCTCCGATTATCAACAATACAGGGCTTCGCCTCACAACCGCCAATTACTTCACACCTTCAGGCTGTCCCGTCAACGGTTATGGCGTTACACCCGATTATTTGGTCAATGAACGCAAAAATGGCGACCCTGACGATGCGCTCAATTTTCACGAAGTAGACTATATTCATCCTAAATATGAAGGAATTGATGCCAACAATCCACTAGAAAAGATTCGTAAAGAGCGAGTCATACGACGTACAGAAGCGGTAACAGCCATGAATCAGCACAAACAAGACATGCCTCCACCCATTCTGGCCAAAACCTATGCGACAGCAACCGATTATATGTTTTCGCAAGCATTGCGCTATTTACAGACAAAAAATATTGATCAAAAACAAGGAAAACCGAGTGAATATAACGTTCACACCTTGTGTGGAACTTTATAGGGATCATATATGCACAGTGATCATGGACATGACATATTTTGGTCTAGCACTGCTTGGCGCTAGACCTTTACATCCATCATTTTGAATGTGTTTATGCACATCACACATTCATACATAGCTCCTTATTTCCTCCTTATTTCCAACAAACTCTACCGACATTTCAGCGTTAACTTAAGCCATGTACCCACTGATCACAGCAACATGTCGGAAATGGAGTTAAATCATGAAACAAGCTCAACATAGATTTTTTAAACATTCAATCATTGCAACCCTAATCATAAGTCTAGGCGGTATTTCATTTGCGAGCTTTGCTGAAACAACGGCTACGCAGACGGTAGCGGTAGCATCATCAGCCGCACCAACAACTACAGCATCTGCTCCTGATGACCATGCTGCTCGCAAAGCACGTTGGGAAGAGTCCAGAGCAAAACGTGAACAAGAGCGAACCCAACGTCTCACTGAGATGTGCCAGCAAGCTGATACCAATCATGATGGAAAACTCAGTCTTGCAGAATGGCTAGCATTCAAACCGCCACGCCCCGATCATCGTCCTGATGGAAAAGAAGATCCACGCGATGAACACGACCGTGGCGAACATCCAGATGTGAAGAACCTGACGGAATGGCTAAAAAAAGTAGACTCGAATCACGATGGTCAAATTAGCAAAGCTGAAGCAGAATCCTATGCACCGCGTATTGCCAAGCACTTCGATGAAATTGATAGCAACCATGATGGTTTAATCAGCCAAGATGAACTCAAGGCTTTCTTTGATGCAAAAAGAGCGAAGCACGAGGCACGAATGACCGAACGTCGTACCGAGGACTTCAAAAAAGCTGATACCAACCACGATGGACAACTGACGCTTGAAGAGTTTTTAGCATTTAAACCCCATCACCATCATGGTTTCTGGCAACGTCTTGCGTTCTGGCGCCATCATGGCGGACATCACTGCCATGAACATCATGACGACCGTAATCAAGGATTTGGAGCTCGCTTCCAAACACTGGATACCAATCATGACGGATCGATTAGTTTGAGTGAAGCACAAGCAAGTGCACCAGAAATCGCCAAACATTTTAATGAAATTGATACAGATCATAACGGTCAAATTAGTCAAGATGAGCTACATGCTTTCTTTAAAGCTCAGCATGACAAATCTCAGTCTTAAGATGTATTAACGTCTGGTCTTTGTAACGGACATTGTCTTACTGTTTTGGACAAAACTGGGCGTGCAATCAAATGTTGACACGCCCTAAACACATTGAACGTAATAGTGATAGACTGATTACAGTAAGTGAAATAAAAGAGGTGGTATTTTGAAGAACCGATCAAGTCTAGCTACACTCAAATCGAGTCTAAAAATGCTTACTGTCGTGGGTTTATGTGCGAGTACATGGCAGTTCGCGGAAGCAATTCCACAGAACGCACCCAAACCCACGCCTTATAAAGCACTTTCTGCACATGACACGGCATGGTACAAAGCGCACCCCAACTACAAGCCATCGCCAAAACGAGGCTGGATTAAAACGCTTCCACACCGTTATCGCATTGTGAAAGTCAAAAACCAAACTTATTACTATGCGCACAACCACTACTATCAACGCAATAGTAATGGCAATGGATATGTCGCAGTCAAAATCCCCTTCTAAATCTCATTCATCCAACTCGCCAACAGGCATAAAAGCTCATCATTGATGGGCTTTTTGCGTACTGGATTCCAAGCTTAATCGGAATATACTTTGCCGCGCGTTCATGATTGTCGCCTCTTTGCTCACAAAGTTAGCTACAATGTCGGGCGAATTGTGGAGACGATTTCTACACACCGTTCCAAATATTGATCTAATCCTAGTCTGCTTGAGATCCAACAGCTAGGACACATTCTCGAGGAGTGCTTTGATGTCAAATAGCGCAGGTAAACGTTTTAGAGAAGCCTTAGCAGCCGAAAAACCATTACAAATCATGGGCACAGTCAATGCCTACGCCGCAATGATGGCGACCCAAGTCGGTTATAAAGCCATTTATTTATCAGGCGCAGGAGTTGCCAACTACTCTTACGGTTTGCCAGATTTAGGCATCACATCATTAGAAGATGTACTCATTGATGCTCGCCGTATCACCAGTGTTGTAGATACTCCATTACTCGTTGATATTGATACGGGTTGGGGTGGTGCATTTAACATTGGTCGTACCGTCAAAGAAATGATTCGTGCAGGTGTTGCAGCTGTGCACATCGAAGATCAAGTTGCGCAAAAGCGCTGTGGTCATCGTCCAAACAAAGAAATCGTTTCTAAACAAGAAATGGTTGACCGCGTAAAAGCCGCTGTCGATGCAAAAACTGATTCTGATTTCGTCATCATGGCGCGTACCGATTCGTTACAAGCTGAAGGCTTACAAGGCGTAATTGATCGTGCTTGCGCGTTTGTTGAAGCAGGTGCCGATGCGATTTTCGCTGAAGCGATGACTGACATTACCATGTACAAAAAAGTCTGTGATGCGGTCAAAGTTCCAGTCCTTGCGAATATCACTGAATTTGGTGATACGCCATACTACACCGTTGAACAATTGCGTGAACAAGATATCGCCATGGTTCTGTATCCACTTTCTGGAACTCGTGCGATGCAAAAAGCTGCATTAGCAGTCTTCGAAGCTGTACGCAAAGAAGGCACGCAAGTGAATGTGCTGGATCTCATGCAAAAACGCAAAGAACTCTACCAATTCTTAGATTATCATTCATACGAAGATAAATTAGATGCGTTGTTCAAAGCAGATAAGTAATAGGTTTTAACAAAGTGTTTTTATTAAAAGCAAATCCTCTTCCTCGCGGTACTACCGCATATTCCTTTGTCTAAAAAGGAATACTCCTCCCTTTGCAAAGGGAGGTCGGAAGGGATTTTGCTTTTGACTTTCAACAAAAGACAGGAATGAATAACATGGCAGAAGCAAAAGTACTATCGGGTGCTGGTCTACGTGGTCAAGTCGCTGGCAAAACTGCACTCTCAACCGTCGGTAAAGAAGGCGCTGGCCTGACTTATCGCGGCTATGATGTGCGTGATTTGGCGGAACATTGTGAATTTGAAGAAGTTGCGTATTTGATTTTCTTTGGTGAACTCCCAACCAAAGCTCAACTCGCAGCCTACAAAGCAAAACTGAAAACCTTACGCGGTTTGCCACAAGCGCTAAAAACTGTTTTGGAAAACATTCCAAAAGAAGCACATCCAATGGATGTCATGCGTACGGGTTGTTCAATGCTCGGCAACCTCGAAACTGAACTCAGTTTTGCTGAACAACAAGACAAAACTGACCGTCTGCTCGCAGCATTCCCATCGATCATCACTTATTGGTATCGTTTCAGCCATGACGGCGTGCGTATCGAAACTGAAACTGATGACGACAGCATTGGTTCACATTTCTTGCATTTGCTCAAAGGTGAAAAACCTAACGCACTGCATGCACAAACCATGAACGTCTCATTAATTCTGTACGCAGAGCATGAGTTCAATGCATCAACTTTCACCGCACGCGTCTGTGCATCAACCTTGTCTGATATGCATTCTTGCATCACTGCTGCGATTGGCTCACTGCGTGGCCCATTGCATGGCGGCGCAAACGAAGCTGCGATGGATATGATCGAAAAATTCACCAGCCCAGACCATGCTGAACAAGAAATGATGGCGATGCTGGCACGTAAAGACAAGATCATGGGCTTCGGTCATGCGATCTACAAAGACAACGACCCACGTAACGGCATCATCAAACTCTGGTCAGAAAAACTCGCCGCAGATGTTGGTGACACTGTGCTCTACCCTGTGTCTGTACGCTGTGAAGAAGTCATGTGGCGTGAGAAAAAACTGTTCTGTAACGCAGACTTCTTCCATGCTTCTGCGTATCACTTCATGGGTATTCCAACAAAACTATTCACCCCAATTTTCGTGATTAGTCGTTTGACAGGTTGGGCGGCACACGTCATGGAACAACGCGCGGACAACCGTATCATTCGCCCAAGCGCGGAATATACAGGTCCAGAACTGCGTCAAGTGACTCCGATTGCACAACGCGGTTAATCCACTGTGATGTAAAAAAGCCCTCGTGAATGAGGGCTTTTTTATTGTACAAATTATTTGAAAAGACAGAATCACACCTCTTGAAGCTCAACATCAACGTCATGCGTGACAGCCGCTAATCGACTCTGAATAAAATCATTAAACTCACGAATCCGCAGAGGATGACTGAGTAAATAACCTTGTATCGTAAAACATCCGATACTACGCAAGAACTGGCGCTGCTCTTCTGTTTCAACGCCTTCTGCAATGACATCCAATTCCATATTGTGAGCAAGTGACACTACGGTACGGACAATCGCCTCATCTTGTGGACTCGACAACATCTCACGAACAAACGACTGATCGACTTTCAATTGATCAATGGGCAGTTTTTTCAGATAACTCAATGAAGAATATCCAGTCCCAAAGTCATCTAATGAAATGCTCACACCTGCTGCCTTGAGTGCTGTCATTTTTGTGATAATGTCTTCGACATCATTGACCAACATGCTTTCCGTCAATTCAAGTTTGAGTAATTTAGGGTTTGCACCTGAACGCTCAAGCACAGACAAAACCTGCGCAACATAATCAACTTGTTTGAACTCCTGCGCACTGACATTAATCGATAAGGAGAGATGCGCCGTCTCGGCTTTTTGTGACCATTTAACTAATTGCGCACACGCTGTGCCCAATACCCAATGACCCAGTGGGCGAATAATTCCAATTTGTTCAGCCAAAGGAATAAATTCATCTGGCGAGATGATGCCCTCTATCGGATGAATCCAGCGAATTAAGGCTTCTGAACCAACAATCTGACCGCCCTCATCAGCTTGTGGTTGGTAATACAACACAAATTGATTGTGTGCTAACGCCTTACGCAGCTCAACCTCAATCGCATTGGCCTTCTTGGCATTGGTCTGCATCAAGTGGAACAGCACGTAAATCAGACTCAGTGCAATCACATTATTTGCCCAAGCACCAAAAATGCGCTCATTGGGGCTGATTGCGTACGGTGTTACAATCCCCCACATACTGCTCGCAAAAAAACCATACGCCACAAAACAAATCAACGGAAACCCATAGGACAGCACGTAATGCTCATCCTTGAAGCCAATAAAACAGCCAATCCCAATCAATAAGAAGAAAATATGCACCGTTCTCGGCGTCGATGCCGTAGGCACATCCAGAATGATGCTTAATATACAAAATACAATAAATGACGACACCGCTAGAACAGCAAATGTGCTGAGAACTTTACCTTGACGCACTAAAAAGAAAGAAACAACACCAGCAGCAATCAGAATAAATCTAATCACTAACTGCAACCATTGTTCATTGATAATGTTATAAATTCCCCAAGGAATATCTACAGCCACGAGAACTAAGCAGCATGCGTAAAGCAAGCGGTTTAAGCGAAACTCTCGGTTCAAATCTTGACTCATCAAGTGGAACCGACCTGTATTCTGCCTATCCAATGGCTGCATGGTCTCAGTCCTTTATTCAATCACAATACTTTTCTAGTTGTTTTGACTCGGTGTTCGTCCTGAACTGTTTAATCCGATAACACATTCACTTTCTAGATACATAGACCTAAATCCAGCGCCTATGCGACCTCAATGTTCAAATTATGATAAAAAAATGACCACCTGTATCGTCAATTTATCTTATTTTTGTGAAAAAAAGGTAAAAAAAGTACAAATGTACAAACATTTTCGAGCAAAAACTCTAAAAAATGCCAAATAGTGCACTATCTACATGAATTATAAACGATTTGGGAAATGGCATTTTGAAGGAGTACAATACCGCCATCTTTAGAAGCAACCCTTTAACAGAGCTAACCGCCATGAATACTGCATACCGCAAACACCTACCGAACTCTCAGCTTGACTACTTCGATACCCGCGCTGCGGTTGAAGCCATTCAAGCAGGTAGCTATGACACATTGCCATACACATCCAAAGTTCTAGCGGAGCAGTTAGTACGCCGCTGTGATCCAGCCACACTGACCGACTCATTGAAACAGCTCATCGAACGTCGTCAGGATTTGGATTTTCCATGGTATCCAGCGCGCGTCGTTTGTCATGATATTTTGGGTCAAACTGCACTGGTTGATTTGGCAGGTTTGCGTGATGCGATTGCTGATCAAGGCGGTGATCCATCCAAAGTCAATCCAGTTGTTCCAACCCAATTGATCGTTGACCACTCGCTCGCCGTAGAATGTGGTGGTTTTGATCCTGATGCATTCAACAAAAACCGTGCAATTGAAGATCGTCGTAACGAAGACCGTTTCCATTTTATTGACTGGACCAAAACTGCGTTTAAAAACGTCGACGTGATTCCAGCGGGTAACGGCATCATGCACCAGATCAATCTGGAAAAAATGTCTCCTGTGATTCAAAACCGTGATGGTTTGGCATTCCCTGATACTTGCGTGGGGACTGACTCACACACTCCGCACGTCGATGCGCTCGGGGTGATCGCGATTGGTGTCGGCGGTTTGGAAGCTGAAACTGTCATGCTCGGTCGTGCGTCGATGATGCGTTTGCCAGACATCGTCGGTGTCGAGCTGACAGGAAAACGTCAAGCTGGCATTACTGCAACTGACATCGTTCTTGCCCTCACAGAATTCCTACGCAAAGAACGTGTCGTCGGTGCATACGTCGAGTTTTTCGGCGAAGGCGCAAACAGCATGACGATTGGCGACCGCGCAACCATTTCCAACATGACTCCAGAATACGGCGCAACTGCGGCGATGTTCTACATCGACCAGCAAACTATCGATTACCTCCGCCTCACAGGCCGTGAAGAAGATCAAATCGCGCTGGTTGAAAACTATGCCAAAACCACAGGTCTGTGGGCAAGTGAAATGACCAAAGCAGTCTACCCACGCGTTCTGACTTTTGATCTGTCGACTGTCACCCGTAACATGGCAGGTCCATCAAATCCACATGCGCGCGTTGCCACTGCTGATTTAGCAGCTAAAGGCATTGCGGGTAACTTGGACGCTGCAAAAGCACAAGAAGCTGAAGGTCTAATGCCTGATGGTGCGGTCATCATTGCTGCGATTACCTCATGTACTAATACGTCAAATCCACGTAACACTGTCGCTGCTGGCTTGCTCGCACGTAAAGCCCTTGAACTCGGTCTCGTTCGTAAACCATGGGTGAAATCATCTTTCGCGCCTGGTTCTAAAGCAGCTGCGCTGTATTTGGAAGAAGCTGGCGTTTTGACTGACCTTGAAAAACTCGGCTTTGGTATCGTCGCTTACGCTTGTACCACCTGTAACGGCATGTCAGGTGCGCTTGATCCAGTGATTCAACAAGAGATCATTGACCGTGACTTGTACGCAACCGCTGTACTGTCAGGTAACCGTAACTTTGACGGTCGTATCCATCCGTATGCGAAGCAAGCGTTCTTGGCATCTCCACCGTTAGTTGTGGCATATGCGATTGCAGGTACGATTCGTTTTGATATCGAAAAAGACGTATTGGGCACCGACAAAAACGGCAATCCAATTTACCTAAAAGACATCTGGCCATCGGATGAAGAAATTGATGCGTTGGTAGCGAAAAGCGTTAAACCAGAACAGTTCCGTAAAGTTTATATTCCGATGTTTGATTTGGGACAAGTTGAAGAAGCGGCGAGCCCACTCTACGACTGGCGTCCAATGTCGACCTATATCCGTCGTCCGCCTTACTGGGATACGACAGGTGTTGGCGCATTGGCTGCGAATCCACGTACGTTGAAAGGCATGCGTCCGCTGGCGGTACTGCCTGACAACATCACCACTGACCATTTGTCACCATCGAATGCGATTATGATGAACAGTGCTGCAGGTGAATATCTGCACAAGATGGGTCTACCAGAAGAAGACTTCAACAGCTACGCGACTCACCGTGGTGATCACTTAACAGCGATGCGTGCAACCTTTGCGAATCCAAAATTATTTAATGAAATGGTTCGCAATGCCGATGGCACCGTAAAACAAGGTTCGCTGGCACGCGTTGAGCCAGAAGGCAAAGTCATGCGCATGTGGGAAGCGATGGAAACCTACATGGAGCGCAAACAACCGTTGATCATTGTGGCGGGTGCTGACTATGGTCAAGGTTCTAGCCGTGACTGGGCTGCAAAGGGCGTGCGTCTGGCGGGTGTGGAAGCCATTGTCGCAGAAGGCTTTGAGCGTATTCACCGTACCAATTTGATTGGTATGGGTGTGCTGCCGTTGCAATTTAAAGCAGGTACTACGCGTCTGACATTAGGTTTGGATGGTACAGAAACTTATGACGTGATTGGCGAGCGTAAAGCACGTCAAGACCTGACTTTGGTGATTCATCGTGCGAATGGTGAAACCATTGAAGTGCCTGTAACCTCTCGTTTGGATACAGCAGAAGAAGTGCTGATTTACGAAGCAGGCGGTGTACTACAACGCTTTGCACAGGACTTCTTGGAAGGCAATGTGGCTTAATTCTATACAAGAATTAGCTGTTGAAAACCTCGCTCTTTAGCGGGGTTTTTTATTGTCAGATTTAAATGCATTTCATTGAGGAATCATTATACTTAATGGGTATATGCTGCAAAAGCAGCGTCATTTCCAGATAACAAATTGATCAAACAACAATCAGGCATGGATTAACCCAATGCCGTTTTCTTGAGTTAAAGGGGTATCTGTGATGTTAAAAAATCCTGCTACATCCGAACGACGTTTTTACAGTGGTATGGCGATTGCCATGCTATTGGCTGTTTTTTATGGGTTCTCTCATAGCTTTTATTTAAAGCCGCTTTACCCAAATTGGCCCGCAACACATAACCCATGGGCCTATGTCCATGGTGTGGTGTTTACATTGTGGATCCTGCTGTTTTTATTGCAAACATCACTGATCGCTACCGATAACAGGGCGATTCACCGTAAAACTGGTGCTTTTGGTGCATTATTAGCAACGTCAATGGTTATTCTGGGCATTTATGTCGCGCTACTCGCTGCGGGTAGCCCACATGGCTTTGTCAATGTCCCTGTACCTCCTCTACGTTTCCTCGCCATTCCTGTGATTGATATTCTCGTGTTCGGATTCTGTGTTGCGATGGGAGTAAGTCTTCGTCGTCAGGCACAGAGCCATAAGCGTTGGATGTTGTTGGCAACATTAGCCTTGTTACCACCCGCTTTTGCTCGTTTTCCTCAAGTTGCTCCTTACGGCCCTCCTGCTTTCTTTGGCTTAACCGATTTATTCATTCTGGCATTAATCGTTTGGGATATTTGTTCTCAAGGGCGTGTACAACAAGTGACATGGCGTGGCGGTCTGCTCATCGTGGTTTGTCAGATACTAAGTCTGATTGTATCAGGCACTAATTGGTGGGTTACCTTTGCCAAGTGGGCGACTGATTTAATTAAGTAATCAATTGATTTCACAAGGTTGTAAAAAACCCCGCTTGGTGCGGGGTTTCCTTTTCAACGCTACATGAAGTTCATCAAACTTACTCATCATTGAGCGAGCATTCAGCATTATTAGGATCGTCCGTACAACGCATCTTTTTAGCAATGGATGCCATGCGTTTGCTATAAACCCCTTTTTGTACAAAATCTATGCGGACTTGACGAAGAATTCTGTCATAGCCTCTTTTGTCTAAATCGGGAAGATTCTCCCATAGCCGAGGATCAATACTATCCTCAAGACGCTTGTTATTTTTAAATATACGATCTTGTTGTTCTGCAAACCAAGTTCGACTTCTTTGCCCGTAGTTTTCAGGAAATTTATCACGGCGAACCACGATTTGCATGGTGAGATAGGCGACTGGATATTTAGCAATTGCACCTTTCGACCCCATGCCTTTACTAATTCCTAAAGCTTGGTATGCATAAGCTGGTAAAAAAACCAAATCCAGTTTGCCATCATTAAACATCGAGCCAATACCCGCCAGATTGGTCATGATCGGTATTCCGCCCAGCTTATCGACGGTTGCTTTTTGAGTACGATCAAAATCTAAGATCCCAAAGCGCTTACCCATCATTTTGAGCATGGTATTGATGCTGCGATCATTGGTCATGGGATACAGCATGCCCAAGGCGGAGACACCCGCTACTTCCATATTCCCATCGACCATTTCTGGTGCAAGTTTAGGATTTGCCATGAGCCCAATGAGGTTTTTTGCCATATTATTACTAGGCACTTGTCCGAAGCTGTCGATAGAACCTGTGAACTTATTAAATTGGCGAATGCGATAACCAATAGACCATAAGCCATCACATTTACCATCAACAAAATCATCTGTTGCTTTTTGATCATTTACATAGGCTTTCAGGGTGACGTCCGCGCCCCATCGTGTCGCGGCAAGGGAATAATCTTTCATCAACGAATACTGATCACCTTGTGTTCCCGCAGGATCAAAGACGCAGATTTTTTGGGCATGGGACGCGACTGGGATGACACATGCAAGGCTCATCGCAAGCAAACACTGTTTAACGCTCATATTACTCCGTACCTTGGAAGTATTTTTATACCGTGACAACAGCCACGCCATCTCATTAAATCCATTTATCAATGAGATTGAACTGTTTTTTAATGCGATCAAACTTATCGCTAATCGTTAAAAACGTCAACTTAGATTCTATTGAGAATACAAATTTCTAGGTATTGGAAATATGATATGTTTAGGCAACTTAAAACCATCGAAATGCTTGTGAACTTATGTTTATACACTGCTAAAAAAAATGCTGAGTCACGAAGCAGGTGATGTGTTGCAGCGCTTTGCGCAGGACTTATTAGAAGATGCTCTGGTCATAATCAAAAAAGCTATCTGAGAGATAGATTTTTTGATATACAATTTATGGATTTGAAAATTAAGGAAAATTATGCGATTTAGAAATATAAGAAAATGGGATAATCCTACAAATAGCGCGTCTCTTCTTTATTTCGCACAAATTCTTGAGGAAATGTTGTTTGATTATTCTTTAGACACATATAAAACGTCTATTATGAATACTGGACTTCTATGCATTGAATCAATACAAACAATAGATGAAGTAGAAGCTGGCAATATAAAAGCGCCTAACATTAATCACGTCTTAGCTGAACTATGTGCAAATCTTGAACGAGATATAGTTGCCCAAGCTTTGATTCCTCTCCCTTATTCATCATATTTTCCTACTCTAAAAAACCCAAAGACACCAGTAAAAGAAATCCGCAGTGTTGTGGAACTACTTGCAATTCAACTGACACAGTCAAAGTATAGAAGTAAAAATGAAGAAATGCTTGAGGACAGCATTATAAGGAATGCCGCTCCATCAGAAATTCGTCGCCTAGCCAGAAGCTATTTGACCACGCTAATAACCATTGGTTACAGTCAAAAATATATTCTTGAAATGTCAAAGGATTTTTTTTATTTCGGCCAAAATAGAATATCAGACAACAATGTCATCAAAGATTTCCTATCAATTTTCCCTAAGGAAAAAATAGAATTTGTTGTCACATTCAGAGTTGAAGACATATTCAAAGATGCCGCTGATTCATTTTCTCATCTTGGTATACAAGTTACGACACAAATTCCTGAGCCTCTTAACTTCAAGGACTATCCAGCATTTCTTCCCGTTGGAAATAAATTATTTGCTATTGCAAATAAAATAGCAGCTTGTGATCCTTATAGCGCCAGAGCACATGCCGAAAATAAACTTAAACTCTGCGCCACATTTCTAAGTCTATTTCATCATAAAGAAGACCCAAGTTGGTTACCAGAATGCGTAGTCTATAACTCGACAGACAATAGTTACAAACTTGTTAAACGCCCAATTAATCCTATGCATAAATGCGAAGATCTAATCCAGCCCAAGGCAAGTCATAAACTTAAACTTTTTATGAATGACTTTTCTTTAGAAAAAAGCTCATTTTATAAATTCGTACGCAGTGCACAACTGCATTCAATGGCTCTACGCAGTAATTCTGATGAAAATCAAATTTTAAATCTATGGATATCACTTGAATCATTAGTTCCATCAGAAACTAAATCAGATGACTCTTCAAATATTGAACATATTGTCAACTCTCTAATCCCTTTCTTAAATGAATTCTACATTCAACGTTTACTAAACAATCTGCTAAAAGATTTATTACTCTGGAATAAGTCTTTAGTAATTAAAAGTTTAAGACCAATACAAGGTAAAAGACTTATTGATAAATTGGCAATGCTACTCAGTCTTCCAGAGTACAATGAAGCACGAAATAGTTTAGAAGCTAGTTTCAAAGATTTTCATTTACTTAAAGATCGATTTAATTATTTTAAAAATCTTCTTTCCAGCCCCTCTCCAATTGTAGAAGCATTGAAAGCCCATAAAATGCGTCTAGAATGGCAAATTCGCAGGATTTATCGCACAAGAAATATAATTGTTCATAGCGGAAAAAGTTTACCATACACACAACAATTAATTGAACACACTCACGACTATTTAGATATTGTACTATCTCGGTTAGTTGAATTAGCATCCACGCCGAAATCAATACGCTCCGTTGCCCAAGGCTTCAAATTTGTAGAACTTCGATATACTACTTATTTAAATCGCCTTGAACAGAGAGGACTGACTTTTGATCAAAGTAACATTCATGAGCTATTATTTGATTATTAACGACTATTCTTAGCCAGCGTAGGCTGTGGCTCACCCCAGCAACAAATCGACTCTCTAGTTCACACCCTACCTCCACCCCAGTGATAATATCGTTCGCCAACAGTCACCCTCGACATGGCGTCGGGAATCAAGGAGAGAACACATGTTTAATCACATCATGGTCGGATCGAACGACATTGAGCGATCCAAGCAATTTTACAATGCAGTGCTTGCCGTACTCGGCGTCGGCGAACCACTGGTAAACAAAGCGCCTACAGGTCATACAAGACTCTTCTATCGCCACGATGGCAACACGTTCTGCATCAGCGAACCGATCAACGGCGAAACCGCAACCTACGCCAACGGTGCAACCATCGGCTTCAAATGCAACTCTCCCGAACAAGTCCTCGAATTTCATGACACAGCCGTCGCACAAGGCGGCATCTCGATTGAAGATGCACCCGGCTTACGCCAAGGCAGCCTCGGCGCAATGCACCTCGCATACGTCCGTGATCCAGATGGCAACAAACTCTGCGCAATCTATCGCCCTAAGTAAACCACTCCTGCACGATATTCATCGTGATCACGCACAGGGTTGATGTGTATCGCACTGTATTCACGATACAGTACGATACACCTTTCGGTAGCGTTTGATTTGCGACACGTTTGAGTAATTCGTTGACACTCAAGTCCTGCATTGCTATGTTGCGCATCGCTTATTCATCTCGTTATTCATGCCCATGCCCCTCAACGACAACTTCGTTTACACGCCGCCACAAGAGCCGTTGCAGACTCTCTATGAAGACGATGACCTGATTGTCATTGATAAACCCGCAGGATTGTTGTCCGTCATGGGGCGCTTACCAGAGCATCAAGACAGTGCCTATTTACGTATACTAGAAAAATACCCACAAGCCAAAGTCACCCACCGTTTGGACATGGCAACCTCAGGCATTCTCATGTTTGCCAAACACCGCGATGCCGAAGTCGCCATCAGCAAAATGTTCCAAGCCCGAACGGTCACAAAGAACTACATCGCGTTAGTGCAAGGACAGCTCACAGGTGAAGGCAGCATCGAAGTACCACTCATCACTGACTGGCCGAATCGCCCCAAACAAAAAGTCGATTTTGAAGTTGGTAAACATGCCAAAACCCTATATCAACACCTTACCTATGATGCAGAACAAGAGATTAGCCGTATTTTATTAGAACCCATCACAGGACGTTCACATCAATTGCGTGTTCATCTGGCGCACATTGGACATCCCATTACTGGCGACAAACTCTATCATCCAGAACCGACACGAAGCCCTCTCAATCGCCTTGCTCTACATGCCAGTTTTCTGGCATTTGAGCATCCCTTACAGGGTAGTTTGATCGAATTAAAATCGGAAGTTCCTTTTTAGCAAAGATTGTTTATTGCGTTTTCCGTACACCTATGTATCACTAAATCATAATGCGCAAAAAGTCCTGTGAGAATGCAGTGTTATCTCAATGATAATGATGTGATCCTGCTCGAGTTAGGCTATGATCTCGTACAAATACCCTCGCATATCGCTAGGGTGTACAAACATAAAAAGATAAAGAATCAAGGTAGATATGGATCATCATAAATTCGCGTTACGCATGCTAGCGATACTCACTGGACTCACCGTTGTTTTGTTCTCGCTGGAAGCCGTTTGGGACTTTAACCATGCTTTACATCCCGTCACAGGCAAGCCGCTAACGCTCGATGATATTCATGTTTCTGCTGCGATGGCGCGTGCCGTTGCCTCTCCTTTTGCACGGGCATATAACAACATTCTCGCCTTACTGCTCACGTTTGTTGCCTTAGCCATTCCTCTAACAGCCAACTTATACACGCCCAAGTTGGTCGAAATTTTTATCCGTGATCGGATCAATATCATCATGTTATGCAGCATGTCGTTATTGGCGGCGCATTCCTTGTTTGCGATTTCTTTATCCTTTGATAACTGGACACCCCAATTACCGTTCTGGATTGACTGTGTCGGTGCGCTCGTCGGCTGGCTGGTGTTGATGCCGTATTATTTTTATGTGCTGAGCTTTATTGATCCATTGACGATTATCAAACGCGTGCACTTAAGTCTGATGCATGAACTCGATGATGTCGTGGCAGGCAAATATCCGATTCCGCTGGCACAACAACGCACCAATCAACGGATTATCAATCTTGGTAGCATGTTGCAGCGCTCAGTAGATCGGGCTGACCGTGATGTCGCCTTCGATGCGATTAAAGCGCATACCTTAGATCTGGCAAGAGTTAGGGCGTATAAGACCAAATTACCTGCGCAATTTTTTATGGTGGATAACAGCTTAATGATCGGTATGGCGCGACCTGCCTGTGAAATGTTAAGCCGTGAACATCTCTGGATGGAGCATCGAATCGCCAGTCAGTTAGTTCTAGCATTTAAAACCGCATTAAACAAAATGCCAGAAGGTGTCAGCGCATTAGCCCTTGCAGTCAAAAATGCCGCACATGAAGAAGCAAATTATAAAAACCAAGCGGTGTTCCAATTGTTGGTTCGTACCCTAAATAGTTTTTTGCGAGAATCCATTAAGAAGAAAGAAGATACTCAAGTCTATGCAGTCGTTTATAGCTATAAGAGCTTGATTCGGCGCATGATGCGAGATCGTTTAAGCGGGGTCATGGAGTTGGTACATCATCAGCACTATTATGCTGAATTCTCACGTGCGCATGGTCTACCTTTTGTTTATGAATTAATCAGTTATCAGCTCGCAGAGCTCACTGAATATGTCTACGATAAGCAATTGGAATATGCGGATGACATGTTAAAAGCCGTACTGAGCTTTGAAGAAGTCGAAAAGTATTGTGGACTGGTTAAATCTCGCATGATTCTGGCGACATACTTTATCGAAAAAGGTTATTCAGACCAAATCGCCTTGATCAAGGCATCATTACACACTGTGCCTGAAAGTTTATTGCAGCGTGCGCATGACGATCTGTTGAACACGACCAATCCAGTATTCTGGGAAGTCACTGAGCGCGGCAATAATATTGATTATCTTGAGCCAGCTCGCCGTGAGCGGATGCATCAATTTTTCCTCAGTCTGCAGCATGAGAAGTGTGTTTTATAAGTGATTTAGCAAAGTGATTATTAATGGACTTTCGATAAATCGCTGTACATTTAGCCATATTGCCAACTGGTGATTCCCGCTATAATTGGCTCACAAAAAATAGCTGATATTTTGGATTAACCATGACCCTCGCATCGCATAAGCCACCACAAATTAAAGTTCCAGCCACCTATATCCGCGGTGGTACCAGCAAAGGTGTTTTCTTCCGCCTACAAGACTTGCCAGAAGCTTGCCAAGTGCAGGGTGCAGCGCGTGACAAACTATTTATGCGTGTAATTGGTAGCCCTGATCCTTATTCAGCGCATATTGATGGCATGGGTGGCGCAACTTCCAGCACCAGCAAATGCGTGATCCTGTCCAAAAGCAGCCAACCTGAACATGATGTCGATTATCTGTATGGTCAGGTATCCATTGATAAAGCCTTTGTCGATTGGAGCGGTAACTGCGGTAATTTATCGACTGCAGCAGGTGCATTTGCGATTCATGCGGGTCTAGTTGATCCTGCACGTATTCCAGAAAATGGTGTCTGCGTCATCCGTATCTGGCAAGCCAATATCAACAAAACCATCATTGCCCATGTCCCAGTGACCAATGGTCAAGTCCAAGAAACAGGCGACTTTGAGCTGGACGGCGTCACCTTCCCAGCCGCAGAAATTGTCCTCGAATTTATGGATCCATCCGATGATGGTGAAGACGGCGGCTCAATGTTCCCAACAGGCAATCTGGTTGATGATCTCGACGTACCGAATGTCGGCACATTGAAAGCAACCATGATCACCGCAGGCATTCCAACTGTATTCGTCAATGCCGAAGATATTGGCTACACAGGCACAGAACTGCGCGAAGCAATCAATACCGATCCAGCAGCACTCGCCAAATTCGAAGCGATTCGTGTTGCAGGTGCATTAAAAATGGGCTTAATTAAAGATCCTGCCGAAGCGTTAACTCGTCAACACACGCCAAAAATCGCGTTTGTATCCAAGCCTAAAGATTATGTCGCATCAAGCGGCAAGCAGATTAAAGCAGAAGAAGTCGACCTGTTGGTGCGCGCGCTCTCGATGGGCAAACTGCATCATGCCATGATGGGCACAGCGGCAGTGGCGATTGGCACAGCGGCAGCCATTCCGGGAACGCTGGTTAATCTCGCTGCGGGAGGCGAAGAACGTCAAGCCGTGCGCTTTGGTCATCCATCAGGCACATTGCGTGTCGGTGCCGAAGCAAAACTAGTCAATGGCGAATGGACAGTCACCAAAGCCATCATGAGCCGCAGTGCGCGTATCCTCATGGAAGGTTGGGTTCGTATTCCTGCCGATACGTTTTAAGTCACTGCATAGCTCGTTGAGCTTGCACTTACTGAGTATGTCGAAGTATCGAAACGCGCAATAATATTCGCAACAAAATGACAATCTCACAAACCAAAGCCCTACTTACATAAGTGGGGCTTTTTATTGATCCCACCTAATCGACATCAGCATGCTAAAATTACCGACATTCTCGCACCTCAATTAAAAGTCAGTCCGTTATGAATCCAAAAACAAACCTAAACTGGTTTCCAGGTCACATGAACAAGGCAACCAATGAGATCAAAGAACTACTGCCCAATATTGACGTGATTATTGAAGTGCTGGATGCTCGCATTCCATATAGCAGCCAAAATCCTGTGATTGCTGAACTTTCGAAAAATCTTCCTCGAATCAAACTACTAAATAAAGACGACCTTGCCGATCCTGAAATTACCAAACAATGGATGACCTATTTTGAGAAAGATCCAACGGTTAAAACGCTCGCCATCAACTCCAGTCAGCATCTACGCGTCCAAGCCCTTGCTGATCTTTGTCACCAACTGGTTCCACGTACCGCAAGCCAAGTCAGAAATATCAAAGCGATGATTGTCGGCATTCCCAACGTTGGAAAATCTACCTTAATCAACATTCTCAAAGGACGAAAGATCACCGTCACGGGTAATGAACCCGCTGTCACCAAAGCTCAACAACGCATCAAACTTGACGAAGACATCGTACTGTTCGATACACCGGGAATTTTGTGGCCAAAATTTCATAACCAAAATTCAGCCTATCGTCTCGCAGTCACGGGCGCAATTAAAAACACCGCCGTCACCTTTGATGATATTGCCTGTTATGCCATGGATTACTTGCTTCAAGCCTATCCAGAACGTGTGAAAGAACGTTATGGACTCGAAGAGCTTCCAGTAGATGCGATGGATTTCTTTGAAATAGTCGGTGTTAAAAAGCGCTATTTCTCAAGTGGCAAATGCGTCGACTATGTCCGCCTCGGTGAAATGGTCATTCATGATATTCGTAAGCCGCTGCTTGGCAGAATTAGCTTTGAAACCCCAGAAATGGCTGAACTTGAAGAAGTCCTCGCACAAGAAGCCAAACTTGAGCGTGAGGCTAAAAAAGAAGCTCATCTCGCTGGCAAGAAAAAACGTCGACCTGCGCCGCCAATACAAGAATAGGATTTATTTAACTCCAAACACGCCTATTACTTTCTTATTTAAAGCAGTGAGCTCATCATTTAGAGTAAAATAGCCACTTTTTAAGGACTTTCCTTATGAGCGCACTGCCAAATTGCCCAAAATGCCAATCCGAATACACCTATGAAGACGGTGACTTGCTCATTTGTCCAGAATGCAGCCACGAATGGAGTAAAACCGCCGTAACAAGCGATGATGTTGTTGCAGTGATCAAAGATTCAAACGGGAATGTACTCACTGATGGTGATACCGTTACTGTGATTAAAGACCTCAAAGTCAAAGGCTCATCACTCGTTGTCAAAGTCGGTACCAAAGTCAAAAATATCCGTTTGCTGCCTGATGCCAGCGACGGTCACGATATCGATTGCAAAATTGATGGTATTGGCGCAATGAAACTGAAATCTGAGTTTGTCAAAAAAGCTTAACGGTCAGCGCATCTATGATAAAGTTTGCATCGTCATGAAATGCATTCGTTACTCATTAAGATCGTAAAACTTATGATTTTCGCAGATGAGATGTCCAGCATATGAACAGCAAATATCTTTGGTTACTCATTATGCTGAGCATCTCATTGCTCAATGGCTGTATGTCACGTAAAGAAGCTGCGAAACACGTCACTATTTCACTGATTCAATCACCAGAAGCCTCACTTGAAGCATGGCATGCTGTGTACTCAATATCACCAGACATACAACGATTTGAATCACCACTCGGTCATATCCAAATTAAACAAACGCCCACAACTCTGACAGATATTTCACAAGTTCAAGCCATCTTCACTGCATTAAAACAACACACTGAACAGGAATTCAGCGACACTAAAAATAGTTTGATTACTCCCGCTGATGACGATTTACTAAAACTGGCAAACCATGACTTTCTTCACTCAACTTATCGAGTCCGTAATCGCAATAATGAACGTCGGCGCATAGAACTTTTTGTTGCTCCCATCAATAAGCAACTAATCACCATTATTGTTCAAATTGGAGATGATGCAGATATGCAAAGCTATAGTGACTTACAAACTTTTCTCAATCAACAAGTCACTATAGTTCCTTACGATAAGGTTCTGGATAACCAAACGTTCACACGAGAAGCTGGTATTTGACATATGTTTACATAGAAAAAACAGCTACGCTACAGTATGAAAGTGCCGATCGTCATACAATGAACTTGTCTACTAAGGCAAAACCCCTTTTCAGTCCGCCTCCCCCGGCGGACTTTTTTTATGTTCAAAATCGATAAAAAGATATAGACAGATGCTCCCTTATGACTCATCTGAACCAAGTTGTGTTTGCGTATAATTCTGAATACCAATTCGCTCAATGAGTTCTAATTGAGTCTGCAACCAATCAATATGTTCTTCTTCACTTTCTAAAATATCACTAAAAAGATCTCGACTCACATAATCCCGAACCTTTTCGCAGTGCTCAATCGCATCTTTCAAATCAGGATGTGCATTCATTTCCATTGCTAAATCGCTGGTCAAGATCTCTTTAACATCCTCACCGATTCTTAATTTACCAAGCTGTTGTAAATTAGGCAGTCCTTCTAAAAATAAAATGCGCTCAATGAGTCGATCCGCATGTTTCATCTCATCAATAGACTCATGCCATTCATGTTCAGCCAGTTTGGTAATACCCCAATTCTTAAACATCTTAGAATGCAAAAAATACTGACTAATCGCCGTCAGTTCATTCAAAAGAACTTTATTCAGAAAAGCAATAACTTGTGGATCGCCGCGTAATGCCATGGTCTTACTCCTTTTTTATAATCTTAGATACTGAATAAGTATAAACCTCTATCCCGCTTAGTTAAAACAAAATGATAGTGAAAATGTAGTCACAATAGACGCCATTTACAGTCAAAAAAAACACCCCAGTGTTTTACACTGGGGTGTTTTACGAATAAATGAGCTGAGGATGCCCTACTCTCACATGGCGAATGCCACACTACCATCGGCGCAAAGAGGTTTCACTTCTGAGTTCGGGATGGGA
>JASLGO010000120.1 GCA_030150135.1 Aquirhabdus sp.
AATTTTCAGCAAAGAGATCAAAATTGCAATACACTTTGGTCATCAAGTGAGAGTGTAATCAACAGTCGTGGTGTCCAATTCAAACGCAAATGAATAATCATATCAAATAAGAGTAGATGTCCATTTCGATGAGAATATGCACTCAAACAGCAAAAACCACAATATTCCAAGCTCAACTTTCAAAGGAATACTCATCCTGACCTCAATAATTCAATTTTCTCATCAACACGTATCCAAACAAAACCTCTCGTCCCTTTTCACCTCAATAGCTATTTTATTGGGATATTTTTTAGCAAATGGATGTATTGAAAAAGTGGGTATATTTTTACAGTGCAATAGGAGTGGCAAACCTCACTGATCCTCGAGAGGGAACTGACTTTTTCGATAACGACTTGCGCTCAAAAGCTTAAGAGATTGGTGCATATTTTTTCAAAAAAAAATCGCATTTAATTAAAAATAAATCTCGTAGCCATTGCAAAAATTTATTTTGCAGCGATGTCGTAGAAGAATATTTTTTCAGCTGTGGTTATAGTTTCTCTATCGAAATACACCACGGAAAACGTCACATGAAAACCGAATTACCCGCAATTCTCCGCATTAAGGAGGTCATAGCTTATACAGGGCTATCACGTTCGACGATCTATGCCCGCATGGATAAAAAGTCTAGCCAATACGATGAAAACTTTCCATTGCAAATTCGTCTTGGTGGAGCGACAAGCTCAGCCGTGGGCTGGGTTGCTAGTGAAATCAACAAATGGATCGAATCTCAGTCTTCTAATCGGTCACTAGAACCGACTATGCAGGCAACTAAACTGGGGCAGCAGTAAAGCCACTCATTCTTAGCAACAGAGAATATGTCAGGAACTAACTTGACTTTCAACAATAGGCATTAGGGAGGGAAATAAAGTTTTTTTGATACAGGTTAGCTGGCTATTTACATCAGAAATTAGGAGGGCGAATTCTGTAATTTAATTTAATTAAGCTGTATACGATTTATATATTCAACCTTAGTTTACTAAGATTGATTAGAAAGAATATTTAATAAGAGAATGCTAATTATTCAATATTCAGAAAGTTAATGATCATATTTCGTATGTGAGGGAGAGCTATTGCCAAAATTCAGGGTTGGAGCTGATTTTTGCGAGATGACTGCCTCACCTGCGAGTGATCTTACCATTAATTTTTTATCAAGAGAATCTAGTTATGAACAACTTCGCTAACCACAACCCAGTTCACATGCTTGACGAAAGTAACCTAGCCTACATAGCTAAGCAAGGAGGGGATGCAATTCTTGCCCGTGTAGAAGATGTCAATCTTGTCTACACACTATTACGAGTAGAGAAAATATCGGAAAAGCTTGGTCGTAAGATTGATAAACTCTTTAATACCATATCTACACCTTCGGGCAGTCGGATAAAAGCAACCACAGAAGGACAAGCTGTGATTAATGCATTACGAACAATAGAATATTTGACTGGTCGATATCCATTTCACGAGTTTAATCCCTACGTCGAAGTATTTGTGAGTTGCTACAAGCAATCCAACTTACAATACATACTGCCAGATTTTGAAATACAGGTGAATACACAGCAGCATGTCGTTGTGGAAGAACTTAATAAATTCGTGTACGCGGTACGCTCAGGAATTAATGATCCTGTCTTTAAACGAAAAATAAACAGTTTTAAGCGTGTAGTAAATAAAAACTACGCTAGCCTAAATCAGTACATCAGTGCTCAGTTTTTGAATCACGCTCGATTACTGGTACTCCGTATCGATTTTGCATATCAAGGTGGAGGAATTAGTTCATTCTTTGAAAATAATCAGGATATTCCTCCCGCCGTCTCCTATGAAGAAGTTAGGCAGCATCGAGATCAATTGATTACAGCAATCAAAAAGGATTTGTGCAAAGAATCTCTAGTAGGCTACGCATGGAAACTGGAATACGGTCTGATGAAGGGATATCACACTCACATGATATTCTTTTTAGATGGCTCTAAAGTTCGAGAAGATATCACTATTGCAGACATGATCGGCCATCATTGGGTCAATGAAATTACGGGGGGGCGCGGGCTTTTCTATAATTGCAATCGAGCAAAACACAGATACAAGTCCTGTGGGATTGGGATGATCTCTCATCACGAGGTTGATAAAATAAAAGGGCTTCGACTAGCTGCACAATACATTACGAAAACGGAATATTACATGCAATTCGTCATTACACGGGTTGCCCCTACCCATGTGAAAGATCGCACCTTCGGCAAAGGAATCATGCCAAAACTAACAAATATAAAGCGAGGTAGACCTAGAAGTTTAACGTCACTTTATCCATCCATGCCATGGGATTCTCCTCAGTTAGACCCGACATGGATTATTCGTGATCTACCTGATCTCCAATCACCAATTATGCCCCCTAACGCGAGTAGGATTGGTTATGAAGGAGTAAGGTAATGATAGATTTCTATGACGACGACTACGAAAATAATGATCACCCTGAATATGAAGAGTATTATTTCAGCGATCAACTGCCATCTGAAGATGCTGAAGAATGTCAGTTCTGTGTACTACCCGCAGACGATGTGTATGATGGGATGTATCTTTGTATGCATCACTACAATTTATACACCAGTGCGATTGATGAGATACTTGAGGAAGTAGAAGAACGGAAACGCAAAACAACTAAAAAATACAGCTCCTACTTTAGCTGATAACTTGAAAAATGCGGCAAATTCAGGTGGTCGTTGTACAAATGAATCTCACCTTCGTGAGGTTCATTAGGTCACAAGACTTAATTAGCTTATTGATGCAAAGAGCCGTAGACAAAACCAGAGGTGATCACTATTCAGAAAAAAGAAAACCCGCATAACGCTTGCGGGTTTTCTTCTAAAATCAATCTTAGGAGTTGCCTTTCTTGGCTTTGTCTAGGTGGGCAGAATCTGCCGCAGTAGGTTAACATAACAAGAGATTAAAGATGTCATGAAAGTCATGCTTTCAGCATAATGAAGACTCAGAATGAAATCTAGTTTTTTAAAACTTTACATTATTTTGATTCAATAGCTCAAACCTGATCTGACAGTTGTCAATATGTGATCAATGCACTCCCGTTACATTTGAGCTAAATTCTTGAATATATGTAGCTATAAAAAAGCATCCTTCAAATTAGACTAGGTGTCCAATTTGAAGGATGCAGATCACAGGTTGTAGACTTTTACTTTGTTCTAGGTAATTGGTCTTTAATATTCCAAAGAGGATCATTGCGATCAATGGTCTTTGGAACAGGATTGTTGGCATCGTCAATGAAAACCTGATACGGCATTGAATTGTTCAATTTGAGGATAATACGACGACATAGGCGAACAATATTGACCATGTCTTCATACTGCAATGAGTCATCTCGGGGGACTGCCTCTTTGAATAAATTTTCACCGAGTTTGACTTTAAGATAATCTCGCAGCCTAGTTGACTGACGAACGTAGAAATGCATGTACTGATTTCTATCCAAGATATTATCCACATCCATAACTTCCATTCCTAGACCCTGTGTAAATACCTCAATGAGCTCTTTGAGCTTAGGAGAATCATTAGGACGGATGCAGGGTTCCACGGATAAGACATAACTCCCAGAATACCCTTTTTTAGGCGGTTTTCTTGACTCAAGCTGTTTGTCAATAGCCTTGATAGCCAATTGCGCCTGAAGCAAGCGATGTTCGGCAAAACTCCGTAGCTGCATCCAGACCTCATGTGGGATCGTGGCCGTAGCTTGTTTATAATGAACTATACGTCTTCTATCGACTCCTAAGACGCTAGCCATTTCAGATTGCCATGACTGTCCTAGTAGCCATAATCCGACGTTCATAAAGGTGTTCGACTCATTAGAGTTGAAAGAGGCTTCGTTCATAAAATTTATCCTTAGCATTGCTATGCTATAGTTGATTTCAGTTAAAAATACATCTGCCCGGATTGTTGCAAATTTCCCATTAACAACATAGCTGTTTATTAGTTATCCGTCAAGCATTGTTAGTTATCTAAAGTCGATAAAAAAATAATGGAGGCATTAGCCTCCATTATTTGCATACAAATAGAACGTTGATTATTCTGCGTTGTCTAACTCCGACACACATGACACATTATCCTTATCCGCCTGAACATCACTACACGAACTGTCCATTTTTCCATTGATCATTCTGAAAACCTTTCCATCTTTGAATAGTAGAGCTGTACTGTCTTTCAGTTGAATCGGATTGGTAAATTTACCTTTGAATGAAGTGACAAAATGCGGACTCTCCCCAAAATTACTGTGAATCTCCTTTAGAGTTGTGAATCCATTATCTTGAATGGTGATCTTTTGAACAGTTTGCGCCCCACCATCAAAATTGAATTCTTTCGTTCCAACAAAAGGCGGTAATTGATCTGGCGCTGCGTCTGTGACAGCAGGCTGATTTACAGGCTGAGTCGATGATGCTGGTGCAGAGGCAACCAGATTGCCCTTGTGATCGACTGCCCAATCGGCAGGATTGGTTGCCATGATTGCGGATGCTGAAGGTGATGTTGCAGTGGCTGATGTATTGCTGTTGTCCTTATGGCTACAGGCTGTCAGCGATGCGATGACGATGGCTAAGGTTGCAGCATTCAGTTTGTTTGACATGATGAAATTCCTAATCTTTAAATGGATGAATAAATGAGATTGGTGTAAATCTCTTTCACTTTAGTAATGTGGATCTGAGTTATTTTGGGATCTTAGGTCATGAATCATTAATGCTTTGATCACTTACTTGATTGGAGTCAGGTCATTGCGGTTAACCCAGACTTCGTCACCCACAACCTTTTGCGACAATCTGCAATAAGGATCAACTCCTGTACTCATCTCGGTGCAAACGTTCTTATAGGTTTGAACTTTGACAAGATTTCCTTTGACCTCAATAACTAATCCTTGAGAAGTACGATCCCCTTCCCTGACGTTTTGACGTAGGTTCGCAGTCTTGCGGTTTAAATTATCTTGCCAAGCCTTAGCTTCCTTTGCTCTCAAGGCTGGAAGTTTCAAAACAGTAGTAGCAACCTGAAGTGCTTGCGGAAATGAACTTGCTTTAGAAGTGTTACCACCTCGGACAAGACGGATCTTGTATGGCGTCGTTGGTATTTCAGAACCAGAATAGGCTAATGGAAAATATTGAGTTTTAGAGTAATTGAATTTGAAGGAAGAAGACCATTCATTAAAAGACCCAAAATCCCCTACGTCAAACTTAAAATGATTAGGTAAGACATGAAGTGGTCTTTGCTGATTTTGATCCTTACGGCATGCTAGAACATGTAAATTACTAGAATCATTTTCCATGTCATATAACGGTTCTCCATACATTGGAGCATCGAATCCTGTGGAACATCTCATAATTCCCAGATACTCACTCATGGATGGAACACGCCAGTCATTGTGACCATCAAGCCGAGCATCCCTTGCGGCAAGCATGGCGTGTGGCCAGTCAAATTGTGTGGGGGTCCCAATACAATCACTGCCACTCCATGTTTCCCCAACACGACACATGCTCCAGATCAGACCTGTATTTGGGTCATGCCATAAGCCTTTAGCAAGGTATGCCTGATCTTCGGCACTTAGGGGTGCGGATTGAACGGGCTGTGCCTGTTGTGCTGGTGGCATGGTTGAGTCTGGCTGAGTTGGCGTTCCCACATTGGTATTGGTCGGTGCGATTGCGCGTTTAATATAGCCACCTAACAAATTCCCAATAGCAGTGCCAAGGTCTTGATCTGGCTGAGTTGAGTCATCGGCAAATACAGGCAAGCTGCATAAGGACAGCATTAGTCCATAGACAGGCGCTTTACTGAATTGAAATCGCATGTGAATTCCTTTCTTTTATATTGTTGTCGAATTGAGTTGGGCTGAGGTGTACAGTGCTGCTGCGCCATCTGCTGATGAGGCTGAGATTGTTTTTTTGAATTCATAGCCTTTAGATAGGAGGTGTTTGTCTTTGTATTTACTGTTGCCTTTAAGACCGTAGTCAACCGAAGTAAACAAGTACGCACCCATAAAAGCTGCTCCTAAATCAAAATAGGAAAACAGAAAATATAGAATCAGAAGAAGTCCCCCTGTTTCCGCAGCTTTACCCCACATCTTGTTTTCGAGTGCCCAAAAGACGGTGAAGAAGAAGCCTAACCAACACCATCCTTGTTTAACTGCTTTTACGTCGCCAGCGTTATTGGCGTATATCTTGTATTCTTTCATTTCCCTGTACCTTGATTATGATGTTCCTATTAAGTGAATGCGCCGTACATGCATGCAGAAACAGGACGCGCATGGGGTGTCAGTGCACTTAGTCAGCACAGCAACATATTTCAGGCGATCAAAAAGAAAGTGCCTGATTCAGTTCGAAGCTAAATTGATAAATTTGTAGTTAAAGCTTCAGTTCAATTCAGGTCTGGGTTAAAAGTCGTTTTCGGTGAGCTTGGGATTGAATAAAAAGATTGGCGTTGACGGCAAAGGCGTCAGAATAAGATGGGCTTTTTAAAGACGTAGAAAGCGTGATATTAGTCATGATGACTTCCTGAGTAGTGATTAAAATCCTACCAGCTCACTGCTAAATGAGGGTGGCAGAACGGAAGCGGGTTAGCAGACTGGTCACTCAAGCACCCAGCACGCGCGAACGCGTCCCCCTCCCGTTCCACCGCAGAGGGGGATACGAAAAGGACGCACAAAAACGGCATACGCCGCTGTGCGCTGAGTGGCTCGGTCTGCTAAAACCGACTGGCGATGTAGGCCAGCTAGGAAAGGATACATGGCTGGATTGACTTGCGTCAATGAGCATGAATGGACTAATTTGAAAATTAAAGTTGCAGGCATAGCAATAAAACTACTCTACCATTATGATTAGCTAAATGCTGATCGATAACCATCAAGCGATTAGACGTATTGATAAACTATTGTTCATAGGTCAAAGGCTTATAATTTTTTTCGAATATCAAGAATCTTAAATCAAGGAAATAGATGTGTCATTAGAGCTAAATAAATTTTCTTTTCATTCTATATCTGTGAAAGACGATACACCTGTTGCAAGAACAATTGATGGCGATGCTGAAGATGTCAGCAATTATGTAAAACATGTAATTACTGAAGTGACAACACCTCCTCAAGGACAGCAAAATATTCGAGGACAATACTTTAATTTTAAAAGCATGACAGAGCGTGTAGCTAATAATCTAAAAATACTTGCTTTTGATGATAACAATGAAATCTGGGAAGAAAAAATAGTTGATAATGCAAATAAGTTATTAGAAGTTGAAAAAGATACACAAACTGAAATTCAACAACTAAAGAAAAATATTCGAAAAGGGTGTCTTCTTCAGATAAAATGTATTTTGAATGATATTAGAACCCTGCTATTGGTCAAAATCGATGACCACTCCTATCTTGATGCAGAAATTATGAAGTTGAAAACGGGATTACCGTTGGATACGAGGATGCAAAAAGTTGCTATTGTAAAGTTTCATGATAGTGGCACATTAGAAAGTCTTTTATTATCAGATACTAATTCTACGATATCTAAATATTGGAGAGCCGACTTCTTGGAAGCCGAAGCTCTACGTGATTCTAGAACAAATACGACCAATGCTTTCAAAGCAATTGATAAACTATTGAATAAAGCAATTAAACCAAAGTCCAAACAAGATTATTATTTCATACGGAATCAAGTAATTATAAAGTTTAGACAAGAAAGTTTTACTTTTAATGAATTATTCGAAGATATCAAAAAATATGAACCTATTGGTGAAGGATTAGACAAATCTTCTTTTGATGATTTTGTTGTAAAGCTTGAAAAGCTTCCGCAAGACAAGGTACATGGTTTTGACACACAATTCGATATTGAACCTAAAATTATCAAAGCTAAATTGAATAATAGAATTATGATTGATGACAGTTTTGAATTACTTGTTAAAGGTGAAGTTAGTGATCTGAAAAGTCGATTAGGCGTAGGTATCGAAGATGGAACTCAAAGAAAGTTTGTCAAAATCTATTCTGATGAAGGATATAACACATTCGAGCCTGATTTTGGTCAGCGTAAATCCTAGTTAAAACTATGACATTGTTAGATGATATTTTGGCAGCTATTGGTATAACCAATAACTTAGAAATTACACAAAATTTTTCTTTCTTTTCGTGTAAAGGAAAATTAGTTTCGCCTAACAGAAATATAGCTACTGATCTGAAAAATGTATTACTCCCTCTTTCAACTCAGAAGTTATTTATTCTAATCTCGATAAAAATTGGTCAGAATGATGCAATTAAGTTTACAACAGAAAGTTTAAATGCATTTGAAGAGAGAGCCGAAGAACTCTTTGATGATTGTAGAGAAGATGAGGAAATAATTTTTGAAATTGAAAGCACTAATTGGGATGGTTTATATATTTTCCATTTAGAAAGTTTTATTAATCATATTTCAAAAATTACACTCGCAGATACATTAAAAGGGTGGTCTAAGATCTGTGTAAACGGTAAGTTTATCATTCATGTATTAGCTGATCATCTAACATACTCCAATGATTACTTTTATATTTCCAGTCATTATCCAAATAATGATCTTACTAGCTATAAAAACTGGGAGACTAGCATTCATGACTCCACTTTAATCAATGAAAAGATCGAATGTCGAGACAAAGTTGGACACTTCGTTGATGCAGCCCAATATCACTTTACTCCAGAATGCTTCAGCTTTAATGATACATTTGCTTTAAGAGGATACTTTGATCATCTTAAGAGCATATTTTCTCTGATTTTTTTAAGCGATTACTCTAACATAGACGGCAATACGCTTAGATTCAAGATAAAAGGATACAAAACATTAAACTGCACACTTGATTACAAACTATCAAACGATATTGAAAGTGAAATTTATTCTTTATACGAATGGGTGTACTGTGATGGGCCGTTTGTTGATAAAATTGGCATTGCGAGGAATGTAATATCTATTCATATTACAAATGAAGATATTTCTACCTTAGAAAAGGGAACTTGCAACTCCGCCCAATCTGGCTATGATCTTTATTTAAAAGACAATATTAAACAATATATTGAAATTAAGAATAAAATTTCAGATATGCTTTATACACAATCAGAGAAAGCTTCTGGAATTGTGAAAGATATGTTCGCAATGTTTAAAACAAGTATGTGGACATTTACATCATTTTTTTTACTATCTTTTTTAGCTAAAGTTATTGGAGGGACGACATCTGCTCAGCCCTCTCTGCTCAGTATAATTTCGAATACATCTATCCTAGTAATAGGTCTTTTATTAATATTTTTTTCATTTATTTATCTTGTATTTGCACGACACGAGGTGAGTGATGAGATTAAGCGGCTAACCAACAAATATGCTGAAATAGAAAATAGATATAAAGATCTCTTGAATGAAGAAGATCTGAAAAAAATACTAAAACAGTCTAGTGTTGACGGAAAGACTGCACAAGAAATTGAATTATCGTATATAAAACTCAAAAAAAGACATTACTCCTGCTATTGGCTCACTATTAATCTATTATTACTTTTTATAATAGTATCCCCTTATTTATACACAGAAATAACAAACAATTTTCCCGCACTGAAAAACATATTTATTCAAGGGAAACTTATCATTAGTCGAATATCTTTCTGCTGACAGGATGTGCTCCTCCATTGATGTATGAAAGCAACATTCATAGTTTTAATGAGTGTAAGATAGGCTGGGACAGCTATGTACGGCTTGTATTGAATAAAGCAAGTAAAAAACGAATTTACCGCGATATGCTACAACGTAACTAATAAAAATCCGGATCATCTGAGATACTTAGACTCTGTGTTAATGTTGAATGCATTCACAAAAAAAACGCCCCAAACGACTCACAAATATGAATCAAGTGCTTAAAGCTCCACAATTAGGTAACTCAGTGCTAGCAATATGGATCCAACCACTGTCAAACGTAAAAGTTCGAGCATGGGCTATTGGATCCTGAATTCGAAGAATCTGTAAGTTTTCAGGATTAGTAGCATATTCAACTACGTACAACCAAAACGCGGATCCGTGTTCCCGTGCAAAATCAAATTGTGTTCGAGAAATCCCCACTGGGCGATCCGCAAGTGAGCCAGTCATTGACTTAACTTCGACCCAGCGCACAGGTTTGCCTGAGGTGTCGACTTCAAACAAATCGAATCCAGGATTACCTTCTGGTGTGCGATTTAATTTCGGTTCTTTCTTAATAATCTGCTCAATGGCTAATGCTTCAATTCTCATTCGATTTGCCTGATCTAGGCCATCTGGGTCAGTATCACTTTCATCGTTGAGGTGCGCCGCTACGTAAGAAATAAACGGACGCCCTCCACCTTGGCCTGGTGTTCTCTTTCCAGAGTTTCCTCCGCTTGTACCTCCAATTTTTCCATTGACTGTTGAACTACCTGAAATACCAAGCTTATTTCCATCGCCATTTTGAGCACCCACACTACCATCTTTACGATAGTTATGATCTTTACCTTCATTGCTACGCACTATTACCTCACCACCTTCAGGATCAAATTTGATAGGTGGAAATTCTGGCATTTCATCTCCGTATAAATCATCAAGCTCATCGTAGACATTTCCATGAATAGTTGAACTATTGGGTTCAAGCTCAATATCAGACTCAGGCTCACCCATAACCGTTGATTCATTGATACCTAAGCGATTTGCCAAGTCAGCAACATTAGTAAGACCGTGCTTCTTAAGAAAATCTAGAGTGGCAGGATCAATACCAGCCTCTAAAGCTAATTGTTCGATAATCGGTGGTTTAAACTTTACTTTTGATAATAAGAATGGATTTTCTTTCCAACCTAGGTTCTCGAATACAACAAAGCTTGGAGGTTGTAACTCACCATTTGAACTTGGAATCCAAGATGCACTATTTAAATACTTCAAAAATGTTACATCGAATTCTTTTTTATAACTGCCATGATGCGTCCAAGTATAAACACCTTCAAATGCCTTCAGGCCTCGTCTATCCAATAAATCACTTAGACTCTCCCAAATCAATCTAGCTCGATCATTTCTTTCCTGTAACGGCAATGTTGGCAACAAATTAATAACTGCTTCTATGCCTTCTAAATCATAATCGTCTACCTTATCTGATCTATAGGACGTCTCAGAATGACCAGCTTGAATCCGAAGCTCTAGACGTTGGTCATAAGTCAATCCATCAATAGGAAGTAGCCGAGGGTGTCTTAACGCGCCACATGCCTCTAGAAAACTACGCATACCTTCACCGAGAAGACATTCATATTTTTCATCAATAATTAGAATACCTTCTATTCCAGCATATAGTTGCTTCAAGCGTTCTGTTGCTAGATACGCCTCTTCAGGCTTTGCTGCGTATTCTTTACCGTTACCTCTATCGATTACCATTAAGCAGTTTGATTTGCGAATTTCTGAAAGAAGCATTTCACGCTGAGATTTAGAATCGGTATCGAATGCTTTAAATATTCGACTGATATCTACTGCATACTCATCGTCATCAACATCAATGGATTCTTTTTGATATTTCGGTAGGATATTTCTAATTACGTCATCAACAGTATCTGGCTCTGTAATTCCAAGAGATACAAGAAATTCACGTGCTACAGTTGACGAATAAACGTTACTTTTAATCGTTTGAAAACCCGTTTCGAAATTGCTTGAGAAAAATGCATTAGGTTTCCCTTCTTCAAAGACTCGAACATGAGAATCATCAGTAAGTCGTAAGAGAGGTACAGAATCAATGTGGCGACGAAGCGCAGCCTTCTGACCATTTAAGAACTCATATAGCTGTCCAATCCATTCATCAGTCTGGGAAACAAGAAACTCTTCGTTCAATCGAGAAATAATCATATCGGGTGTGACTTCAATGATGTTGAGTTGGTTCATCACGTAGTCACGAATTTCAGGTTCTTTATCAGGTGTGATCTCACCAGTGAGCCACACCGATTGTTCTTTAAATAATTGAGAAAGCTGTTCTGAGTTAAATAGCTCTCTTAGCTCCTGCGTTCTTGCTAACTTAGCCTTTACTGCTACTGTATATCCCCCACCCAGCATAGGCAGCAGTGGCTCATCTTTAAATGATTGTTGCACTGCTTCAAAGAGGGGAGAAAATATGGAGTCTTCAGGAAACTTCTTTCGATCTAAAGGTAAACAGCGAATAGCTGAAATTTGCAACATCTCGTTGTCTCGCAACCATCGCATCCCTTCAACTAATAAATTTGCCGTTTCTGCGACAAGTTTTTGATTCCAAACATTGCCTTTGGAAATATTGTCCCGACTTGGCGTAGTGCGATACGGCCCTTGAACGAGAAAACCCAAATTGGTTGATACAACCGTCGGAAAGAACACTACCAATGGAGATGTTGCAACAGGATGCACAGTCCACCGCTTCGGATCGTCTTTATTAGCTTGCAGATTAAAGGCCACCTCGACACGACCAACCTTTTCATCTTCAACAGAAGTCACTTCACGCTGAAAGACCAACCAGTTTTGATCAACATCATCGTCATGACTACTCTGATGTCCAATCACATTAATTAGCTGAACATTAGAACCAATATTTTTTACTGGACTGCGTAAATATGAGCCATATGCTTCATTACCAACGCGCCAGTTTATCTCTTCAATGCTCCGTAAAAAAAGCAACGCGCTTGCCCCCAAACGCTTAAATCCCTCTATGATCTCCCGTTGTGCGGTTTGATCTTCAGGCATTAACGGCAAAACAATTTGAGTTTCGTCATGTTCACGTTTTCGTCGCTCTAACCTCCTTGGCAACACATAATTTTCTACTGCGAAGTCTTCTTCGCCAGAATGAATTTCAGGGCGTTTTGTAAAAGTGTATACAGACTTAAAACCAATACCAAAACGTCCTATCGAATTCTTATCCTTTGTGCTTTCTGCGATACCACAGACTCCTCGGACATCAGCACCATCAAACGGCTTCCCAAAATGGGAGAAAACTAGACAGTTTGACTCTAAAATAAAGTCGACCTTGCGAGACCCGCTCCAATTTCCACGACGGCCTATCGCATCTTCAGCATTTTGCAGTAACTCAAAAATAAAGTGAGTTCGATCATCATATCTGTCTGCGAGTAGCATAGGGCCTATCCGACCAATAGCTGTACCGTAACTTTCTATATTCTCGAGACATATTGCTTCGTAATCCATTACCACAATTATTCACCTTATATTAGTTATAACTACTCTAAATTCGCAGAGTCTAAAAAATTGAGAAGTTCTTCTAAATTAGCAGCTCACTTATCGCCTCATTCACTGGCATGGCTCCGCCATTTAGCAACCATTGAAATTGGTGTGCACTAGCTGTCGTTCCAGAGATCATACGGTATTCAATGCCGCTTTCAACGGAGATTTGCTGAGCAGCACTTTGCTTGGCTAAGACGATAGGGTCATCCATCTGAAAGTCGGCCTTGACCTCAATGATTAGATAGCTCCCATCTTCTCGTTTGACTAAAAAGTCAGGATAGTAGTTGCGCAGAGCGTGAGACTCCGGATCGATATATTGGAAAAAGAACTCAGTCTTACTCGGGTGAGTGAACATACCAGTAAAGTAAATTTCATTGACTTGATCCGATTGCAATAAATCCCAAAATAATGCTCGTTCCGGCTTGGAATCGAAAGTATAGGTATCTAAATTAAAGCTCTTATCTCTCAAGTCTTCCTTAGTCTGGTGATAGTAGTCAGTACCACCTCGCCCCTCTTGAATTAGGAAGTAATTCTGATCGCCAATCTCAGGAACTTTAATTAAATGTACTTCTTTTTCTTCGGCTACTACTTGTTCATGCGTGTCATACAGTTCCTTAAACAATCTTGGAATAATCACGTCATACAACAACTCATTGAACAAATTAACTGATTGGACTAACTTTTCTATACCCTCACTAGTTTGAGCAAGGATATCCTCAACATTCAACGGACTACGATTGAGATATCTGGCTATTTCCGCAATCAGTGTCATAGCAGTATAGCTAGCGGTGACTTTTTCACTTGTACGATCACGAGATTTACTAAATTGGGGATGGTGACTATTCGAGGCATCCAAGCCTTCGTGCTGGGTCTCAATGATTTGATAACGGCTCGTAAGCTCATGCCATGCTAACGTCTCCTCAGGGTCAACACCTAAGATCGTATTTGGCGCCATTACTTTCTCGGACAGGCTAACCTTACGGCGGATTCGCTTGATGGTCAAAGTCGTATCCTTCAACACATTTACTTTTAATGGGTCTGGTCGATTCTTTGGATCAGTTAGATCTTTGATTTCGTCAACCGTCATGCGGAAGTTAGCCTGCAACTCCTCATTAAGAATTTCATAGTTTTCTTCGCTGAGGAATACTGACCCAGTATGCTGTTGATCACCTATTGCGCGTAAACATCGCATCGTTGCCTGAAGCACAAATACTTTAGACTTTGGCGAACGATACATTGCGACGCCAAACAATGAACGACAGTTCCAACCCTCTCGACCTTTGTTAACCAACAAAATAAATTGCTTTTTCGTACCGCCTACACTGTTGGGAACATCTAAGTTGTTAAAGTGGCGAATATCGTCATTGCTCGTGATCTTTTCATCGCCAACGTTGATGAGAATACGATCAAGAGGGATACCATTTGCCAGTAGTTCTTTCTCAAGAGCAGGCTTAAGCTCAGTAGTTAACTCTTCAATCGTACTAGCAAAGAATGCCAGTTTCGGAATCAACCCCTCTGGTTCTTTGCCAGTGACAGCAGCGAGAAAATCCTTCACAACAATTTTGATAAAGTCCTGACTCCGCGTATTTGTATAACAATGCAATCTAGGAATTTTTAGATACTTTTCTCTGATTGCATCACGCAGGTTGAATGCATATACCACTTCAGGTAACACATCCTTACCGATATAAGGAGTTCCCGTATAGTTATAGCAAGCGACCACATGTGTCCCAGCCTTATCAAGATTGACGGCTAGTTGGTCAATGGTGGTACGTAAACTGTTCTGTTGCTGGGCTTTGGTAAGGCCAATACCCATATCTTTAGCAAGATTCTGTCCAAAGGCATGATGTGCCTCATCGACGTAAATTCCCAATTGAGGTAGGCGCGAGAGCTTTTCAAAACGTTGATTGGTCTTTAACTCATCCTCAGTGGCCATGTGATCAAAGCCATAGAGGTCGTCCAGCTCATCGTAGATACTATCGGTAGTTGTTTTCTCAACTTCTTGGAAGAGTCTCTCCCCTGCCTTTTTATCAGTATGACTGCGCTTAAGAATAATCTTCTGTGTGTTAGACACCACGATATTAAAGCGAGATCCATCAAAGGTACTGAGCGATGTGCCAGCTTCGTCCAAAAAATGGAAACGCACATGCGCTGCAAAAAGATCGGCATACTCCTTCGGTACTACTTGACTGAACTCGAACTCTTCCATTTCTCGCAACGATTGCAGAACGGTTTTGTCAGGTGCAAAAATCAGTGCATTCTGGCAATACTTTTTATTTTTAGGGTACTTATTCGCAAGGAGAAATTCGTAAAAAATACAGGTTGCCATGAGAAGGGTCTTACCTGTACCCATCGTAAGAGCAAAAATATAGTTGGCATACGGACGGCTATTAGCCTTCATCTTCCGTAAGACTATCTCGTAATTCTGCAACTCAATTTCGTCACCAAGTTCAAGACTAGCTTGATGGCTATTAGTATTAAAACCACCTTTAACCCGACCTTCGAACTTACCTTTTTGGTGATACCAATCTGAAAATAGTTGCTCGACCTTGGCGTTTTCCATGAACTCCTTGAGGAAGATATACACCTCAAGCGCTTCGAACTGAGGTCTCCGTAGGAAAGCTGTGGAATTCGTTTTAGGATCGTTGTAATCCAAGTATTTCTTGGTTAAGTCCTTGTAGTGCTCGCGAGGATTAGTTTTTTTGGGGCCTCGTTTAGAGTCCTCGTAAAACTGCCATAGAAGACGAAAAAAGGCGAAATCTAGAGCTGAAGTATTAGTTATAGTAGCAGGCTTCTTAGCCATTAATCTCGCCCTCCCATGATTCAGATAGGAGGTCAGTTATTTTTACCCGAATAGTCCCTGCATCCTCAGGTATGCTGTACTGACCGATAACGAGTTCGTTTTTGTTCGGGATATCTGTCACACTCGGTTGAAATAAGACTCCATCATAGTTCCAATCCACCATGATGCTTTCAACCATCTCACGCCATTCGTCAACGCTCTCTTTAGTTTGTGAGATTTTCTGCATTAGATTCATCGGATAGAAACGTTCAATGATAAGTTGATTATCTTTGACCGCGAGTCTGGCTTCAGAATCACGTTTGAACTGAAGATCTGTCTTATCACGTAGGATATCTACGATCTCAATATCCAACTTAAAACCGATCTCTTGTTTAAGTGAGGCAGCAAGATCGGGCTCATGTCCCATACAAACAAGTAATATCTTCGCTACAGGCTTGTTAGGGTTTTCATCACGGATTTTCTCAAAAGCCTTGTAGTCCACACCTGATACTAAATCTCCCAGATCAGCCCTAGTAGCAATACGATTGATGGGCATGATTTTGACCATGCGTCCATCTTTTTCACCATCGTAAATACTATTAGGGATTTTTTGGATACCTAAAGCTTCGATCAAGAGCTCTTTGGCCTGTACTGGGTTGCGGAAAACATCGTAGTGATTGACGTTGTAGACCTCGAAGCCAGTATAATAGGTCAGTAATTGTTTCGACTCGTTATTCTCTTGATCTGAATCCATTGGAAGTTGTTGCTGAATTACTTCAGGAATTGAAACTTTAGCCTCTAACTCTCGAGCAACTTTAATTAGCCGCTTGGTCGTAGTTTGAATCGCTCCTAAATTGATATCTGCCCCAATAAAGCGCCGGCCTAACTTCATTGCAACAGCTTGGGTTGTACCTGATCCCATAAAACAATCAAATACAATATGGTTTTTTTTGGAACCAGCTTTAATAATCCGCTCAATTAAATAATCGGGTTTTTGTGTTGGATAACCAGTCCGTTGCTTATCTGAAGAATTAAGAATAGGAAGATTCCATACTGTATCTAAAGGTTTTCCTGCAGCTAAGATATCTTTAACGTATCGTCTATAGCGGCTTCCATTTCCTGCATCACTAAGGACATATTCTTCACCATTTTCATCTTTAATCAAGTCATGCCGGTGAGCTACAAACTCCTCATACTCCCAATGAATAGTAGTCTCTTCCAATTTAGCTAAATCAGATTTCGCATACAACATGATGTTATCGTGTTTAGAGTCAAATTTTTTTTCTCTTTTAGCTGTCCTTTGCCCATAGTGCCAGATAATTTCATTTCTGAAATTCTCAGCGCCAAAAATTTCGTCTAATATACATCTAATGTAATGGCTAAGCCTTTGATCAATATGAATAAATAAAACTCCAGTATCTGATAAGAGTTCTTTACAAAGGCAAATTCTTTCATAAATAAATTGTAAGTATTCATCATTAGACCAAATATCACTATATTGCTTTTCTTCAAAAACACTCTGATCATTTGTAATTTCATTGGTACCAAGAAGCTTTATTTTCTTTTTATACTCTGCCTTCGAATCAAAAGGTGGATCTATATAAATTAGATCAATTTTACTACGAAAATCTTTCAACAAATGCGCCATGACTTGGAGGTTATCTCCCCAAAAAATCTTGTTTAACCAGTTATTTATTGGTTTTCCTTCTGCACTAACCCCATCCACAGATGCTCCGTGCTGCTCTTTCAACTGAGCAGGATAATACGATGTAGATGTAAATGGACGTTTTCCACGCCAATTCAGCATCGGATACCCCTTAATTGGCTCAAACTCAAAACGATCTTGGTTCGGTTGAGATTCAACGGCTAAATCTAAATTATTTTGTTGACTCATCTTTTAAACTTCCTTTGCAAACTGCCAATTTTTACGATCACAATACGAACGCATATCACACTCAGAGCACAATTTAGCTGGCCGAGCGCACATGCGATAATCTTTTGATTCAATTCGCTCAACCACGCGATCAAACTTCTTCACCGTACCTTCGATACTGTTGTTATTCTTCTCGAAAGTCACGTAAGGCGAGCCATCGCTCTCCCCCGTATAATACAAATGCATCCGACTTACTGTACGTCCAGTCTTTTGTTCTACCAAATAAGCATATAGCTCAAGCTGACGTTGATAGTTGGCGAAACGATCACGTTCGCTATAGAGATCAGGTTTCTTTTCAGACTTAAAATCGATAATTTCAACTGTGCCGTTTTCACCCCGAATCAGGTCAACGCTACCCTTGAGGATATAGTTCTCCTTCACGAGAGAAATATCCACCTCAGCCTCTTGGATCCGATCCCAATTCCCTTTTTCCCGTTCGTAATAGCCAAGTACTTGCTTCTCAACTGCTCTAAGAGAACTAGGTGCTAGATACTGCCTTTCGCGCTGCGACAAGTAAACATAATTTACGTCTAACCACTTTTTAATTTGATTGGGTTCAATCAGATGAGGCTCACCACGCAATGCAGCTTTATGGATATCTTCAATTGTCTGGTGCACTAACGTACCAAACAACTGAGCACCAGCACGGATCGGGTGAAATGCCAATTCTTTAAAGAAACGGTACTGCTCAGCGCAAGCCTCAAAAAGTAAAATATGTGACGTAAAAGCATACTCACGCTTGAGATTGATCTCTTTGACATGCTCAAAGGTCAGTTGTTCTGGCTTAAAAGCAGGATCCCGCCATGAAGGAAGTGAGCGAAACATCCGCTCAAAATACCTAGAAGGACATCGGCCTTGCCCAGACTTCTCTTCAGTTGAAAGCACCAATAAGTTCTGAGCTCGGGAGAATGAAGTATAGTACAGGCGCCAAAAATCAAAGGTCTTAATGTGCTCAAATGGCTCAAATGGCTGCTTTGCGAAATAGTTGTTTTGAAGAAGAACATCCAAGTCGCTGTGATTCTTGCGAGGTACACTTTCAAGACCACAAGCAATCACCACGGGGAACTCTAGTCCTTTTGATTGATGAATAGTCAGAAAGGATACGCATCCTTTAGGAGCATATTCGCTATCATCTTCATACTCGCCGATCCCGCCATCCTTTAGAAATCTAAGGAATTGATTAAAGAGATCACGTATATTTTTATCTAAATATTCGACCGTTAAAACACTGATGTAATGCAAATATTCAAACTTAGCCAACAAGGTAGAAATTTCAGCTAAGTTTCGTGCTGCACGACCCTTGTCTATTCCACTTAATGCCTCTTCACTAAAGTAGCGACTAAACAGTGGAAACTGGAGTATCTGATAAAAGAGACTTGTAAATGCATAATCCCTATTACTCGTCATTGTCCGATGGATAAGTGCGGTTGAACGCGCCCAAGTGAATAGATCTGTGTTTTCAGGCTTTTTGAGCTCATCAATCACACGCCTTAAACATGTATCATCGTAATATTTCCATATTTGCAGCTCTACCCCTTCAGCCCAAACACGCACACTCTTAAATTGAGGAAATAAAAAAATAAGCAAACCGATAACTAACTGAATTTCCTCTCTCTCAAAAAACTGATTTGAGCGTGGAGAGTAAACAGGGATGCCACGTTGCTCTAAATATCTACTTAGTCCAACAGCTCGATCACTTTGTACTGAACGGAACAAAAAAGCGACTTGATTCCAATCTTCAAGCCCACTTTCCCGTAACTTGCATAGAAACTCATATGTCTCTTCAAACCACTCTTCACGTCCATCTTTACTGACCCGTATTACTGTCGGCACATCCGGAAAAACAGCCGAACGTGGTTCAATAACTTTCTGATAGCGGAAGTGATTAGTACCATCCGTCCATTGGGTTTCCTTCATCCACTCATTGTAAAAACTGATAATGTCAGGATGTGAGCGATAATTTACAGTGAGTTGAATTTGCTTACAGTGGCCTGCAGGAAAATTATTTGGAAACTCAAGGATGTTGCGAATTGTCGCCCCACGAAAGCGATACAAGCCTTGATCGTCATCACCAACTACACATAAATTCTGCGCTGAACCCATCAATAGTTTGAGAATTGATTCCTGAATAGTGTTTGTATCTTGATATTCATCTACCATCAAGTAAGTCAATTTTTGTTGTAGCTCACCAAGAATCTTTGGTTGACTACGAAGCAATCGAAGGGTCTCGTATTGAATAGTTGAAAAGTCAAGAGCGTTATTTTCTTCCAACAACTGCTGGTATAACTGAACGCACTTACCAAGAATGACTATCTGAGCATCTGAGGCATTCAAAAGAACCTCAACATCAAGCGCCTCTTCCATGACTGTATTGATGATTTTCAGAAGTTGTTCTGATTTTACCCAACTTGATTTTTTAACATCAATAAGATGATGAAAATCTTCTAGTTCAGCAAACTTCGACAGATTACGATACACAAAAAATTGCTGATCAAATTGATCAAACAAAGTAAAGCTGCGTTTAAGTCGTGTAAATTCTTGGTTTTCTTCCAACAACCGAAGACATATCGAATGAAAAGTACCCAAATACATTTCATTCAAATTTAAAGGAATATCCAGTTCAGCTAGACGGTTAGATATACGGGTGGTCAACTCGCGAGAAGCTTTCTCCGTAAAAGTCACAACAAAAATTGATTCTGGTTTTATCTTCTTAACTTTGATCAAATTAACGATCCGTTCAACCAAAGTGAATGTCTTTCCTGAACCTGGGCCTGCAATAATAAGCATAGGGCCATCTAACGACTCAATTGCTTGTAGCTGACTTGAGTTTGCTCGACTAGAAATACTTATCCCCATTGCATCATCCTTGATAAAAGCGGGTAATCATTTGCATGTAGTTTTGAATTAAATCTAATAAATTAATTGCTGAAGCTCACATTTATATCAATACTTAATAAATATAAGATTCATCTCAAATAAAAAATATTTACCTTTCACTTACTCATGAGGCTGATGGGTGCCTACGGAAGTTTGGTCTTTAGCATATTTCCTCATTCCATCTTTGAGAATTTCAAGAAAAGTATGATTTCTGCATTCCGCATCTGCCACGATCGCATCAAAAGACATGACAAAAGTAGGTGTAGGAACAATCCTCCCATCTGGATGCGGAGTCTCGTATTCTTGATAAAAAACTCTTCCCTTAGAAAACAATGGAGACCATTTTTGCTGACGTAATCGTATTGCCATGGTGTCGTTGATATCTATTACTGCGTAATACCAAATTCTTTGAATATGTGGACAGTGTTCAACCAACTTTACTGAGCGATCGAGTAGTTGATTAATTGCGTATTGATTTTCTCTTTCATCATCAGTTTTCTTCTTGATCTCTACAATAACCACATCTACGGCCTTCTCATTTTCAGGATCTGCTGAAAAAATCATGGCAATATCTGGCCTACCAGTGTTTCCCAACTTTTCATCATCAAGACGTATGGCATTGATAACAGTATCCATACGCTTCTCACTGAGAATAGTTCGGAATACCATAAACTTATCATCCAATAGCCATGCATTGTTTTGATAAATCGCTGATGGTAACGCATCTTGGGAGAACTCGTTATATCGAGGAACAATGAGATTGTGTATATCAGCTTCGGCATTCTCTGGAGTTATTGCCTTCATCCTACGAATGATTTTGTCACGATACAAAATGTATTCCGTTAATGTCCGAGATGATAATTCCAACGATTTTTCATATGTAGACTCGTTCAATGTTTCACATTGAAGAATTTCCTTTTGAGCTTTAAAGAACCGCTGCTGAGCAATATTCAGGGCATCATCCCGATTAATCAATCCAACAGTATCGTCCTCAAAATAGCCCAGCAAATGAGGGAACTTTTCTTCAAATTGGACTTTTATTTTCTCATTTCTTTCAGTGATCAGTGGAATATGTTCTACAAGAACCTTACCTAGTTGACGCCTCAATACACGATACAGATGAGATTCTGGGAATCCTTCTGGTAGTACAAGCTTTTGGCGTGAACTATCTGAATTAGAATCAAAAATCTCTGACTCAAACAGGAATACACATCGATAACCAGCTGGGAATGAAGAAGGTGGAATGAGATCAGCAGGTATGGTGCGACCATCAATACTAAATGCAATCAAAGAACTTCCCTTACCGCCAACAGCTTCTATGTGGTAATACATGTCAATGGTTGAAATTGCATCCAATGAGTCATCTTGTATAGCCACCTTGGTCATTAAAGGTAAATCTTCTAGTTCTATTGTTGTTGCATGAGGAAAGAAATCCTTCTGGTCATTAGTTTCTCTAGTAGTTAAACCAATTGATATTTTGAACGGTTTGCTCTCACGTTTACGAGCATACAGAGTGGGCAAAAAATGTTCAACTATCAGTAATTTTAATGCATCAGGCTTAAGATCGTCATAAGCTTTGATGCGATCCTTGGCAAACGCCGTAAAGACTAAAGATGTTTCGCTTTCTTGATTATGTTGCAGATCTTGAACAGGTGAGTTTCCATCAAAGCCTTTTCGGAAAACAAATTTTCTTTGTTGCTGCCCCCAAACACTCTTCACGTCTATGCGATCAAAATAGTTTAGAAATACGAGCCTTCCAATCCCCTTGTGAAATTTATCTCTAGGTTTGAGCAAAGTTTTGAATCGTTCAAAATTCTCATCTGTGAAACCATCACCATTATCAGAGATAGTAATCTTGAGTGACTCAGGTTTATCGAATGAATGGATATCAATCGCTATGGATATTTCTGTGGCATGAGCATCCAGAGCATTGGCCAACGCCTCGAAATAAACCAATGCTAAAGATGGATTGGGGAAGAAAAGTTTAATGGCACTAGAAGTTTCAATATCCATAATTGTTTCACTACACATTGGATGGAATTTTGGACGGAAAGTGGAGCGGACTATAATTATCAGCTATCTTTCATAATTTTATTATTCAAACTTATAGCACCAACAAATCATAAAAACCAATCATTTATGTTTATTAAAACCATTAAAAAAATTTAATTAACGTTAGAATCAGACTACTAGCAAGCTACCTTGTTGTCTAACTACCATATATTCAATACGAGAAGATATTTGATAGATGAAACCAAGACCATCACGCTTAAAACTCTCAGTCCACGAGTTTAGATAAAAAAAGAGAGCACTCCTAGAAGTACTCTCCACACTGACAACTAAACCATAAAACAAGCCAAAAACTTCACGCTGCATGGTTTATTTAACTCGCTTTACGATCCAACTTCTCCCGCAAGCTGGGCTTATTGCCAGTAATTGTAGTAACAGGCCGAATTACAACATCAGCTTTCACATCGCTCACGTTTGTTTCGTCAGTGGGATAAAACTCCTCCACAACTTCAGAAATCTCATCCTCATTGTCTTCAAAAGCCGCATTGCTAAAACCAACTTTAGCTGCCTCATCCAAAGCCACCTGATCATAACCAGACTCAAGTCGTTTTTGCTTAATTGCCTTCGCATCTACAATCGCCTGCTCTAGCGTCGTACCTTCTCGCACTGTCAGATCGACATAGTAAATTGGCGTACGATGACTCTGTGTCGTGCTCTTACTTCGGATTTTCAATTGCAATGGCAAGCACGACAACAGATTACCTGATACAGCTTGGTAATAACTAAGTCGTGCTGCCAGACTACGGATGCTGTTATAACCTGTCGTGCGAAATATGAAAGTACCAAGCTCATCGTCATCGCCAATGTTGACGTTGAGTCTGCCATAAGGCTTACACTGGTTGTTTTTAGCGAATGGACAATAGTCAGGTGATGGGCATGATAGAGTTTCTATGCCATTTTCCGTATGGCGGCGACAGGTCTCTCCGTTGCCGACACAGATAGGTCTGCCGTTCTGTCGATCAAACAAGCTGTACTCTGCTCTGAGATTGAGGTCAGGATCGTTAAATAACATCCGAACTGGGATAGATCGGATTTTGCCATTAGAGGCTTGTTTACGCAGTTCTTCATCCAGCGGATGATTAACCCAGCCGTCTTTATTTTGAACCTGAGAGGTGATGGTGAATTGATCATCCTTTTCAGGAATACGCTTACCATCTTTGACAATGATTCGACCAATGCTGATTCTGCCGAGTATGGGCGGTGTGATTGCTAAACCTTTAATCATGATGTTCTCCTAAGATTTCTTGAGTTGTGGGTTGTGATATAGGTTGTTGCGCCGATGATGGATTGGACTGATCAACATTCACGACAAAACGTCGATGTCCTGATTTATTTCGTTTCCATGTGACAGACCCCGAACGGAAAGTAGCTTTACTCGCCTCTCCCATCCGTTGCTGAATTTGTTGTTTAAGAAGTTCAGCTATTTCTTGCTTGGATTCAATTTCAGCACGTAGACTGACCATGCCGACAAACGCAGTCGATAAACCCAGATCATCTGTCAAGTCGGTGCAATTGCCTGAATCATGTGGATATAACGCACGAAGTGCCTGCCCCGCAGAATCAGAACCATCCACGGGCGGTTCAATATCCTGCTCAACGTAGTGCCAGAACTTACGCTCCAGTTCGATGAGACGATCAATCAGTTCATCGTCACGCTCAATGCGATAAATCCGAATCTCCTGACCACAGATCAACACACAAACATCCACTACCGACTTACCCGTGACGGCCATTTGATGTTGCACTTGGCATTGGATGTACTCAGGTACACCATCTCGCCAGAGTTTTGAGCCATACTCTCCTGCCGTTTTACACTCCAAGATTTGTACTTCATCACTCCCCACAACAGAGTAATCAATATTGGCAAGCATCCAGCTTTTGTCAGTATCAGGATGTTGTAAGACTGCATTAATACGACGCACTTTGTTGTGGGTACGTTTGGTGTAATGCACTGCGACAATTGGTTCCAACAATGTGCCCCAATACATCGGAGAGCTTTCATCGTTGGGATCAATCTTGGGTAAATTGCCATCCCGACCTGTTTTAATCATCCACAGTTCAAGCTGGGATTGATAGGGATTTAAACCAACTGCTGCGGCAGCATCGCTGCTACCTATGCCATGTTTACGGACTTTGAGCCAATCTTCACGCGTAATGGCTTTGGTTGAGATCAAACGCTTAGGCTTGGGATGGGTGACAGGTTTACGGGTGGATATTGCAGGATTTATTGCCGTTGCTGCTGCAATTGATGTTGAGACGGCTTGGTTCATGATGGACTTCCTTTTAGAATAGAGATCGACAAAAGATAAGCCCGATCCAGCAATCTGCTGGATCGGGCTTTTTGATATGTTTGAGATAAATAATAGATGCCGCTAGGTTATTCTTAAGCAGCCATCAATACGGCTTGTTCCAAAGCTTTCTGTTTAATGGCTGCACCCTGACCAAACCATGCGGAATCAAGTCGATGATCGGTACTGCGTGCACGTCGTTCGTGATCCACATATTCGGTGACAGCATTCAATAATCCAAAAGCGGTATCTTTGGCAGAATCCAATTCAGCACCTTTGCCACGACCATTGAACAGTTCCAATGCTTTGGACATGGCGCGCTCATTAGCTTGACCAAGGGACTTCGATTGGAGGTTTTGGTCGCTAAACACGCGGAGGAAGTAACGCTCAGCTTCGACTGATTTCACTTTACGTTCACTCAATCCTTTCATGCGATACATAAAGTCATCCCATGATGAGACTGAAATCCCGAGTTGGCGTTTGACAGCATCAGGAACAAAGCTAGTGTTGTGAGGAACTTTAACTGCTTGCGCACCGCCAGCCAGTGCTACAGCAAGAGTGTTATTACACACCACACGGATACTGGTGAATTGAGCTGTGGTAGCTAATGTTCCATCACAAGCAGTTGCCAATAAAACATAGCCGTTGGTGACATCACAACCACGTAATGCCGTCGATTGACCAGTACGTGCCAGTGCCCAGATTTTACGACCGCCTTTCAGTACACCAGCGGTCTCTAACTCAAAGCCTGATTGTTCCGTCAGATCTCGGTAGAACTCTAAAATCTCTCTGGGTTGAACCACTTGATAACGCTGACTGACCACAGATAAAGGTGCATTAGTATCTGAGCGAAACAGGACTTTGTTTTCGGGGAAGGTGTGGATTGAAGTGACGTTGGTATCATGTTCAGCAGCAAAACGTACAGCCGCTTCACTAATCTCCCAATCCATGCCTGCTTGTTGTGCCCAAACTTCAATGGGTTGATGAGGTGATAGTTGATTGCCAAGTCCATGCCAAGGAGTTGAGCCTTGGAATGCCATAGTTTCGATAAGATGTGCCATGATGAGTTTCCTTTGAATCATTTGATAAATAACGTGCACGGCAAAGCCACTGAAGCTAGTCAGTCTGAAATTTGCTCGTGCGTTTAGGGGGAATTAGAAGAGGTAGTGATTGAAACGATTATGGAGATATCTATCAGTGGTGATCGCTGCTAAAGTTATAGCCGCAATCGATACAGTGGTAGTTATCGAGTATTTTTTCATCGATAACTTCACCAAGCGCAGCACCTGTAGCATAGCCAGTAACACCACCAATTAAACCACCTAGTAGTGCACCAGCGAGACTTCCGATTGGGCCAGCAATCATGCCAGCAGCCGCACCGATTTCAGCACCACTCATGGCACTGGCTGCACCCGCAGCAGTCCCTATAGCACCGCCTGTTCTACGTGCATAGTTCTTGGTTTCAATTTTGTCTGAATGACATCTTGGACAAATGATTGACATGTTGGATTACTCCTAAGATATTTAAGATTTGGATGTAAGAAATTTGAGGCATAAAAAATGGCCTGTTTATGGCAGACCATTAATGTAATTCTCGAGGTGGTTCATGCTTAACGCATGGCTCTCATGTAGATGATGTGTATTTGAGATTTTTTACAAAATAATTTAATGGAAGACTTGCACATAAACCTGCACAACATTATGCTTTCAATTAAGAATTAAAATTGACAACAAATCGAATAAAAACAAATAGATATCGATTTATTTAAAACGGTATAACTTGCGGTATAGCTACATTTTTCATAAAATTAATTTAATTAATAAACAACTACTTACAACACAAATTACAGTCCCGCTCTGGCACCATCTAACGTTCCAAAGTAGTACAAAGAAGTCCAAAAGCCCCAATGTTTACAAGCATTTGGGGCTTTTTCTTATTTAATACATTCCGAAGAATGTACATTGCAATTCACGCAAAAACGGTATAACTATTGGTATTTATGTTGGTATCTTTTATGCACAACATCGATAACATCACCTTAATGTGGCGGTGTTGCAGGAACTTTTTGCCAGCCTGATGGACAGCTTTGTACATAAGGATAATAACCTTTCGGCGATTGGCAATAATACCAAATCGGCAATGCAGAAGAATTAGGCGTTGCCTGCACAACTTGAGAAGGACTATTGTCATACACCGTCACAGAACTACGCTCTACATAACTTGGCGAGTAATAACCCGTATAAGCATAATCATAGTAGGGATAAGTCAGCAAAGCTCCAGCTGCCAAACCTAATCCAAAGCCATAAAAACCACGACCGCCATGCCAATAACCACCGTGCCCATAATAACCATGTCCATAATAGCCAGAATGAGCCTGAACATTGGGCGCGATGCTTAAACTACCCATCATGGTCAACAAAGCGGACATCATCAGTATTTTTGATTTCATCTGGCATCTCCTTCAACTTGATCTTATAGCACCCATGGATACCCATCATTTTAGATCGTAAAAATGATCTTAAATTACTTTGCTCAGTTATATTTTGCGCTCAAAATGTGCTCAAGTAAGGATTTTTTGTATTTTTATTCGTCGTTCTTTGTGAAATTCATATTTTTAAGAAAATTGCTTCATCATGCCAAATATCTTTCGCTATACCTCCTACACACTCCTCAATAGAACAAACTTGCAGCCTTAAATGTACCGACATGCAAATTCACGAGCTCTGGCAAAGCTTGATAACCACCTGCTAATACAAACATGATAGGAATACCCTGTTTTTTAGCAAATTCAAATACTAGGCAATCACGACGATATATTGCTTCAGAATCAAACCAGCTAGAACCGTAAGGATCGGCATGATGACAATCCATTCCAGCCTGATAAATCAATAACTCTGTCTTTTGCATTAATATTTGTTCGAATGCTTCATGCAATGTCTGTTCGTATTTGCTAAACGTACCATCGTATCTTGAAATATAACGACCAATGCTTCGCTCAAAATCCCGACAACCATAACGCAAACCAAAAATTGTAAAATTGAAAAGGTTGGGTAAACGCGTTGTGAATTCAGCTGTGCCATTACCGCCATGCTGATCACAATCCAACACAAATACCTTTTTATCGGGGTATTGCTGAGCAACCAGTGCCAAGCCATTGAATGTACAAAATCCACCACCACACTCATAAACCGCATGATGAAACCCTTGTGCAATATTGGCACAAATCCCCTCATCTAGCGCAATTGCAGCGGCTTTAAGCTGCCCCGCCTGAATCGTCAGTACGGCATCACGCAATTGCTCAGACCATTGAAAACGAGACATTCCCGCTAAAGGCATTTTTCCCTGCAAGAATGCATCCACATAACTGGGATCATGCAAAGTCCTTAAAATGTGTGGATCGATATCATCAGGTTCAATTAACTCCACTAAGGACTGGTCAACAACAGCCTGTGCAACACTATGCAACTTTTCCATACTGTTGGTATGCGTTGCAGCAATATAGCGTGGCGAATAGCAGGCTTTAAACAATCTGACTTCTCCCGATATTCAAGCCGATATTGACCAGACTATCAGCAGTAGCGACTTGTTGTTCAGCTACCTCAACTAATTGAGATAACTGAGCCACATCGGGGCTGAATAAATCATTTTCAATTTGTTGGCGGAAATGGGTACTGAATGCACGCTCTCTATTTTCTGGCGATACAGCAAGCGTCGTCAGTCTCAAGAACCAAAACCCTTGAATATCTGCAAGTGGAATGACATATCCAGATAAGGATTTACTTTTCTGTTGATGAACACTGTCTGGATCATACGCCACAGCAAATGAGCTGCCGACAGGTAAACGGACGCCGTTCAACACAATCTCTCGAAGGCTGATACAAGAATGATCATCGCCCATATTGATCTTTTCCATGAGTAAAGGTTGATTCTTCTCACTCACAAATACATTCACAAAACCACGGCGTGGAATCTTGCGGTATGCGATTTCCAGAAAGAATTTCTCTGCCATCGGACACGAGCCAACTTTAGGCTTTTCATCTAAAACCTGTAAATGTTCGAGGCCAGAGGTATCCTCAGGCGGTAAAATAATATCTTGTATCAGAGCCACAACAAGCAGACTCTCCTCACGATTCACCAATTTATGGATATGACGTAAGCGATGCTGCCATTCAACCTGTTCACGAAGAAGTTGAACAAAAGCAGACTCTCCGGAATGTGAGTCTGAACGACGTGTCTTCGATTTTGCTTTTGGCGCATGCTGATGCAGAAACTTCTGCACAATGGGATGAATATCCAGATTTCGCCAACTGGTTAAAAGCAATCCATGTGAAGCTGCTTGAGTCACCACATCCCGCAAAGGCTTCATGATCGAATCAGCAAAGAGTTTAAAATCATCAAACTCAACTGACGATCGTGGTTGATTAATAAATCCCGCCAGAACTCGCGTGGCCTGCGTATAGCCACATCCACGGCGCTCAGACTGATGACTAAAATGCTCGTTGAGCATTTCTGTGAGTTTTGCAGATAATGGCATTCCTTGAGTCTGAAATGCACTTACAATCTCATGCACATCTGAACGGATGTCTTTTTCCATGTGTACCCTCCATGGTACTTTCTTCTAATTTTAATCTTCTACTTTCTCAGACATGCCGCCTGAATTTATGATGAACTCATCACCGATTAAGTAATACCAGAACATCAATCTACAATTTTGCTGGTTTAATTGGCCAACTTAAGATCACCCTCAACCAATCGTTGAGAACAAAAACGCATGCCATGAAGCACTTGTCCTAAGAGTGCTTTTTCATCCGTCAGCACCATGAGCACCATGGGATAGTTGTCACAAGGCACATGCGCAATGATCGCTTTACCATTGGTTGCATCCAAAATAAACGATTGGCAATCGTTCAACTTAATCTCAGAAGTAAATGCATGCACCATCGACAAAAGCGAACTACTAACGGCAGCAACCTTACCGCTATCAAAACTATTTTGATTACTTACGCTTGCAACCTCAAATCCATCACCAGATGCCAATACAACACTATTAACACTCTGGACACTCGAACACAACTCATCAACACATCGCTTGGCAAACTTTAAAAACAACGAAGAAGGTTGCCTGTGTTTTACTTCACCGATAATGGCCATTTTCTTTCCTTAATCAATTAACCAAATTTTTAAAATCAACTGTTCTGACTGAATCGATTTTCCAATATCAATTAAAGCTTGTTTTTAAACAAGTAACTGGACTTCCAAAGAAGCAATAACAGTCTCAATCAGAAGTAATACATCGCTACGCTTACGCACATCAACTGCAAAGATTGGATATTCTCTATTGTTTTTTGTCTGCCACTCTCGATATGGCTTGAGAGAACAACTATTGCCAACATCCACATGTGTCACCCCAATAATCACAGTGCGATCATCGCCACCAAATGCATTCAAATACATTTCCAAATCAGCCAACGGATCTGGCGCACTATGATCAATTAATACAATGACTCCCAGCGCACCCTGAGCAATTGAAGGCCACATAAAACTAAAGCGTCGCTGTCCAGGAGTGCCGTACAATCCGATCTTAATCTGGTCATCAATCGTAATCTCACCATAGTCGATCCCCACAGTAGTAAGCAGTTTGCTATGCGCGACCTCATCCGTATTTAAAGCCTCGGTGGCAAATACAGTGATTTCTGAGATGCTTTGGATCGCTTGAGATTTCCCTGCTCCCATTCCCCCGCCAAACACAATTTTGTACCGTTGCATAAATTCATCCTGAAATTAAGTCCAAAATCGACCATTACCCGTGTATTCAGAGACTCACAAACCCAAGCGTCGTCGTACACCAAGCAATAAACGTCTAAGCCCTGTTGCTTCTTCTTGATGGGCAACTTTATCGGGCATAGACTGTCCTTTGGGCATTGCATCCGTATATATTTCAGCAAACCCGACCATGACTAAAGCTGAAATAAAATGTTGCGCCCGTAGCAGAGGAATCTTCAAATCTGTCACTAAATCTTGAGCGGATGCCACATTGCGAGCAAGTCTGGCAGACATCAGCAACAAGTCCTTCTGATCATTCACACGAGATGGCTGAGGCCAGAATTTCAGCTTCACCAGTTGATTCGGTGCGACAAACACCGAACAACTGGGTTCAAACCACGCAACCTCCCACAGCCATTGCAATAAATCAACCGAACGATGCGTACCTGAAAAATAAGGTAAATACTCATACGTCAGACGACCTTGCATATCCACAGGAACACGACGTTCAGGAACTAAATGAATGACTTGGTTGACTGTGTCAATTGTCCCGACAGCACCACAGCGATCAGATAAATGCAGGAAACCATCATGCTCTGAACGCAAGTATTCAAAGACTTTGGCGTTGTCAGATAAAACTTGCGTGATCACCAACTCTTGTAATTGCAAAGGCTGGACACGCACAATGGACTCACTCAGCACAGTTTCATGAATCCAGTTTTTAAGCCGAGTATTTTCAACCAGCGGTAAATTAATTGTATTTGTATTATTATTATCTTCTTTCACAGAATGACCTGCCAACAACACAGGGACTCTATTGTTTCGCAGCAAATTTTGAATACTACTTGCATTGATAAAATTTGAATTAACGATCAAAAAATCGAGATTGTCATGATTCGCACCAACCCAATCAACCTCGCTCCCCTCTAAAATGGCAGCAACATGCTGACGGATCGTAACTACCTCCGAGTGACCTAATCCTAAAATAGACACCTTAAATAAAGATTTCATCCTTGTACATCCATACACTTTAAGAGTGCTTTTTTGATTAATTTTACGTCTAACAAACATCAAGCAAAGATACATCCATGCACTTTGCTTAACGGGATATAATCAAGACAGCGATGAAAGCTTCACTAACTTAAGAGAAGTCGAGCTCTTTCTCAAAAGATTTCACTGTATGACGTGCCATTGCTAGATTAGATTTTGCACGATCCAGAACAACGTATATGAACATATCCTGATTGCGCTCTAATGGACGAATTAAGTGATACTGTTTACCCAATGTGATCAGAATGTCTTCAATGTGGTCATTCAGTTTCAAAGCACCGGCCACTTTACGCTTTGCACGCACGACTTCAGTATTACCAGCAGCAGCCAGTTCGAGATCGACTCCACCGCCAGCGGTTGCAAGAGCCAGACCACTCGTGGAATCAACCAAAGCTGCACACATAAATCCATCAAGGCTTGTCAGCCCGTCCAGTAAAAGTTTTGCCATTTCAACTACTCCTTGGAATTAATCCATATTTATATTTTGATAAAAGCCAATCTCAACAGGTCTATTAACCTACTAACTTGACTCAACAGATCTTACCTGACCTTAAAAAAAATTAACCTGACAGGTTTACATTTGACGACTCAATAAACTAAGATCGAAAATGTAGAAGTTCATGCCTTAATTACTGAAAAAATCGATGTGTTTTTCACACATAAAAACAATTATTATTTGACTAAATATTTATTTTATAAAGAAATATTATTTTATAAAATCAAAAATGGATTTTCACTCACAAATGATTTTTTAAAATCTTGCATCCATAAAATGCAAGAATTCTACACCTATCCAACAACCTACTAAAACCGCTCATACCCCAGCAAATAGCGCCACTCTCCCACAGCAAGTTTTGACATCGAAATTCGCCCTATACGGACACGCTTCATCGCAAGAATATCTAATCCGACACCGTGGCACATCTTTTCAATTTGATCGAGTTTGACATTTTTTAGCGCGATACGCAGATGGTTTTCGTTTTGCCAACTGACTTTTGC
>JASLGO010000145.1 GCA_030150135.1 Aquirhabdus sp.
TGTTCATAACGGAAATATCCTATAGGTTGTTAAAAATGTGTCCGACAAAAGACGTGCGACCTTTATATCAATGAGTTCAAGGCTTGGCAAGCGATACATACGAAGAATACTAAAAATAATCATAATAAAAAAACATTAAGTCTTTATCGCTTGATTCATTTTACTTTTCTTTTTTTACAATATATTCCTGCAAAACCTTGATATCTTTAGTTAATTTATCAACTTGCATACTCAAATGATGTACTAACGTCGTTAATTCACCAATTTCACGATGTGATGCGATCCCCAAACGACCAATCGCCTGATTAATACTCTCATCTAACGCTTTTTCAACCTTATTGCGAGTACCTGATACGCGTTCATTGACTTTTTCACGAACTTCTTCAACTGCACCAGAAGTCGTATCGACAATCTCGGTTGTTTTGGATTCCAGCTCTTCACCCACTTTGACCAAAGAATCAAAAAGTCGAGAACCTTCTTCTTCTGCACGAGAAAAAGCACCTAATCCAGCAAGCCAAATTTGCTGAGTATACTTACGAAAATCCAATCCTCCCTTACGGCGAGGTTCTTCTGGGTTGGGTTGGTCAGATGATGTCATATTCGCCTCGAGTTCGATATGCTTACTTGCTGTGGTCTTAGAAGTGCGATGCTTCATTACAATCGTTCCTTCATATAAATCATCTCTTAAAGTTGATTTATATTCTTGTGTGCTTGAATTAGGGCGCGTGTTCAACGAATGACGGAATCGCCATTCTATTACGTATTGGACGTAATGAGTTATACATGATTGTAGCATAGCAGAATAACATTAAACCCACGACCTACATCGCAAGTTCTTTTGATGAAAATCGTCACTGTGACGAATTGATTGCAAATTCCAAAACACAGATTGTTTCAAAAATGCAATCTTTGTGTTAATTTCCACGAACGCCTAAAGATTAGAGGGCTAAACTTATTAACTTCGTATTTATTTCATCAAATAAATACTTGATGGCAAAGAAAACGTACAATTGGTTTTTATGAGTTAATGAACTTGTAGGCTGTTTGGGTTTGTGGATGGAGCTGAATGTTCATGGAAGATCGGTCAGAACACTTAAATTTTGCAAGTGTCGTGCAAACCGTCGCGCTGGTGATATTAGAAGCTTTTCTAACTTTTCTTTTGCAGTCCGATCGTCAATCTAAAAGACTTGCGCAGCATCTTATCCAACAACAAGCATTGGTTGAGTTAAGGACATCTTTTCCATCCATCGTCATTTTTGTAACATTTACTTCACGCGGAGTGCTATTGGATGCAAAAAAGCCAGAACGCGCTATAGATGCCGTCATTACAGCATCATTCAAAGACTTGGTTCATGGTTTTTTTACTGCCCCCGCCTCTTCAATGCGAAGAATACAAATTGATGGACCAATTGAATTAATTGAGGAATTAAGGGTACTCATGAGTAGTTTCAACTTGCAGGAAATTATCAATCACTGGCTACAATCCGATTGGTTTAAGTCATTACTCGTTCCTACAAAAACTGTTGATGAAAATGGTGATCCAATTTCTAGTGGACGCTCTTCACGTCAACATCGAACATTAATTAAAAAATTAAATGATCAACAATTGCTTGTCGACCAAATGAATCTACAAGCAAAAGAACAAATGTATGTGATTGAAAAACTTCATAGACGCATGAAGTTATATATGATGATTGGCTTAGTCTTATTAGGATCGCTGTCCGCAGGCCTTATTGCGACTCTTATTCATTTTTGGCACTAAATTAACACTGAAATAAGTTTACAGAGCTCTCAGAGCCCTGTTGATGCTTTTGAAAATAATCAATACCCTTCTGGACGCTCAAGTGGCAATTTTTGCCCAATAGCTTTCTCTAAATCAGCTAACAAGAACGAATCATCTTCGCAGGCAAAACTGATACTCACCCCTGACGCCCCTGCTCGCCCTGTGCGTCCGATCCGATGAACGTAGTCTTCCGCTTGCTCAGGTAACGTGTAATTAATGACATGACTCACATTATCCACATGAATCCCACGACCTGCGACATCGGTCGCAATCATAATTTGTGTCTTACCGGCCTTAAACTGATCAAGCATTTTGATGCGCTTATCTTGCGGAATTTCGCCAGATAACATCCCAACTTTATAACCTTGATCTTTAAGGCGATCATATAACTTTCTTACCTGATCGCGGCGATTAGCAAAAATCATTACTTTATCAATGTCTTCCGATTCAAGCAGCTCTTTTAGCAACCGCTCTTTATCACGACGACTGACAATAAACACACGTTGATGCACACGTTCACTGGTCTTTTGCTCAGGTTCAATTTCAACCGTGACTGGTTCAAATAGCCATTGCTGCGCAAGATTCAACACGTCATAGCTAAATGTCGCAGAAAACATCAATGTCTGACGATCTGCTTTAGGTGGTGCAAGGCGCACAATTCGCTTCACGGATGGTATAAAACCCATATCCAGCAAACGATCCGCTTCATCAATGACTAAAAACTCTAGACGATCCAGCCAAACTTCTTTTTGATCCAAGAAATCAATTAATCGACCTGGTGTGGCAACCATAATATCAACAAAACGCTTATCCAACGCTTTGCGCTGCTTATCATAATCGACGCCACCAAGCAAAGTGACCACATTCAGCTTAGTATGTTTTAACAACGCAATCGCATCATTTTCGATTTGCAAAGCCAACTCACGAGTTGGCGCAAGAATCAATGCGCGCGGTTCGCCACGAAAGCGCTCATCATGCACAGGGTTATTCAATAGATCATTGATAATGCTAATTAAAAAAGCAGCAGTTTTTCCTGTTCCAGTTTGAGCACGCCCAATTGCATCATGCCCTGCAAGTGTAAAGCGCAAAACTTGCTCTTGTATTGGAGTCATTTTTGTGAAACCAAGACTTGCAATGCCCTGTTTTAAATCAGGATGTAACGCGACTGAGTCGAAACTCGAACTCATTATGTTTAATACTCCAATACATCATCATAAATGCGCACGATGCTCTAAATCGCACCCTACTCAAACATCAACATAATTTTATGTAATCACACAAATAATAAAGTTATTACTATAAAAAATCATTAGAAATCTAAAACAAATAAAAAACCGAAGAATGGCGAGCCAAACTTCGGTTTTTTGACACACCTACAAAAAAGCCAAGCTATTCCGTAAGCATGTCTTGATTAATCGGTATTTGTTAACGAAAACAAATACGCAGATCATCAATTAGTCAACTGCGCGAACTTCTTCAGCTTGAAAGCCCTTTTGGCCTTTCACAACTGTGAACTCAACGCGCTGGCCGTCACGCAGAGTGCGGTGGCCGTCGCCTTGAATAGCGCGGAAATGTACGAATACATCGTCGCCGCCATTGCGTTGAATGAAACCAAAACCTTTGGTATCGTTAAACCACTTTACTACGCCTTGTTCACGTGTCGTCATGTTTGCAATCCTCATTTTAGACAACTAGAAAAGCTTGTCCGGTGTTGAAGGTCGCAAAGAAAACACGAAGCAAAAGCTGGGCTCATTTCCGTTGTCATTCTGTGAATCATTCAGCAGTTCCGGTTCAAACCTATTAAAATTTATAAATAGACCTATATTTGGTACATTTACGTCCCCAGCTTAACACGAAGTAATACGCATGCAAAGCCCATTGAGAGCGTAATTATCACAATAATCCAACCAATATCTTCAGTATGGAATCGCCTTCTCCACAAAGTTCCCCAAATCGCACCGATTATCAACAAAATCAATAACAAGCTATATTGCGCATTAAATATAGTGTGCAAAATCTGAACAGAGTCTGCTGTAAATGCAGTAACAGGTGAAGTTTGTTCTATCGCTTTCGCCTCCATTCCCGTCAGAAATAAACTTAAATATAAAATGTATCTGAATATTTCCATCATCATCACCTTTCCAACAGCAAAATGAACGTTTTACCCATTGCATCGTTCTGCGATTTTGCGTATCTTCCTTGCAAAGTATGAGCTAAAATCGCATATTTCGAAGTAGTTTGCTAAATTAACTGAATTCGTAAACTTGCTCAACCAGTCTTTTACAGACGTTTTGTTGAAACATTTTTTTACGATATTCCCATTTTTAGCTTTATTGATGTTTACAAAAGCACCCATTAGGTCGTTTTTCAATCTAGTGCCGCTTTAGGAGTACAGTAAGTGGTCGATATTCTTGTGCTACATGGCCCAAATCTCAATTTATTAGGCAAGCGCGAACCGACATTATATGGCCACACCACATTAGATGATATCAATTCATCACTCACCGCACAGGCGAATACTGCGGGTTATCAATTAGAAAGTTTACAAAGTAATTGGGAAGGCGCGCTGATTGATCGAATTCATCAAGCACGCACAGATGGAACTCGCTTCATTATTATCAATGCTGGTGCACTGACACATACCTCTGTTGGTATTCGAGATGCTTTATTGGCAGCAGAAAAACCTTTTATCGAAGTTCATTTATCCAATGTCTATGCGCGGGAATCATTTCGCCATCATTCATTTTTAGCAGATAAAGCAATTGCCGTAATCAGTGGTTTAGGTGCCGCTGGGTATGAAGCTGCTTTGCGTTACATTATTCAGTCACTGAATACCAGAAGCTAATGTGCAAAGTCACAGATTCACAACACAAATTGTAAAAATTGCCAGTGTGGCGCCAAGATTAAATTGCGATGATCTCCCGCAAATAACGGTAACGCAATAAATTGACTGTAACTTTAATTTTTTATAGAGACTATATTAATGGACATTCGTAAAATTAAGAAACTGATTGATTTAATGATCGAATCAGACTTAGAAGCTATTGAAGTTAAAGAAGGCGATCAGTCCATTGCCCTGACACGACGCGTAGCTAGAAGTGTTGAGCAACCTCAACCTCAAACCATTTCAATACTTCCTCGTACACCAAACACCCCAGCATCGGTCAATACACCTCAAGGTCGTATTGAGACTTCACCGATGGTTGGCGTTTTTTATGCTGCACCGAATCCAGGTGAGGCATCATTTGTCAAAGTCGGTCAAAAAATTAATGTCGGCGATCAAATTGGGATCGTTGAAGCGATGAAAATCATGAATCCTGTTGAAGCGACACAAAGTGGTGTCGTTGCTGAAATTTTGGCAAAAAATGGTGAAGTTGTTCAATTTGGTCAGCCTTTGATTCGTTTACAGGATTAAGCCGAATGTCGTCTCAATCACATGTAACTGCAGCAGAAAAACCGCTTTTACGTAAAATCCTGATTGCAAACCGCGGTGAAATCGCATTGCGCATTGCACGTGCTTGTCGCACGCTCGGAATCAAAACTGTTGGTGTTTACTCCACTGCTGATAGTGAGTTAATGCATCTACGCTTTGTTGATGAAGCGGTTTGTATTGGTCCAAGTGCAAGCAAAGATAGTTATTTGAATGTGACTGCAATTTTGACAGCTGCCGAGCTGACTGGTGCTGATGCAATCCATCCTGGCTATGGATTTTTATCTGAAAATGCTGACTTTGCTGATGCAATTGAACAAGCTGGGTTAGTTTTTATTGGTCCTCGTCCAGAACATATTCGATTAATGGGAAATAAAGTCTCTGCGATCAATGCCATGAAAAAAAGTGGTGTTCCCACAGTTCCTGGTTCAAATACAGCGATTACCTCTGAAAATGCAATTGGTGAGTCGATCAAGATTGGCTTCCCACTCATCGTCAAAGCTGCGGCTGGCGGTGGTGGTCGTGGTATGCGCATTGTTTTGAAATCTGAAGATCTGATCGAAGCGGTTCAATCTGCTCAGAATGAAGCTCGAATGTGGTTTAACGATGAAACCGTTTATATGGAACGTTTCCTTCAGACTCCTCGACATGTAGAAGTACAAGTTTTAGGTGATGGTGCAGGTCATGCGATTCATTTATATGATCGCGATTGCTCCTTGCAACGTCGCCATCAAAAAGTATTAGAAGAAGCTCCTGCTCCTAATATTCCAGAACAAGCTCGTCAGGATATTTTTGCAGCTTGTGTTCGTGCTTGTCAGGACATGGGATATCGTGGCGCGGGAACTTTCGAATTCTTATTTGAAAATGGTCAATACTTCTTCATCGAAATGAATACCCGCGTTCAAGTTGAACATCCTGTAACGGAATGCATCACAGGTATAGATATTATTGAGCAGCAAATCCGAATCGCTTCTGGATTAGGCCTCAATTTACAACAAGATGATATTGTTGCTCGCGGTCATGCCATTGAATGCCGCATCAACGCTGAAGACCCAAAAACTTTTGCGCCTTCACCAGGTAAGGTTACTCAATTCCATGCACCAGGCGGTGCGGGGGTACGCATAGACTCCCATCTCTATAACGGTTATGTTATCCCGCATTGCTACGACTCATTAGTTGCAAAACTGATTGTGCACGGTAAGGATCGTCCAACTGCGTTGGCGCGAACACGACAAGCTCTTGATGAAATCATCATTGATGGCGTGAAAACAAACATTCCACTCCATCGTGATGTGATTATGGTTGATCAAACTTTTAATGATCATGCTGTGGATATTCACGATCTAGAAAAGCGCTTGCTTTTAAATGCATGAAAGCATGCTGAAATGAAAAGTCTGGTAGAATAATCGCCATGACTTTTCATTTTACATAAGGCAAGCTAACCGATTGCGCTCGACTCAAATCCCAGTCACAGATCCAGCCGCAGGGCTGCGCATCACAGAAATTTTCTACTCATTACAAGGTGAAGCCCGTGACTCGGGTTATCCCACTGTGTTTGTTCGATTAACAGGCTGCCCTCTCCGTTGCACATATTGCGATACAACCTATTCATTTGAAGGTGGTACTCGAATTGCACTAGATGACATTTTGGCGACTGTGAAATCTTATGGAGATCAGATCGGCCATGTTTGTGTTACAGGTGGCGAACCCTTGGCACAACCGAACTGTATTCCGTTATTACAAGCTCTATGTGATGCAGGATATGTGGTTTCACTAGAAACATCAGGTGCACTGGATGTCTCGATGGTAGATCAGCGGGTTTCTCGTATCGTTGATTTAAAAACACCTGCCTCAGGTGAAATGCACCGCAATCTTCTCCCCAACTTACCAATCCTCACCAAGCATGATCAAATCAAGTTCGTGATTGCTGATCGCCAAGATTATGAATGGTCACGTGATATGCTCAAGCAACATGCATTAGACCAAATCGTCGGCGAAGTATGGTTTTCTCCTGCATTTGCCATTGAAAAAGGACAAGTTCGCTTGCCTGCTGTCGCACGAGATCTGGCAGATTGGATTGTTGCAGATCGATTGCCTGTGCGCTTTCAACTGCAATTACATAAATTACTCTGGCAGGATGAAGCTGGACGCTAATTAAAAAAACTGTGATCAAAAAAATCCCGTACTCAATACGGGATTTTTTATGTATATCTTTTTTAATGTTTTGCTGCCATTGCTTGCGCTTCTCGTTCACGCAAGTGTTCTCCACTTTTCAACTTATGATGAATATGTGGATCGTGCTTGGCATATTGTGGCATCAATGATCCAATCAGCATCCCTATCGCACTTGCAATCAAGCCTACACCCTGCGGCGTAAACACTTGTAGAGGCTCTAAAACCTTCGGACCAATCAGCATGGTAATCCATGTCGTAACGCCCATAAAAATTGCGACTAATGCACCTTGATTGGTCGCTTTCGACCAATAAACACCACACAATAACGGAATAAATGCGGCAACCAAAGTAACTTGATACGCGTTCTCAACCATCTGGAAAATACCAACTTTTGAGTTCATTGCATATAAAGTCACTACAACCGTGAATACAACCGTCACAATCCGCATATTGCGTAATAATTGCTTATCCGTCATTTTAGGATACATTGGCTTCAAAAGATTCTCAGTAAATGTCACCGATGGCGCAAGCAATGTCGCGGAAGCACAGCTTTTTATTGCAGATAATAACGCACCAAAAAACATGATCTGCGCAATCATAGGCGCTTTAGTTAAAACCAATGTCGGAAGGATTTTTTGAGGTTCAGAGCTAATTAAACTTGCAACCATTTTTGGATCAATCAGTGTTGCTGAATACGCTAAAAACATCGGCACAAATGCAAAACAAAAATACATTGAGCCACCTAATACAGTTCCCCAAACTGCAATTTTCTCTGTTTTTGCAGATTGTACACGTTGAAAAACGTCTTGTTGAGGGATGGAACCAAACATCATGGTACACCACGCCGCCAAGAATCCGGCGATGGCAACGAAATTTCCGTCAGGTAGAAAATTAAATTTACCTGCTTGCCAAGCATGATCAATCACATGGCTCACACCACCGACTTGCCCAGAAACTTCACCACTAATCCATAGCATGCCAATGACAATAATAATCATCTGAATAAAGTCAGTAATCGCAACCGCCCACATCCCACCAAAGAAGGTATAAATCAAGATTGTCATTGAGCCAATCCACATGCCTTCGACATTGGAAATAGCACCACCAGAAACAAGATTAAAAACCAATCCAAGAGCGGTAATCTGTGCACCAACCCACCCTAGATAAGAAATCACAATCGCAATGGTTGTGAGTACTTCAACTTTGCGACCATAGCGATATTTATAAAAATCACCGAGAGTTAATAACTTCATACGATATAGCGGTGCCGCAAAAAATAGCCCCACTAAGATCAAACACATTGACGCGCCAAATGGATCAGCAACTACGCTATTGAGTCCGCCTTGCAAAAAGGTCGCTGGAATGCCAAGTACAGTTTCAGAACCAAACCATGTCGCAAATACAGTCGCTGTCACGATATAAAATGGCAAACCACGACCTGCAATAGCAAAGTCTTTAGCATTATGAACACGACGACCCGCCCACAGTCCGATGCCGACTGAGATCACCCAATATGCAATAACAAACCCAAGTAGCATCAAGACTCTCCCAACAAACAAGCTATGACTATTAGCGACAAAGAATAACTGAGCATTTTTTAAAGAACAATATGATGTAAGCCATGCAATTCTCGCTTTTTAAGAAGGCCTAAATCATGCAAAATAAAACCATGATCCTAAAAAACAACTGAATACACCGAAAAAAACCGCCCTCATTGAGGACGGTTTTCATTCAAATCACGATTTAAAACTTAGTGACCACCGCCACTCACCGCTTTAATCATATCTTCAACAACTTTCTTGGCATCACCAAAAACCATCATAGTTTTGTCGTTATAGAACAAGTCGTTATCTAGACCAGCATAGCCTGTTGCCATAGAACGCTTGATGACCATAATGGTACGCGCTTTATGTGCTTCAAGGATCGGCATACCATAGATTGGTGAGCTTGGATCATCTTTAGCAGCTGGGTTAACAACGTCGTTCGCACCAATAACAAGAACTACGTCAGTCGCTGGGAAGTCCGAGTTGATTTCATCCATTTCCAAAATGTCTTCATACGCAACATCAGCTTCAGCCAACAAAACGTTCATATGACCAGGCATACGACCTGCAACCGGGTGAATCGCAAAACGAACTTTTACACCTTGTTCTTTCAAGAGTTCACAGAGCTCTTTCACCGCGTTCTGTGCACGACCTTGTGCCATACCATAACCTGGTACGATCACAACGCTATCTGCGTTAGACATCAGGAAGCCAGCGTCGTCAGCAGAACCTGCACGGTAGTTACGTTGAGCTTGTTCACCTTTTTCTGCTGATGCTGTGGCTGTACCGCCCATTGCACCACCAAACAAAACGTTGATGATCGAACGGTTCATCGCTTTACACATGATGTAAGACAGAATCGCGCCTGAAGAACCAACCAATGAACCCGCAACAATCAGCATGTTGTTTTCAAGTGTGAAACCAATACCTGCTGCCGCCCAACCAGAAAATGAGTTCAAAAGCGATACCACAACTGGCATATCACCACCACCAACTGGAGCAATCCAGACCCAACCAAATGCAAGAGCCAGAGCTGTCATCGCCCAGAATGCTTGCATATTGTGAGTGGTGAAGAATGCAATACCACATGCCAACATTGCAATGAAAATAGTTGCTTGAACTGGTTTGACCCAACCACCTTTGATGGTTTTCGCCCATTTCTTCGCAGCAAGTTTACCGTAAGCAAATACTGACGCTGTAAAGGTAATCGCACCAACGAAACAACCGACGAACAATTCAAATAAATGAACGCTCGACATATGAGGTTGTTCAACACCTGATGCCAATAATGTTTGAGAATTGCTTTCGAACAACGCTTCAAGCTGGTTGTTGTGCAACAATGCAGCAATCGCAATCAAAACCGCAGCCAAACCAACCAAAGAATGCATTAAAGCAACAGTTTCTGGCATTTGTGTCATCGGAACGGTTCTTGCTCGCGCAATACCAACAACAGCACCAAGCAACATCGCACCACCAATCATCCATACAACAGGATGACTTGCCACAAAGAAGGTGGTAATCACCGCGATTGTCATCGCGATCATACCGTAACGATTGCCTGTAATCGCAGTTTTCGGGCTAGATAAGCCACGCAGCGTCAGGATAAAGAGGACTGCACCAATCAGGTAGAACCAGTTGGCATATTCACGAATAAATTCCATCAATTAGCCCTCTTTTTTCTTTTGCTTTGGTTTAAACATTTCAAGCATACGTGCGGTTACCGCAAAGCCACCAAAAATGTTGATACTTGCCAAAAACACTGCAACCGCACCCAAGATACTGACGATGTTAATGCTTTGAAACTCAACATTCGCATCAACCAAACCTGGAATACCAACAGCTTGCAACATCGCACCAACGACGATAATGGAAGACAATGCGTTCGTTACAGCCATAAGCGGTGTGTGCAGCGCAGGAGTTACCCCCCAAACAACGTAGTAACCTACGAAGATGGCAAGGACGAAAATTGTAATCGTTTCAACCATGATAATTCTCCTTAACCACGCTTGAGCAGTACTTGACCGCCATGAGTAACGAGCAATGCTTTCTGAATTTCATCATCCTGATTTAAAACAAGGTTCTTTTCTTTATCGAACAATGTTTCCAAGAAGTTGAATACGTTACGCGCATATAATGCTGACGCTTCAGTGCTAACTGTACCCGGAATATTTGGGATGCCCAAAATCTTCACGCCGTTCTCAGTAGTAACCGTTTCGCCTTCTTTAGACCCTTCAACGTTACCGCCAGTTTCAACAGCCATATCGAGAATGACTGAACCCGGTTTCATTTTGGCAACAGTTTCAGCTTTAATCAGACGCGGTGCATTACGACCTGGAATCAACGCAGTCGTGATCACGATGTCAGCATTAGAGACAGCTTTGTCGACAATAGCCGCTTGATCTTTGATGTATTGTTCGCCCGGTTGCCAGCCATAACCGCTTTTTGCAGCTTCAGCAGCACGTTGTTTTTCTTCATCAGACATTGGAACATCGAGCCATTTACCGCCCAATGATTCAACTTGTTCTTTTGCAGTTGGACGCAAGTCTGTTGCTTCAACCACAGCACCAAGACGTTTTGCCGTTGCAATCGCTTGAAGACCCGCAACACCCACACCCATGATCACGATACGCGCTGGTTTTACAGTGCCCGCAGCAGTCATAAGCATCGGGAACATGCGTTGGTATTCAGCAGCAGCCAGCAATACAGATTTATAACCTGCTAAGTTAGCTTGTGAAGACAGCACGTCCATATTTTGTGCGCGAGATAATGTACGTGGCAACAATTCTAGGGCAAATGACGTAATGCCTTGCGCCGCGAATGCATCTAAATCTGGATTGCGGTATGGGTCAAACATACCAATCACAATCGTATTTGCATTAATCTTTTGAATTTCGTCGGCCTTCGGCGCGCGAACCTTCAAAATAATTTGACTGCCTGTATAGGCATCATCAGTAATTTTTGCACCTGCTTGCTCAAATGCGCTGTCAATATAGGCGGCTTTTACACCTGCACCACGTTGCACAACAACAGTATGACCGCTTGCAGTCAGCTTCTTTACAGTTTCAGGAGTAGCGGCGACGCGAGTTTCGCCCGCAACGCTTTCGGCTGGTATTCCGATTTGCATGAGTGTTCCTCAAGCTATGGTTGTGGATATGAAAATCTTTTGA
>JASLGO010000170.1 GCA_030150135.1 Aquirhabdus sp.
CAATGAGCAAAGGCATTTTATTACGCCCAATTGGACATCAGGTTTATATTATTCCGCCGTATTGCATTACATCTGATGAAATTGAACACGTCATTGATGTTGCACGTCAGGCTATTGAATGGGCGGCTTGGCAATCCACTCACTCAATCTCAAATCACCATACGGAAAATTTATCATTACCATGAGTCGTTTTTACGCAGACACTCCTCTCGATCTCCATCAAGTAGTTGAGCTACCAGAGGTGGTTTTCCATCATTGGATCCGTGTGCTTCGCGCAAATGTTGGAGAACAGGCAACTCTGTTTAATGGCTTAGGCGGCGAATATGATGTAGAACTAATTGAGATTAATAAGAAAAATGCAATGGTTCGCATCCTGAGCTTTAATCCAATTGATCGTATTGAACCTTATTTTGTGACTTTGGGACAAGTCATGAGTAAAGGCGACCGAATGGACTATGCGATTCAAAAATCCACTGAACTCGGTGTCGGTGCAATTCAGTTACTCACCAGTGAGCGCTGTGAAATGCGCCTTAAATATGATCGCGACCAGAAAAAAATAGATCACTGGCAACAAGTTGCTATTGCAGCATGCGAACAATGCGGATTGAATCGTGTGCCTAAGATTTTGCCGCCTATGTCACTAGAAAGTTGGTTACCACAAATACAAAGCGAACTGAAACTTGTACTTGCGCCGATACAAGCACCAAAGCCATTACCGATCACCCTGCCACAAACGATTAGTCTGCTGATTGGCGCTGAAGGTGGATTGAGTGCAGCAGAAATAGAAATGGCCGAAAAATCTGGCTTTCTCAAATGGCAAATTGGCGAGCGCATCTTAAGAACAGAAACCGCACCAGTCGTCGCTTTGGCTCAACTGATGACCAATTAAAATATTTTGCACTGTCAAATACATCAGGTTATATATTCTTTTGCCAGACAAAGGTGTATATATAGGCAAAGCCATATTTCTTCGCAAATATCTATTTCGCTTTTGTGAAACATAAGGCACAATCTGTAGGACAATAATGTAGATTCGTTGAGAAACGGGCAATATATTTCCAACAATCACAGGAGCACTTAATGTCTGGATATGAAGAACAGAGTATTCTGAAGCAGCGCATTTGGCGCATGCAAATCCTGAATACTCGCTCACATCAGGCATTGTTACTGTTCTCATTGCTCAGCTTAGTTTTATTGACCTTTATCTTGTACCAACGCTTCTCTTTAGTTGATGACAACAAGCTGGCGGGTTGGACTGTTATCTCGATTAGTATTATTGCCATTTCTTCTGCACTAAATAATCATTTTAATAATCGAGAGCACCGCGTCTCTCCAAAATTCTTTGATCTTTATCTTTTAGCATCAGCTTTTGTTTTAGGTATCGTTCTGGCAACGGGTCAAATGGTTTTTCATCCGATAAAACCACTTACATCTGGCTCGAATATGGTCGAAAGCTCAATCAACCTATTTGGTTTGATACTCCTATTCTCACACATGCTCGCGCTGATTTGTTATACCGATCGCTATCGCCTGTTTTTTGTATTTGTGCTCACTAGCGTGTCACCTCTGCTCTATCAAGAAGCGACTTCAGACCCTAGCTTATTGCTCAAGCCACATAGCATCATGGTCAATGTTTATGTGTCATTTATGCTATTTTGTGGCTACAAAATGCATAGAATGCGTACCAAATCAGCATGGCTTGTGATTCGCAACGAGAACTTGATTGACTACATGGAGTCTTCAAAAGAACAGACTGAGCATATTAATAGCCAGCTTGAAGAAGAAATGAGACAGCGGATTTATACAGAAGAAAAGCTTCAAGAATCAAATATGTATCTTGAAGAAAAAATTCTGGAAAGAACCAGAGACCTCACAGAAAGTAACCTACAACTACAAAGTTCTCAGCAACGCCTAGAAATGGCGCATAGTGCGGGAGGAATTGGCACATGGGATTGGGATATTACTGCTCGCAAAATGCATTCGACAAACATCGAGCAGATTCTAGGTTACAAAAATGACGAAATGGATGCGTTTTTAGGTGACATGTCCAAAGTTGTGCATCCAGAAGATTACCCTGCCGTTCGTAAAGCCATCGCCGCCCACCTTTTGAACCACACTGATCGTTATGAAGCAGAGTTTCGCATGCGTCATAAATATGGTTATTGGGTTTGGGTGCAAGATATGGGACGCGTTGTGCAACGTAATCCTAAGACTCGATTTGCAGAACGCATGGTTGGTGTTCGCCGTAACATTACTGCCGAAAAAGCCTCTGACGAACGCCAAAAGCTCGCATCTACAGTATTCCAACAGGCTGCTGAAGGAATTGTGATTCTTGATAAGAATATGACTTACATCAATGTGAATCCTTACTTTGAACGCATGACTGGCTTCAAAAAAGAACTTCTCATCGGTAAAGAAATTTTTACATCAGACCGCACCCCAACGCCTCTAGAGCAACAATCGAAAAGTAAAATCGTTAAGAACCTTCATTCAACAGGGCAATATGAAGGCGAAATTCAAATTCAACATAAAAATGGCGATGACATCCCTGTCTGGTTACATATCAATCCCATTTTTGATCACAATCAACAAAAGACCCATTACATTGCAATTCTAAATGACTTAACTGAACGCAAGAAAAATGAGCAACGACTTTCTTATCTCTCAAACTATGATCTTCTAACCGATTTGCCAAATCGTCATTTCTTCAAAGATCATATGCATCAAATCATTTTGAAAAGCTTAGAAACCAACACTACTTTTGCATTATTACGTTTAAATATTGATCGCTTCCGTTTATTGAATGATCTTCTCGGAACTGATGGTGCCGACATCCTACTTAAACATGTCGCACAACGACTTTCTGCATACGATGCCAGAACAAGCATGATTGCTCGTTTAGGAAGTGATGATTTTGCCATTATCCTCTCCTACCCACGTGATAACGAAAAAGATGTTGAACAATACTGTGAACGACTATTAGAAGTATTTAACAGTCCATTTGACGTGCGCTCTCAAGAAATTACAGTCACGATTTCAATTGGCGTTGCGCTATGTCCTAAGCATGGCAAGCAAGTCGATATATTGTCTAATACCGCAGAAAACGCCCTGCAAGAAGCCAAGCGTTTGGGAGGCAATGCGATTCGCTTTGCCAGCAATCAAGGTGGCATACAGTCACTAGAGCGCGTCAATCTTGAAAACGCATTGCGTAAAGCTATCTCCAACACCGAATTTGTGGTTTTCTATCAGCCTAAACTGAATGCGATGACTCGCCATATCGAAGGTTTTGAAGCATTAGTTCGCTGGAGCCATCCAAGCAAAGGAATCGTAGCACCCGTTCAATTCATTGGACTCGCAGAAGAAATGGGGATTATCTCTGCATTGGGTGAGTTTGTACTAGATCAATCTTGTGCACAAATTAAAAAATGGCGCGATGCGGGTTTTCATAATATTTCGATTGCTGTCAACGTTTCTGCACAACAATTACAACGTGGCAATTTTATTGATACATTGGATCGAATTCTGGAAGACCATCAAATCGATCCACATTTACTTGAATTGGAAATTACCGAAACGCTGCTCATGGATGACACGGATCAGGTTCAAGCCATTCTGCAAGAAATTAAACGCCGTGGTGTAACAATTGCCTTGGATGATTTTGGTACAGGTTATTCATCTCTGTCCTATCTTGGACTCTACCCAATTGATGTCATTAAAATTGACCGCTCATTCGTCATTCAAATGATTGGCAATGAAGAGCAAAAAGCAATTGTTCGTGCGATTCTGGCGATGAGTAAATCACTGAAAATGAAAGTCGTTGCAGAAGGTGTAGAAACACTTGAACAAGCTCAATTCTTATGTGATGAAGGGTGCGAATTACTACAGGGATACTTATTTAGTAAGCCCGTTCCTGCTTTTGAAGCCAATAAACTTTTAATAAGTTCAATGGGAGATATCGTGATTCCAAAGCAAATGCAAATATAGTGAGCTTTCTACAAAATTTGTATCTTTAAAAACTCATAATAATCGTATCAATTTCTTATAAATCTCTAGCAATCTGCACAAAAACAAATCGATGCTATGCTACAATACGACACAATGCATTATGTCCTACTCATCTTGTAATGCGCGAAACGCTTAGCAAATTTTCACAAAGAATTTGTAAACAAGTCTAGTCTTCGCAAAGGGCTGATCACCAATGAGCCCGACCCAAAAATATTGAAATTGTATGACGCCGTGCCGTCACGATCCTCCTATAGGATTATCCCACCCGTTTAAGTAGACAACGAGAGCAAGATGGACAAGCAAGAACTTAACCAAGCCGCATTGGATTATCACGAATTTCCAAAACCTGGAAAAATTAATGTTGTTCCTAGCAAACAACTCGCAAACCAACACGATTTAGCACTCGCCTATTCACCAGGCGTTGCTGCACCTTGCCTTGAAATTGAACGTGACCCATCACTCGTGTCACGCTATACCGCACGCGGCAACTTAGTCGCTGTAATCACAAACGGCACAGCCGTGCTTGGTCTAGGTAATATTGGTCCATTGGCTTCCAAACCTGTGATGGAAGGTAAAGGCGTACTCTTTAAAAAGTTCGCAGGCATTGATGTTTTTGACATCGAAATTGCTGAAAACGATCCGGACAAATTAGTCGATATTATTGCTTCATTAGAACCTACATTTGGCGGCATTAACTTAGAAGATATCAAAGCACCTGAGTGTTTTTATATTGAAAAGAAACTGCGCGAACGTATGAAGATTCCTGTGTTCCATGACGATCAACACGGAACTTCGATTATTGTGGGTGCGGCGCTACTCAACGCATTGCAATTGGTCAATAAAGATATTGGTCAAATCAAGATTGTCTGTTCTGGCGCAGGTGCAGCTGCACTATCATGCCTAGACCTACTGGTTGCATTGGGCGCAAATCGTAGCAACATCATCGTCGCTGATTCAAAAGGCTGTATTACCACAGCACGCTTGGAAAGTTTAGACGAAAGCAAACGTCGCTATGCACAAGACATTCCTCACACTCGCCTTGAAGAAGTCATGGCTGGCGCAGACATGTTCTTAGGTCTGTCAACTGCTGGAATCCTGTCACAAGACATGGTTAAAGAAATGGCAGCGGATCCGATTATTTTTGCATTGGCTAACCCAAACCCAGAAATTCTGCCAGAACATGCCAAAGCAGTTCGTCCAGATGTCATCATCGCAACAGGTCGTTCTGACTATCCAAACCAAGTCAATAACGCATTGTGCTTCCCTTATATTTTCCGTGGTGCACTGGATTCTGGCGCGACAACAGTGAATGAAGCGATGAAAGTTGCTTGTGTTCATGCGATTGCAAAAATGGCACACGTTGAATCAAGCAGCAATACCTATGGTGAAGCAGGTCAAAGCTTCGGTCGTGAATACCTCATCCCAGGTCCACTTGACCCACGTCTGATCCTTGAGATTGCACCTGAAATCGCACGCGCTGCAATGGACTCTGGCGTTGCAACTCGCCCAATTCAGGACTTTGCAGCATATCGTCAAAGCTTGTCTGAGTTTGTTTATAACTCTGCATTCCTGATGAAGCCTGTTTTTGCTCAAGCAAAAGCGGATCCAAAACGTATTGTTTATTGTGAAGGCGAAGATGAGCGTGTACTGCGCGCTGTTCAGCTTGTTGTTGATGAAGGCTTAGCAAAACCAATCCTGATTGGTCGCCCAACGGTTATTCAGCACCAAATCACCAAACTTGGACTACGTCTCCAAGTCGGTATTAATGTTGAAATTATCGACCAAGACAACGATCCACGTTACAAAGAATACTGGCAGTACTATTACAGCTTGGTACAACGTCAAGGCGTAGGTGTCGAGTTGGCTAAACGTGAAGCACGTCGTCGTACTACACTGATCGGCGCACTGTTAGTTCACTTCGGTGTTGCAGATGGTCTCATTTGCGGCACGTTTGGTAACTACGGCTTACACTTGGACTTCCTGAAAGATGTCATCGGCAAGAAAGAAGGCGTGAAGAGCTACTACGCCATGAATGCCTTGATGCTGGAAGGTCGTAATCTGTTTATCGCTGACACCTATGTCAATGAAAACCCGACTGCACTGCAACTCGCAGAAATGACGTTGCTTGCGGCAGAAGAAGTTCGTCGTTTTGGTTTGACACCAAAAGTTGCACTACTCTCTCACTCCAGTTTTGGTAGTGGCGACGGTGAAACTGCACAAAAAATGCGTGAAACTTTCCGTATCTTGTCGACCATTGCACCAGATTTGGAAGTTGAAGGTGAAATGCATGGTGATGCAGCACTGAGTGAAGAAATTCGTCTTGCTGAATTCCCGAACGCACGCTATAAAGGCTCAGCAAACTTGCTGATCATGCCGACGATGGATGCTGCCAATATTGCATTCAACCTGCTGAAAACTGCGTCTGGGAACAATGTCACCATTGGCCCCATCCTGCTCGGCGCAGCAAAACCAGTGCATGTTCTCACACCGACTGCAACACCACGTCGTATCGTGAATATGACTGCATTGACTGTTGCTGAAATTCAACAAGCCGAAAAAGCTCAAAATGGAAACGCATAACTTTTCATAAAGTGATGTGTCATAAAAAAAGCCTTCAATTGAAGGCTTTTTTTATAGTGAGATTTTTACCTACAAATATTAATTGCCCGTAAACGCATCGTTCATCGGCGCAGCATATTTGTCATTGGCTGTGATTGAGCCAACACCTAAAGCTGATTCGATGGTTCGAAGAAAGCTGTAGTGATTGTAGCTTTGACCACTTTGGAATCCTGTTTTCACCAGACCTTGAGACGCAATCGCCACCGTAACCACAGAATTGTAGTTACTACTGCTGCTCACCCATGATCCTGTAGAAGACTCATCATAAGTAATCAACAGCAAAGAACGTTGATTTGTCCAAGCTGGAGAGCTGAATAAAGTTGGAAGATACTGACTGAGGAACTGATCTTGGGCGGTCAAACTGGTATTAATGCTGTAGTTGCTATAATAAGCATCTTCACCGTTGTACCAATTATCTGCTGCAATCCAAGCCAGTGCTGGCGTAGTACTTGTCGATTGTAAATCAGTTGTGAGTTGAGTCAGATCAACCAAATGCGCCTGACAGCGAGTTAGATTACCTGAAATGTTGGTGTAGTTGGCAAACGGAGCATCATCAGCATGGAAGTGCGAATCGGCACTGTTGGTCATGTTACATGGACTACCCATACCTTGTTCGTAGGATTTCCAAGTTTTACCTGCTGACTCCATGATATCGCCAATATGAATATTGGGGTTATTAATATTCGGATAGTACGTTGCACCTTGTGTAAAGGTGTCTCCACCAGCAAGCGCGAGATAGTTTTCATCGCTAGGATGATAGACTGCATTGTAATTGGTAAATAGCGTCCCTTTACTGAACAGGCTATTCATATAAGGCGCATAGCTACTGCCAATGACTTCACTATAATCGGTATTTTCCAGCACAATCACAAACACATGATCAAACGCTGGGACTTTGGAGACAGGAGGAGTTGCAGCTGGTGCATTTAATGGCGTAGATAACGTCAATGATAAATTATCGATATAGCCGACATTGACATAACCATTGGTATTGTTGAATACCACTTTGGTATTGATGCTACGCGTACCGACAGGAACACTCCCAGTCGCAGAACGCGCAAGTAATTTGGTCACATAACCCCGATCCCAAGCAGAAACAGGACCAATCGTCGCGGTACCCAAATTAGCACCACTACCACTTAAAAAGGTACTGGTCACAGTCGCTTGACCGCCATACGTGGTGTAACCGCCCAGCCATCCAGACAAATTCCAAGTAATCCCACCACCATCAATTGCACTAGCGGCGGCTGAAACGTTAATGGTTTGATTCATGGATGAATCACCGTATGGGCCATTCGCTAGAAATGAACTGCCTTGCAGTGATGAATTCGGCGTACCAATGCTAGCAACGGAATAGCATTGCACATTTGGATTACCTTGAGTTGTAGTCCAACCCGGTACTGTTGTTGCCTGCGTCCATTCTTGAGCGCATTTGCCCGTTTCGCCATTACCATTAATAATCAAATTACCACTATTTGTGGCATACGCTGTAGTTGCACAACATGCTGCAAGCAGCGTCACTGGAAACAAACGATTAAACATAAAAAGAATCCCTTCAAGTCACATGAATGATACATTACCCACTATTTATAACAATTTCATTACAAATATTATCAGAAAAATAAAAAATATGTATAAATTTTATTCCACGACAAAGTGATTAAAATGCAACCAGAATTAGGTTTCACCAATCCTCGCTTTTACGGATTAAATAATCATTATTTGCAACAAGAATCGCTTTCATTCAAAGTAAACAACTTATTAAATTCTGATCCTCATTTTTCAGTTATGGTTTCCAAATCCAATCCAATAAAACTCCCCATTCGTCATGGCGTTAGTCCAAGTTGCATCTGGTTACCGAGAGAGCCTCACACGCTGCTACTCGATTTTCTAAGTACACGATTTCATGAAATCCCACGCAGTACATGGATCACTCGTCTTGAACAAGGCTTAGTGCTTGATCAACAAGGTGCAGCCTTTCAACTAGATAGTCCGTATATTGCCGACCAGCATATTTACTATTATCGCAACATTGAAAATGAACCACTTATTCCATTTTTCGAATCAGTTTTATACCAAGACGAACATCTCTTAGTTGCAGATAAACCACACTTTCTCCCTGTGATTCCTTCTGGGAAATATGTGCAGGAAACGCTATTAACACGACTCAAAAATAAACTGGGGTTAGATGATCTTGCACCGATACATCGGATTGATCGTGAGACAGCGGGGTTGGTTTTATTTTCAATCAATCCTGCAACACGCGATGCGTATCAAACCTTATTCCGCGCGCGCACCATTCATAAGACTTACGAAGCGATTGCTCCATATCAAACGAATCTCACCATGCCCATGACCTATCAAAGCAGTATGGTGAAAGGCGAACCGTTTTTTAGAATGAAAGAAGTAGATGGTGAAGCGAACTCAGAAACGCGATTAGAGATATTAGAAAGACATGGTCAGTTCGCAAGATATCAACTTTCACCAATCACTGGGAAACAGCATCAACTGCGTGTGCATTTGGCAGCACTTGGCATTCCGATTTTATATGATCCGTTCTATCCAGAACTTAGTGATTGGAAAGAAGACTACAGCAAACCGCTACAGCTCCTTGCCAAACACATCAATTTTATTGACCCTATAACAGGCAAACAGCACCACTTTACGAGTGAACGGACGTTGTTGGATGTGGCATTGCTGGATGAAGTAGTTTTGACTCAGGATTTTGAGCAGCGATAAGCAACTGCTGAAACCACTCATCAGTCAGATAATGATTAAACTCTGGATAAACTGAGATTAATGGCGAGTCCACTTCTGGATTAAACACTTTTAACCAACGTGTCAGCCAATGCTTAGTTAACGACGCCTTATCTTGTGCAGCATCCATCCGCGCCAAACCAAGGAAAATCGGCGCATAATCTGAGTTAGAGTGCGCGCGTAAAATCTGCCCTACCACAGTTAAATAACGTTGCTGTGGCGTGATTTGATTAAACTGTAAATACACTGCCGCGAGTTGAGCAGCAAGCAATACATGGGTCGCCTGATCTTCCACTTCAGCATCTGCCAACTCCAAAATGACCGCAGCCTCACCCAAAAAATAAAGCTGCTCAGATTGGTTATTACTGAGTGCGACTAACATCTGCCGTAATTGAGCACGTTCAAGTGCCAACATCGGCGTCGGATCAGTGAGAAACATTTGATCAGTTTCACCGACACGGGCAATAATTTCGCTGACTGTCATTGTGCTCGTCATATCATCCTCAACGTTTAAACACGCTCATCTCGTCGTAACCAGCCTGCTATAGAGCGTCTGATTTGAGTCGCTGGTAATACTTCATGGGGCAAGTCACTTTGAAAAACAACCAGTCGATTTGCAATCGGCAAAATATCATGCATCGCTTGATGTAAATCCTCTAGCTGTAGTTCACCACCCCATTCGGCTTGCCAAATGTCACTTGTTGCTGAATCATTGATGGTACTATTGAGATAGAGCACTGTGGAAATCGCACGAATGTTAGAGCCTTTTGCGTTGTCACTATGCTGGGCATAAAACTGGCCGACTTGATATTGCGCATAATGTGCTTCAACTGAGCGAATACCTAAATACAAAGTCTGATTCAGCAGCTCACCCAATCCGTGTAACACCGCAAGATAATTCTTACCCGCGTCATCTTGAGTATCAATCCAACGTGTGGAATCACTACGCACCGTTTCTAAACGTCCGCCTGCTGTAATTTTTGCGGCTTGATAATGGGCAGTATCTTGGCTTGCTTGAACCAGTTGAAGATATAAATCTTGTGGCAACGCATGATCAATAATCGCAAAGCCATCATCGACTAATCGATCCAACGCATCAGCATGATCATCAAAATACTTGTGCCAATAATCCGCCCAATTCATACCCAACCTCTTAACCTTAAACTCCAAAATGCAGTGATCAAAGATACTGCATTTCAATTTGCATGTCTTAAATAGACATGGTTCATGCTACCATGCAACCATCTATTTTCGCTTTAAAGCTGTACGTTTAAAAAAGGTTTTGAATTAACTGTATGAATTACCGTCACCATTTCCACGCAGGCAACTTTGCTGATGTGATGAAACATGTTCTTTTATTAGAACTACTTGAATTATTGGGTAAAAAAGACAAGCCATATCGCTACATCGATACGCATGCGGGTGCTGGGATGTACGACCTGTCGCTTGCACCAGCTCAGAAATCAGGTGAATATCTCGACGGCATACATCGTTTAAATCAGCTTGACCCCAGTGTCGTCCGTCTTGCCCCACCGATGATTCAACGCTATTTAGCGCTCGTTGAAGAACTCCGCAGTGAGAAAAGTCGCGGTTGGTATCCAGGCTCGCCGTGGCTGGCACTCAAACAAATGCGCGACATCGATAAAGCGACCGCATTTGAAATGCATCCCGATGTTTTCACTCAGCTCCATCATTATCTCTATGACAAACGTCTGGGCTTACATGAGCGTGATGCATACGAAGGTTTATTTGGTGTTATTCCACCCAAAGAAAAACGTGGATTGGTCATGATTGACCCACCTTATGAAATCGAGCGCAAAGATTTCCCTCAATTGGTTGAGCTTTTGGCAGATGCTTACCAAAAATGGTCAACAGGTGTTTTTGCAGTCTGGTATCCAATTAAAGATCGTCCAATGATCGAGCGTTTCGAGAAAAAGATGATCAAAACGGGGATTCGCAAACAATTGATTTGTGAACTTTGTGTTTGGCCTGATGATACACCTGCTGGATTGAATGGCTGTGGATTACTGGTGATTAACCCACCTTATCAATTTGCCGATCATGCTGATACACTCCTGCAGTGGCTATTCCCTCAACTCAAAATGAGTGAAAATGGCGGTCATGCTGCTGTTAGATGGCTAGTTGGGGAATAAGCTGGGTGAATAAGCGATTCTTGTGATCGCTTACAATGCTATTGTGATAAAAGTCATCGTTGATGATTAAATGCTAATTTGTATTTTATATTTAGAAAATTTTAACGGAGTCACTCGTGCCGACACCTGATAAACACCATGACCGCCAAGCCGAACAACCTGATTTGCTCTCCTTCGCCCAAGAGGATGATCACGATGGTTTAACATTTGAGATCATAGAAGAAGAACGTACCCACGAAGGCAGCCGTGTACGCAGTAAAGGCATTTATTTGTTTCCTAACATGATCACCACTGCAGCGCTCCTGTCTGGGTTTTATTCGATTATCGCAAGTACTAGCGGTCAATTTGAAAAAGCTGTTTTTGCTATCTTTCTCGCCGCATTATTTGATGGTTTAGATGGACGTGTAGCGCGTTGGACGAATGCACAAAGTGCGTTTGGTGAGCAATTTGACTCATTATCAGACATGTTGTCATTTGGTGTTGCGCCTGCAATTTTGGCGTATAGCTGGATACTTTCACCACTTGGACGCATTGGTTTAGCCTGTGCGTTTGTGTATACCGCGTGTGCTGCATTTCGTTTAGCACGGTTTAACGTACAAATTGGTGTCGTGGATAAACGTTATTTTATTGGTCTAGCAAGTCCGCTTGCTGCGTTAATCCTTGCTAGTGGGATTTGGGTTGGTATCGATAATCCAGCAATTATTGATCGAAGTATTCTAGGCTGGAAGGTGGTTTACTGTATTTTAGCTGTAGTTGCTGGTTTCCTGATGGTCAGCAATGTGCGTTATTTCAGTTTCAAAGAAATGGATAAAAAACGTGTCCCGTTCATTATCATGATGCCTGTTGTATTAATCCTGATTGCGATCTTTTTTAATCTTCCACTCGGTCTATTCTGTGTAGGACTCGTCTATGCGTCCTCAGGCATTGTTTCTGCGGTGATGTCACGCAAGAAGGTCTCGAAGGATACCGTCCAACCTTAAACCCTGTCGTATAAACTTTCAAAAATAACGCCGCAGAGCTATCAGCCTCTCGGCGTTTTTTATGCAGGTCATTTTGTCGTACACTATGCACCATGATTTATACAAAGCGACTTTCACTTTGACGCAGCTCAAATACCTCAGCCACTACCCTACATCACTACAAGCTCAAATTCAGCAAATGCTGATTGAAGATAAGCTTGGGCATTATCTACAAAAGAAATATCCTGAATCGCATATTATTCAAAGTAATAAAGCGCTGTACGACTATGCTGTCGAGCTGAAACAAAGCTACCTAAAAAACGCCGTACCGATCGACAAAGTGATTTATGACAATCACTTGACTGTCGATCATCATGCTTTGGGTTTAAATACAGCGATTAGCCGAGTGCAAGGTGGCAAGTTAAAAGCAAAAAAAGAAATTCGAATTGCAGCATTATTCAAGAATACTCCAGCAGCATTCCTGCGCATGATCGTCGTGCATGAATTGGCACATTTGAAAGAACGCGACCACAACAAAGCGTTTTATCAACTCTGTGAATATATGGAACCTAATTATCATCAACTTGAGTTTGATTTAAGGGTTTATCTGACGTATCAGCAGGCTATGAGAGTGAAAATAGCAAATGGCTAGGATGGGTTTAGAACCCACCCCTACAAAATTATAGATTATTAGTCCGTAGGGGCAGGTTCTAAACCTGCCCTATTTACAAAAGCGTTAACTTTAATAAAAAATCAACGCCAATAATCATCTGGCGGCGGTGGTAATGCAGTCAACGCAGCACGCATACTGTCCGACCACTGCTGTCTAATCATCGAAAAATACGGATCGGTATCATACAGACGACGACCTTCAGGAAAGTCAAAACTATCGACTTTATACACGAGTAAATCAAGCGGCGTGCCGACAGACAAATTCGAACGAATGGTCGAATCAAAAGAAATCAGCGCACAACGCAAAGCCTTATCCAAAGGTGAGTCATAACTCAGGGCACGATCCAAAATTGGTTTGCCGTACTTACTCTCACCAATCTGGAAATATGGCGTATCCACTGTCGCAGCAATAAAATTACCTTGCGGATAAATATTATAAAGCTCTGGCGGCTGCCCTTTAATCTGACCACCGACAAGGAATGAACTGGAAAACTCCATCTCATCAGAACCCGCAAGCACAGATGCGGAGCTTTTCATCACGTCTGTCAACGTTTGTCCGATCAACGTCGCCGCATCAAAAATCGTCGGGACATTATTCAAATGCTTACCAGTATCCGCCTGAATACTATGAAACAAACGCGTGATTACCGCCTGCGATGTCGCAAGATTACCTGAACTCTGAATGACTAATAGACGCTCACCCGGCACACCGATACGATGTAATTTACGAAAAGTCGCAATATGATCTATCCCTGCATTGGTGCGAGAATCACTGACAAAAATTAAGCCTTCCTTCAGTCGCATAGCAACGCAATAGGTCATTTCATTCCTCACAAAACAGTTCTGGCACAGAAGAAGCATAAATCATTAAACGCATTTACTGCATGGTAAAACGCATGTCCCCAACTCATACAAATGAGCTGAGATGAGCATATTTTAGTACATTATTTAAAGCTCAAGGAAAATTAAAACTCAACACACTAGCTGACTGCCACCTGAACCATTGCAGATAAGGATTCCTCTCCACCGCCTTGTCTGACACCACGGACAGGTGCGGCATCCAAATAATCTCGCCCAATTGCAGTCTGGATATGTCGGCTTGGCGTAAATAACTGATTACTGACATCAAAACAATACCAATACCCATCGAGCAGTGCTTCAGCCCACGCATGGCTCGCCATATGACTCGACACTGGACTATACAAATATCCAGATACATAACGCGCCACAACGCCCTGTTCACGCACACACGCTAAAAAAACATGCGTATGATCCTGACAAACACCCGAACCAAGCTGAAACGCCTCACTCGCCGTTGTCGCCACATGAGTCGAACCTGACGTATAAGGCATCTTTTCAGCAAGCGCCTGAGCAAACTCAATCAAGCCATGATGATCTTTCGATTTCAAATGCTGTACAGTGAAATCACGCATGGCATCATCACAATGAGTCATTCTCGTGGAATGAAGGAACAACTCAGGTGGAAGACGATCATCACGAATCTTATCGACTTGATCATCAATTTCAATCTCACCCTGTGCAAGCAGAAATAACTCACGATGAGGCTGATCAAGATAAAGAGTCGTCCAGACATTACCAAAGCCATCAGACTGAGTAATCGTTTTACCCGGAACAGATAACTGCCAACTCAAGACCTGTTGATTGGCCAATGTCTGTGGACTCATCTTTAGATACTGAACACTACGCTTCACCATTTGTTCATACCGATAAATGGTTTGGTGGTTCACGCGTAACTTCATACACCCTTCCTAAATAACTCTTGGATACGGTCGCTGAGGTCATAAAATGCAATCCGATCATAACGCTGATTGAGCAACATAATCGGCTCTTTCAAACGTTGCCAACCAATTGGCAGTAAATCTAAAACATCACTAAACGCCCGAATATCTCGTGCAGGGTCTTTGATCATACGCAGACTAATATCGATGCGCTCCAACGACTCACCCATATTCAAGAACAATTGCACCATCGGACTTTCATGTTTTAGCGATGCCCTGCAACTGGTGAGCATATCGGTCATATCCGTAAATGCAGGTTGCTTGTGCGCACATAACGCATGAAATGCCTCAAAGGACGCCGCCGACAACACACCGCGCACTGACTGAATATTTTGCTTTACCGCATCCAGATTGGCTGGCAACGACCCTGCTTGGTTGGGATCATGAATCAGTGCATTCAGCGTTTCTGCATTCCACGCAGGCAGACTAAATGCGTGAGCAAAGGTTTGTGCCTCAATGTCATCGGTAAACGGTAACAGATGACACAACCCATCAACACGAACCAAATAACGCCCTAACCAATATAAATTGGCTGCAGTAGATAGAGGTAAAATCATGCATTTTCTCCTCTCAATGTTGTCGTTGTTAAGTTCTCAATGGATGCACTGCTTTCAACAGCCTCACTTGAGCTTAAATCAACAACCCAAGTATCTTTGATACCACCACCTTGTGACGAGTTGACAACCAGCGATCCTTCGGTCAGCGCAACACGAGTCAGACCACCCGATGCCGTCCGCACTTGCGTCGGACTACTCAAAACAAACGGACGTAGATCAATATGACGTGGAGCAATCTCATGATTGACGAACGTCGGACATACTGAAAGCGCCAATGTTGGCTGCGCAATATACGCCTCTGGCTCGGCAATTAATTTGCGGCGGAATTGATCAAGTTCGGCTTGACTCGCTTGAGGACCGATCAGCATTCCATAGCCGCCCGAACCTTGCGCTTCCTTCACCACCAATTCAGACAAATGTGCCAAAACATATTTTAAATCATCTGGTTTACGACATTGCCATGTTGGCACATTATGCAAAATTGGCTTTTCACCTAAATAAAAATCAATCATATCAGGCACAAAAGGATAGATGGATTTATCATCAGCAACACCTGTACCCGGTGCATTTGCCAAAATCACATTGCCCGCACGATACGCCGACATCAGACCTGGCACACCTAACACGCTATCAGGTCGAAACTCCAATGAATCCAAGAATGGATCATCCAAACGACGATAAATCACATCCACACGTTGCCGACCTGCAACAGTATTTAAAAACACCTCTGCACCATCCACAAACATATCGTGCCCACTCACCAGCGGCACACCCATTTCACGTGCTAAAAACGCATGCTCGTAATACGCGCTATTGAAACGCCCTGGCGTTAAAACCACGATCAACGGATTCTCAACATCAGTCGATTCAATCAAGGTTTGCTTCAGCAATGCAGGATATTCTTCAACGCCCAGAATATTGTTTTTGGCAAACAACGATGGCATGAGTTGTTGACTGATCGCACGCCCTTCCAGCATGTATGACACCCCAGATGGCGTCCGCAGATTATCCTCAAGGACGTAATACATGCCGTCATCATGGCGAATTAAATCAATGCCGCTGATATGCGCATAGATCTGACCCGGTAAATCAACATTCAGCATCGACGGCTGAAAGCATGGATTAGCAAAAATTTGTGCCGCAGGAATAATCCCCGCTCGGACAATGTCTTGTTTGTGATAAATATCATGCAGAAATGCATTCAGCGCACGAATCCGTTGCGCACAGCCCGCCTCAATGATACGCCACTCATTCAGTGCAATAATTCGAGGAATAATATCAAAAGGAATGACACGCTCAGTATTCGACGCATCACTATAGACGGTAAAGGTAATGCCCTTTCGATAGAAACTTTCTGTCGCGGCTTCATTGAGCGCCATGACACTTGCTGGACTTTGCGACTCAAGCCAACGCACAACATCCTGATAGGTCGGTCGAACCGAACCATCAGCAAATCGCATTTCATTAAAAAATGCTGGCGCCACATTCATTAAATCCATTAAGTCTTTTTCAGATTGAATCAATGTATTGACGTCAAGTGCATTTGCCACATTCAATAACGGAGAACCCATCATGATTACACCTCGTCAGAACTCGCAACTTCATCTATATCAGATCGATGCTCTCTCTAAACTATGCAAAGTCAGTACCAGTCTCACCAGTGATAACGCACAAAATTCAAAAAATTGCTCTTGATCAAGCGTATTCAAAAACAACATGATTTAAAAAACAAACTCAAACATTTCAAAAAACTAGACAATTCTTATATTTTTCAATCATCTCAATACAGATGATTAACAATCATTTCTTTTTTACAATTTTGGATCACGATATTTTTTAACTTATTTTTTCTGCACTAAAGCAGAGCATAACACTCATCCATTCCTACATCATCAGCACCACACATGATCCAACGAGAATCAAACTACACCCACACAAAGTTTCACATAAAGCGATGTATACATTAACAATTGAAATTGAAAAAGTGCTCAATGCTTTTCTCCCTCCCCTTCAAAGGGAAGGAGAACAGCAAACCCACTTAATCAGGTAAATAAATCGCACCCTCAAATACCGTTGCCGTTGGGCCTGTCATCCAAACCACATCATTTGGACGCCATGCAATCGACAAGTCACCACCTTGTAAATGAACAAGTACCTCAGGATCTAACAACCCACGACGAATCCCACTCACCACCGCAGCACAAGCACCCGTACCGCACGCCAATGTTTCGCCTGCACCACGCTCAAAAACGCGCAGACAGACTTCGTTGCGGCTC
>JASLGO010000036.1 GCA_030150135.1 Aquirhabdus sp.
TAAATTAACATGACAGTATTTCAATATGAAAATAATTTAATTTGTTGGCGCCCAAGTTGCTTCGCGCACCTCACCAGTTTGACTTGGTAGACGCATTCTGAAACGACCATCGGTAGAAATGATAGACAATAATCCACGACCGTTTTCACGTGTGGCATAAACAATCATTTGACCATTTGGTGAGAAACTTGGAGATTCATCTAATGGTGTTTGGGTCAAAATAGTTACAATACCAGAGTTGATGTCTTGTATTGCGATCTGGAAATTCTGTCCACCTTGACGATGTACCATTGCAATCGATTGACCATCTTTGCTAAGGCTACCGCGTGCGTTGAAGCTGCCTTTAAATGTCAAACGACGAGAATTGCCATCTTCTAAATTATAACGATAGATTTGTGGTGATCCACCACGATCAGAGGTAAAGATAAAGCTTTTGCCATCAGGCGCGTAGCGAGCTTCTGTATCAATCGCGCTGTCATTAGTGAGTCTGCGTAGTTGTTTTGTTGCCAGATCCATTTGATAGATGTCTGGCGCACCATCTTTCGAAGTGGTAAATAACATGCTGCGACCGTCAGGTGAAAAACTTGGCGCACCATTTAAGCCTGCATATTGAGCAAGGATTTCACGGCTACCTGACGCGAGGTCTTGTAAATAAATAGCTGGACGACCACTTTCAAATGAAACGTAAGCGAGTTTCTTGCCATCAGGTGTCCACGTTGGCGAGAGAATTGGTTCTTTTGATGTCAATACAGTGCGTGGCTCATGCCCATCAGTATCCGCGACCTGCAATGTATAAATGCGTTTGCCATTTATTTTATCGAGTAAGACATAGCCAATTCTACCTGAAAAATCGCCACGGATACCAGTCAGTGCTTGGTAGATCTTATCCGCGATGAGATGTGCAGCTGCGCGCATACGATTGGCTGGGACATTCATCGATTCACCGAGAAGGCGCGTGTTCTTTTGAACATCGACTAGTTCATATTGAACGGTAAAACCGTTGCCATTAGGTCGCACTTGACCGACAACAACATAAGGAATTTTGGCATTTTGCCAAACTTGTTGATTGGCTTCGACGTCCTGACTGGTGGTCGGCGTTGCTGGGAGGTTTGCGCCACTGGCAAATTTCCCTGAGCGTTGTAAGTCACTTTGAATAATGGGCTGCAATGTTGCATCTGATGCAAACGGTACAATTGCAATTTGCGGCGCTTGATCAGGTGCTTTAACAATCTCAAGCTGTAATTCAGCATGACTGATATTGATTGGCATTAAGCAGAACAATGCGATGGATAACGCACTATTTTTTAACAGAGAGCTTCGAGTGAACATCGGTTTTACTCCAAGGTGAGTATTTAATTTAGAACTAATCATGGTGCGACAAATGTGATTGTTGGAGCTTTGACCTGACTAAATGTGTCTGAGTCGTCTGGTACAGGAACCCCGCTTAGATTGCGTAAAGCTTTGATGCTGGCATCGAAGTCATCATTACCACTTGGATGAGTAATCACGACGCTTGCCACAGAGCCATCTGAATTTAATGTAAAGCGAGCTGTTGCTTTTAAACCCGAACTGCCAGCAGGCACATGCCAAGCACTTTTGATACGTGATTTAATCTGAGCTGCGTACTTGCCCACATTATTTGCTTTCGCATTTGCTGCAACTTGGCCTTTGAGGTTGCTAACTTCTGCATCATCATTGCCCAAAGACTGCATTAATCGGCGTTTGGCATCGGCAGCTTCTTTCGCAGCTTTGAGTTTATCTGCTTTTTCCTGAGCCTTAGCATCTTTGATGGCTTGTTCTTTAGCTGACTTTTCAGCCGCTTCTTTTTCAGCTTTTGCTTTTGCCTTAGCATCTTTCAGCGCTTGCTCTTTTTCAGCTTTTTCTTGAGCTGATTTTGCCTCTTTCATTTCACGGATTTTTTCAGCTTTAGCATCTTCAGCAGCTTGCTTTGCAGCCTGTTTTTTGGCTTCGTCAGCAGCTTTCTTTTCTTGCAGTTTTTGAGCGGCGAGAGCTTGAGCTTTTTCTTCAGCTTTTGCTTCCTTTTCAGCTTTTAGCTTTTCTGCATGTTGAGCTTTTTTTAGCGCATAGGCGCGTTCAACTTCAGCTTGCTTATCTGCTTCCGCTTGTTTTGCAGCTTGAGCTTTTTCATATTCGCGTTTTTCTTGTTGCTTGGCTTCTTGTTGCTTTGCTATGGCAGCGGCTTTTTCAGCAGCAAGGGCAGCGGCAGCGACTTCAGCCGCTTTTTCAGCTTTGCGTTCTTCAGCTTTTTGTTGTTTTGCAATTTCCTGCTTTTCGACTTGCTGTTTGATTTGTTGATCAGGTGGGGAGCTCGGAGCAGGATTGCTTTTTGGCTCCGCTTGAGATGCGGCGTTGTTCATTGCAGGAGATGGCAAGATAACTGCTTGAATATGCTTAGGAACGGGTAGAGGTGCTAAGTTTTTCCCAAACCAAATCAATACCGTCAAAACGACGATATGCAACACAACTGTAAATACGAGCGGTACTCGATCCGTGGTGTGGGGCTTTGTCACACCATGCGGCTCTCTGGGCGATACAACGTTGATTGAATTCACAGTTTAATTTTCAGCACTAATAAATACATAAGTTCTAAATCTCCATCTAGCCGCGTTTTAAAGCGGTTTTGTTGGAGGAAGTTCGGTTACCAGCCCAACTTGAGGTAAACCACTTGATTGCAGCGTTGCCATCAATTTAACAACATCACCATAAGGAACTTGCTCTGAACCTTTTACCAAAACTAGAAGATGTGGGTTTTTAGCTTGAGCTTGAGTTAATTCATCATGCAATTCTGGTAGCGTAACGGCATGATATTTTTCGCTGCCAAATCCAACGGATAATTTGCCATTGGACTCAACATAGACAATGGCTGTAAGGTCTTTTGACATTGACAATGGATCACTCGGTGCCTTAGGTAAATCAACCGTCAAACCCGCAGTAATCATCGGTGCTGTGACCATAAAAATCACTAAAAGTACCAACATGACGTCAATATAAGGCACAACGTTCATGTCGCTCTTGAGCGGTTTTTTTGCACGAACAAAAGGGCTACCTGAAAGTGACATTTAGCTTGCCTCACGTTGCAGTAAGCCAGTCAATTCCTCAGCAAATAGAATGCGTTGCTGGTATACCGCTTCACTTTTTGCACTATAGCGGTTAAAGGCAAGAACAGCTGGAATCGCTGCAAATAGACCAATTGCAGTCGCAATCAGCGCTTCTGCGATACCTGGTGCAACTGCCGCAAGGCTGGCTTGCTGAACTTGTGATAAGCCCATGAAGGCATTCATGATGCCCCAAACTGTACCGAGCAAACCGATATAAGGTGATACAGAACCAATACTTGCGAGGAGTGGTAGACCTTGTTCAAGAGGAGCCTGCTGGCGAGCCAGTGAGACGCGCAACATTCTTTCAGTTCCTGCGAGGCGTTCTTCGCGGCTAACGCCTTTTTGACGCAGTTTGACGAATTCAGAAAAACCTTCGTAGAAAATCGCCTCATAACCACGTTTGTTTGGGTTGATTTGTGCATTTTGAAATAAGGTTTTTAATTCGGCACCAGACCAGAATATTTTTTCAAAATGCTGATCTTCTTGATTTGTTTTCTTATTTAAAATTTCAAGTTTTGCAATGAGATACCAACCATAAACTGATGCGGCGAAAAGCAAAAGCATGACAAACTTTACAACAGCACTCGCATGAGTGATTAAATCAATAAAACTTAACGATGGAGTCATGGGCGATCACTATACAAAACAAAGGGTCGAAAATAAAAAATACGTCTATACACAATTACATCTCTACAAAACAATAGACATGTAGAGAAGTCTCAATCTGAAAGTGCGGTTTGTATTAAATCGCGGATATTACTCGGTAAACGACGAGGTTTTAACTCAGCGTTAAGGCATGCAAGCTTAACTTCTGCTGATGCGATACTCACTCTGGTCGTGACACCATTAACGATATCATCACGCTCGATGTGCTGCTTGATGACAAACGATGCAGCACCACATGAAACCGCCTCAATCGAAACGATGAGTAAGTCATCCATAACTGCGGGTTGGTGATATGTTATTTGTAGCTGATGAACAACAAAAGAAAAAGAGGAGTTCGGTAAACTTTGATCGACTTGAGTATCAATACCTCGATCACCAGCTAAATAATGATCAATACCTTCTGAACGTAGCCATTCAGTTCGAACGCGTTCCATATATTTAATATGGTTTGCATGATAGACAATGCCGCCCGCGTCGGTATCTTCAATATAAACGCGGATTGGGAAGGAAAAAGAGTTTTTATGTGACATAAGAATCAGTTGTTAATCGAGTTAAACTGCGGCAGTCTCATTTTAAAGCGTAGAGACGAGGAATTAAAACAAATAATAAGTACAGTGCTATGAGGAGTTTAGTAAAGATTTGCACTTGTCTAACCAGAACTGATTCCTCACACGTCCTAATCGATTAGGCACGTTGAGCACAAACTTAGAATATGTAAAAAAGCCTCATCGATGTAATGACATTTTATGACGAATTAAGACCATTATGACTTAAAGAACACGCCGCCGTCTGAATGTACTTCAATATCAACTTTTGTTAATGATTGATTTTGACATGGCCCAAAGACACAGTAGCCGTCTTCAACTTGAAACAATGCGCCATGATTGGCGCAAATCAGAAACTCTCGATCCATGTCCATAAATTGATTTTCTTGAAATTCAAGACTCACGCCAAGATGCGGGCAATGATTCAAATAAGCGTAAAACATGCCGTCACGTTGTGTGACGATCACTTCACCTTTTGACGTATCAAAACTACGTGCGTCACGTTCGCCGACTTGTTCAGTCTTACAAATCATTTCCATCAATTTATCTCCTGAGCGGTCTCAGTTTTTTAACATTTTTTCAAGAATTTCAGCATATTGTTCACGGCGTAGACGTGCACCAAATTGACCCACAAGCGTCGATGAAATGGCTGTTGCCAAGAAGCCACAATCACCTAATGTGAAGCCACGGCTCAAACCAAACAAAAATGCTCCTGCAAAGGCATCACCAGCACCATTGGTGTCTACAACTTGTGGTGCAACTTGCGGTGGCACAGCAATATGGGCATCTTCATAGCCAATCATGGCACCATCAGCACCCCGTGTTACAACAACAAGCTGGCTTAGTTTTCTGAGTGCAATAATTGCGCCTTCTACGGTTTCTTCGTTTGTAAACATTAAGGCTTCGTGTTCATTACAGAACAAAATATCAACGCCATCACCGATTAAATCGACCAGACCTTCACGCGCATATTGAACCATTGCAGGGTCGGAGAGGCTGATTGCGATTTTGGTTGATGGGTTTACAGAACGTGCATGAGCGCGCGCGCTACGGACAGCATCACGAGCAGTTTGGCTGGTTGCCAGATAACCTTCGATATAGAGATATTGTGCATTCTGTAATGGCGAGAGATCGACTTGATCAATTGAGAGGTCAGTGGTGATACCGAGAAAAGTATGCATGGTACGTTCGCCGTCTGGTGTGACGAGTACGAGGCATGTGCCTGTCGTGCCGTGACCTTCAGAGATCGGTGAAACGTGTACAGCACCAGCCGCTAAGTCTCTCAGATAGAACTTACCTAAATCGTCATTTCCCACGCGGCAAGCATAAAATGCCTGACCACCTAGCGCGCTAAACGCATAAATCGAGTTTGCACCAGAGCCTCCGCTGACTTGATCAACACGTGAAGTATATGCATTTAAAGCTGAAGTGAGTTTGAATTGAGCGTCTTGATCTGCCAGTTGCATGGTGCCTTTGGTCAAACCTGTTTTTGTGAGGAAATCATCTTGAATTGAGTATTCTTGATCGACGAGCGCGTTTCCAATTCCATAAAGTTCAACTGACATAACAGGTTTTTTCCAAAGAGAATTAATTAAAGTGATTGGTTGATATTTTGGGTGCAATGGTACAGATGAATGAGGGTTGAAGACAAGAGAGCTAAACTCAACTAATCACTTTTAAAGTTATATTCTTTTTGTTGTTTTCCCTTTCCCCCCCTGTAGGGTTTGTTGCCATAAGCGATTCAAGATAGGGTTACAAAATCTATATTCATAAAGTAACTTTAAAACTAAGGAGCATGGAAAGTGATTACATATAATTTAAGAAAATTGGCAAGTGTCAGTGGTTGTACGTCAAAGCAAGAATTTTTGTGTTCAATGTGTGGTAATACTGAGAAGTTATGCCTCGAAGTAAACTATGAAGAATCTAATTTGGAAATTTACTCTGGAAGATACTTCCTTGTTTATGAATACAACATAAATTTTCAAAAAAAGATGTATGTACTCAAAAAATGTATGACTAAATAATTAGTTTAGCCCGAAACTTAATTATTAAAGGGTAGCGTTATGATTAACGTGTACCATTATGAATCCTGTTGTTCATATTCTTGCATCATACATAGTCAATAAGGCAATATCACACTTGATACTGCTTTACTCTTTTGTGATACAACGAACTGTTTATGTATTTAGCTTGTATACAAGACTATTAATTACTGCGCATCGGGTGAATATAATTTATTGATCAGAACATTCATTCAGTTAGTAACCCATTCCGCCAACCCAGCCCCAATCGCTTTCACCTGAGCATCAAGTCGTTCATCGGTAATTTTGCCATCTTTCATTTTTTGTCCAGTCACAGCAACTTGCTCAGGCAACACCAAACAGCCCAAATTCCCTAAATACATCCGCACCATCATTAGACTACGCAATCCGCCGACAATTCCTGGACTTGATGAAACAAGCGCAACTGGATAACGCTTAAACACACGCAAACCACTTTGGCCATCAGGTTCAGCGCGTGACATCCAGTCAAACGTATTTTTAATCAATGGCGTAAAGAAACCATTGTATTCAGGTGAAGCAAGTAGCAAACCGTCGTGTTGTTCAAATAGACGCAACAGCTTTTGCGCTGACTCAGGCATACCAGACGCTTGTTCATCATCACCGTTATAGATTGGCATAGGATAATCATTCAGATTGATCAATGTAACGGTACAACCCTCAACAGATTCTGCACCAGCAATTGCGGTTTGTAACACATGACCATTTAAAGAATCTTTACGGGTACTTCCTGAAAAAGCGAGAAGGCGTGCACTCATCATTTACTCCTAGTGATTATTATCAAAATCCATCAATTCGTAGTCTAATCATAGACTAACCTGATATCAAAAAGAATCAAGCAGAAAACATCCGAAAGAACATAATAAACAACAGCAGTGATTTCATTTCTACTTTAAAATCACACCTATTCAAATTTACATATTTTGCACAGCTCTTATTAGGGCGTCGTATTTTGGAGCGCACGTATGCCCCCGTTTATTTTGGTCGATGGCTCTTATTACTTATTCCGCGCATTTCACGCGCTGCCGCCACTGACAACTTCACAAGGTCAAACGACCAACGCGGTTAAAGGTGCATTATCTGCGCTACAAAAACTCATGCGTCGCATGCAACCTACGCACATGGCGGTGGTTTTTGATACGCCAGAACCAACTTTTCGCCATCAGTTGTCGCCAGAATACAAAGCACATCGTCCAGCGATGCCTTCGGAATTATCCTCACAGATTCCATATTTACACGCGATTATTAAAGGTCTAGGCATTCCATTATTGCTACTTCCTGGTGCGGAAGCGGATGATTTGATTGGGACATTAGCATGTCGTGCAGTTAAGGAAGGACATCATGTCTTGATCTCGACGGGCGATAAAGACATGGCACAGTTGGTCAATGACCATATCAAACTCGAAGACAGTTTTCGTGAACAAGTGCTTGATCATGATGGAGTCATTGCAAAATTTGGTGTACGACCAGATCAGATTATTGATTATCTAACACTCATGGGCGATGCCTCGGATGGAATTGCAGGTGTTCCAGGCGTGGGTAAAGTGACAGCTGCGAAGCTACTGAATCAATATCAAACGATCGGTGGCATTTTAGAAAATGCTCATAATATCAAAGGTAAAGTAGGCGAGAGCATTCGTGAAAACGCTGATAAGATTCCACTTAATCATCAACTCGCAAGTATTGTCTGCGATTTACCACTTGAGTTGGATTGGCATGAGTTGAAACTCGGTAAACCTGATGTACCAGCACTCAGAAAGCTATATACCGAGCTTGAATTTAGAGGTTTATTACAGTCTTTAGAACATCCAAATAATCCAGATCATCCACTCAATCAACAATCTCAAGAAAATAGAAAGGTTTATTCATTTGAAGATAAAACTGATGAAGTTCCTGAGCTGTTGGAGACACAGTCGAGTTCACTACCAATTGGTGAGGCGCAATATCATACTGTACTGGAAAAAGATCAATTTCTGACGCTGGTTGAGCGATTGAAATCAGCATCAAGATTTGCAGTGGATACGGAGACGACGAGTCTTGATTATCGTCAAGCGCGTATCGTCGGGATTTCTGTTGCGCTTAAAGCAGGTGAGGCGTTTTATATTCCAATCGGTCATGACTATATGGGTGCGCCTGAGCAATTGGACGCACAATTTGTACTTGATGCGCTGAAACCGATTTTGGAAAATCCTGCGATTGGTAAAATTGGTCAACATATGAAATACGATGCGCATGTCTTTCATAATCATGGGATTCATCTGGCTGGTTGGGCATTTGATACGATGCTTGCGTCTTATGTGCTGAATCCAACCGCTACACGTCACAACATGGATGATCTGGCGCAATATTATCTGGATTACACCACAACCATGTTCGAGCAAATTGCAGGGAAGGGTGCAAAGCAACTGACATTTAATCAAATTGAGCTAGAGAAAGCTGCGCCGTATGCTGCCGAAGATGCGGATATTACTTGGCGGCTTTATGAATTCTTCTCTAAAGAATTAGCAAAAATACCGAAATTAGAGAAGCTCCTTCTCGATGTTGAAGTGCCTACAGCTCAAGTGCTTTATGAAATGGAAAATAATGGCATTCGTCTAGATATTCCTTTCTTGACTGAGCTTGGACAACGCTTTGGTGAGCAGATTTTGACGCTGGAGAAGCATGCGATTGAGCTTGCAGGACAGCCTTTTAATGTCTCATCACCGAAACAATTAGGTGAAATTTTATTCGATAAACTGGGTATTCCAGGGGGTAAGAAAACGGCGAGTGGTCAATACGCCACTGGTGAGGCAATTTTAGAAAAAATTGATCATCCGATTATCGCGACGATTTTAGAATATCGTTCATTATCAAAGCTTAAAAGTACATATACCGATAGTTTAATTGCACAAAGTGATCAAATAACTCAGCGCGTGCATACCAGCTACCATCAGGCGATTGCAGCAACTGGGCGTTTGTCATCCACCGATCCAAACTTACAGAATATTCCGATTCGCGGTGAGGTTGGTCGTCAGATCCGTCAAGCGTTTATTGCACCGAAAGGTCGGATCATTTTGGCGGCGGATTATTCACAAATCGAATTACGCTTAATGGCACACTTTTCGCAAGATGAAGCGCTGCTCAGAGCTTTTCGTGAGGGGCGTGACATTCATCAGGCAACTGCAGCTGAAGTGCTTGGAATTGCTTTAGCGGATGTGACCTCTGATCAACGTCGCCAAGCGAAAGCGATTAACTTCGGATTGCTTTACGGTATGTCTGCATTTGGGTTGGCGAAGCAATTGAATTTATCTCGTGCTGAGGCACAGGAATACATCACCTTGTATTTCTCACGTTATCCAAGCGTGCATGATTATATGGAAAACACGCGTTCGCTTGCTGCGGAGCAGGGTTATGTGGAAACCATTCTTGGTCGTCGCTTATATATGACTGATATCAAGGCTGGTAATGCAATGGTACGTCAAGCTGCGGAACGTGCTGCGATTAATGCACCATTGCAGGGCTCTGCGGCGGATATTATTAAGCTTGCGATGATTTCTGTTGATCAAGCATTGCCGAAACAACATGCCAAAATGCTGCTGCAAGTTCATGATGAATTAGTTTTTGAGGTTGATGAAGATAAAGCCGATGAAGTCACTGCTTTGTTAAAACAACTCATGCCAGCCGTTTTGCAAGGTCGTGCTGATATTGCAGTTCCACTTGAAATAGAAGTGGGTAGAGGCTTGAACTGGGGCGTGGCGCATTAGCATCTGATAGAAAGTTTTGATCATGATGTGCTGAATTAAGTTGTGAAATCAGCTACGCTACGCAGCAACTTTTACGACAAGTTTGATATTGTCTGATTTGCCCATATTAAGCTGTTTGTGTTGAACTGATTTTATTAAAGTGTTTTGTTGCCCTGTTTTTATTGAATCAATTTTTAGGTGCTTTACTGTTATGTCGTCTACTTATGGTTATACCTTACAACCTATTCCTTACGAGCTTACTACGGCTGAGCAGCAAGAAGCCCAATTCGATTTATGGAAAAAAAATAATAAAATTAGCACCAAAGTCTGGGCAATTTTAGCGGCAATTTGCGTTGCAGCAGTTGCGGGCATTGTTTTCTTGCATGGTTATTCAACAGCATTCTTTTGGGTTCTGTTGGTAGGTGTGGCGTTGTTCTTGGTTGTGCGTTTTTTTGGCTTGGCATGGTATGTCAAACGTGAGATCTTAAAATATCCAACACAAGATATAAAAGGCATCAAAATAGGAGTGCAGCCTCAAGGACTCATCATGATCCAAAAAATGGGCATGCAAGAAGGTCGTGCCATGATTGATTGGAAAGATGTGACAGAATGGCACGAAACTGAGAAATTTTTATTTATTAATGCTCAAGTTCGAGGTCAGATGAGTTCACAGATTTTGCCGAAGCGCATGATTGCTCAAAAATTTCCATTTGAAACTGTACGTAAGCATTTGACTGACGCAGCGGGTCCAGCGAAGTAATTTATATTATAAATTTGATTTGCAATAAAAAATCCGAAGTAGAAATACTTCGGATTTTTTTACTTCATGGATTATCAATTATTAAAGAGCACTGAGCTTGTCGAAGTGCGACGACACTCAAATGCTACTCATTTCGATACTTCGACAAGCTCAGTAACCACAGGCTCAATGAGCTAGTTGATATTTAAGAATCAAAACTTAGATGGTGGCAGTGCTCTTAAAAATTCATTACGAGCCTGATGATCAGTGGTAAATTGACCCAGCATTGCCACACTGCGTGTACTCGAATCTTGTTTTTGGACACCGCGCATCATCATACACATGTGCTGTGCATCCATAACGACTGCTGCACCGCGTGCGCCTGTCGCATCCATCACCGCTTGTGCGATTTCTTGAGTCAGGTTTTCCTGAATTTGCAGACGACGCGCGAACATATCAACAATACGTGCCATCTTTGATAACCCTAAAACCTTACCTTCAGGCAAGTAGGCGACATGGGTATGCCCCATAAATGGTAATAAATGATGTTCGCATAAAGAAAAGAATTCGATTCCTTTTACCATTACCATTTCACGGTTATTGGATGGAAAAATTGCATCATTGGTCACGTCTTCAAGTGTTTGTTCATAACCTTTCGTCAAGAAAGAAAAGGCTTTTGCGGCGCGAATAGGCGTGTCTAATAAACCAGGACGTGACAGATCTTCACCAATGCCATCAATCAAACTGGTATAAGATTGTTGCAATTGAGATACTTGTGCTTCAAAAGCTTTTTGCTTTTCGGCGGCTTTTACTGAGTCAACAGCATGACTATCTGTAAACTGTACAGGCTGTTGCTTTAAAGGTAAGGTCATCACTTAAACTTCCAACGGCGCGCGTATGCGCATAAGTAAAGCTACACCATTCTTGAGTCTCGTTATCATAAAACGAATACATGAGAATGATAAGTTATTTGTCTCCGAACGCGTCATTTCCGCGTTTTAATAGAACGAGTACAGCACCTGTTCCACCTTGATTGTCTGGCGCACTGATAAATCCCATGACTTCTGGATGTTGTCTGAGCCAGCTATTTACATAGGTTTTTAGCGTTGCTTCAGTCCCTTTGCCATGGACAATTTTAATTACGAGAGGCGTTAATGCTTCAGGATCATGTTGTGCCACGCGAATAATTTCAAGAACTGCTGCGCGGGCTTGTTCAGTTGTACAACCATGTAAATCTACAGCATGAACCCAGCGTAAATTACCGGCTTTAAGCTGATCAAATATCCGATGCTGCAATGTCTTTTGGCGGAACGAAAGTGTTGCTTCACTGGCGACTGGATTGAGTAATGCTTTTGTGTCGGAAATACCATCAATGCTGGCACCATCAGTACCAATTGCAGCAGCGCGTCGTGCCAGTACTACAGAATCTGCTGCTTTTGCTTTCAATAACTTTGGGGTCATTGTCTGCGGAGGCTTCGCTTCCTGAGCAAATTGTTTGGTACCTTGAGTGGCATTTCTGAATAATGCGGCACTATCTGCATCCTGAGCAGCTATTTTTGCAGCTTGCTCATCTGCGAGGCGTTGCTCAGCTTTAAGCTTGTCAATTTGCGCTTGTTTCTTTAAATCTGCTTTTAAAACAGTTAAACCTGAAAAAGCCGAATTGTTTGGCGCAGTTGGCTTAGACATTGTAAACACCAATTCCAATACTGTTTAAAGTGATTAAATAGCTTTTGGTTTTCCAAAGAGTGCAGTAAACGCTTCACCAGGATTTGCTTCTCGCATCATGCTTTCACCGACCAAAAAGGTATGAATGCCTTGTGATTGCATTAATGCAACATCATTTGGCGTATGAATACCGCTTTCAGTGACTAATAGGCGATCTGAAGGGATATATTTACTGAGGCTCAGCGTAGTATTCAGACTGACATGGAAATCTTTGAGATTGCGGTTATTGACGCCGATGAGGTTTGTTGGCAGCTCTAAAGCACGCTCTAATTCTGCACGATCATGGACTTCCACAAGTACATCCATTTTTAATTTTGCAGCGACATAGTGTAGCTCATGCATTTGAGCATCTGATAAGCATGCAGCAATTAATAAAATACAATCCGCACCCAATGCACGACTTTCAACGATTTGGTAAGGATCAATCATAAAGTCTTTGCGAAGCACAGGAAGCTTAGTCACAGCTTGAGCTTCTTTAATATACAAGTCGTTGCCTTGAAAAAAATCAATGTCGGTCAAAACCGAAAGACAAGCTGCTCCTGCTTTTTCATATTGGACAGCAATTTGAGCTGGATGAAAGTCAGCACGAATGATCCCTTTTGAAGGGGATGCTTTCTTAATTTCCGCAATCACCGCAGGGCGGCGACCTGACAAGCTCTTTGCAAAACCACGAACAGGCGCGGCAATTTGCGTTAGTTGCTCTAAGTCATTGAGCGAGCGTTTTTTGCGTCGTTCAACAAGTTCTTGGCGTTTACGTTCAACAATTTTGTCAAGAATAGTTGGGGTGCTGTTCATGCTAAAACTCATGCTTTTTCAATGTGGATGTCATACTGATGCGGATTGTTTCAATGTGTGCGTAAACTCAGATAAGATCTCAAGTTTTTCGAGCGCTTGACCGCTATGAATCACATCCATAGCTAATTCAACACCTTGCTTAATGTTATTTGTAACACCAGCGATATGCAGCGCTGCGCCTGCATTAAAAGCAATCATTTGTGCAGCAACAGCGCTTGCAGCAGTGGTTTGCTTACCGAAGGTATCTTTGATGAGACGTAATGAGTCTTTTGCATCAGTAATTGATAACAAATCAATAGATTGTGTTTTCAAACCGACATCTTCAGCAAGAAGTTGATATTCAGTAATTTCACCATCTTTTAAGGAAACCACTTGATTCGGTGCAGCAATGGATAACTCATCCAATCCATCATGGCTATGGACAACTAAAGCGCGTTCACTGCCTAATTGTGCTAAAACCTCTGCCATCGGGCGACACCATTCAAGTGCATAAGCGCCGATCAAATGGTGAGTCAAACCTGTTGGATTAGTCATTGGACCAAGTAGATTAAAGATGGTCCGAATGCCAAGCGCGCGACGCACACCGATCGCATGACGCATTGCAGGATGGTGCTGCGGCGCAAACATAAAACCAATGCCTAGGGTTTCAATGCAACGTGCAATCTGTTTGCTATCAAGTTCTAAACTTACACCAGCCGCTTCAAGGACATCAGCACTGCCTGATACAGACGAAGCTGAGCGATTTCCATGTTTTGCAACGCGTGCGCCAGCAGCGGCAGCTACAATGGCTGATGCTGTTGAAACATTAACTAGATCAGCACCATGGCTAGTGCCACCAGTACCAACGATATCGACTGTGCGCTCAAGATTTGCAAGAGGAACACGCTTCATTAAGTCGCGCATCGCCCGCACAGAACCTTCTAGTTCTGCAACTGATTCACCTTTGATACGCAGAGCAACCAGGAATGCGGCAATCTGCGCATCATTGGCATAACCTTGCATGATGTCGAGCATCACTGCTTGCATTTCAGTCATTGCAAGGGATTGACCTTTGAGTAGTGGCTCTAGCGCAGCACGAATAAGTTGTGAATCAGGCTGCTGCATAGTCTTTCCATTCATCTAAAAAACGTTTCAGTAACGAATGTCCATGCTCACTTAAAATTGATTCTGGGTGAAACTGAACACCTTCAATAGGAAGTGTTTTATGGCGAACTCCCATGATTTCATCAACTTGACCATCAAGTTCTGTCCATGCGGTGATTTCAAGTGTTTCAGGTAACGTTTTTTTATCAACGATCAATGAGTGATAGCGTGTCGCATTGAATGGATTTGGTAAATCTTTAAAAACGCCAGTATCCGCATGATAGATGGGTGAAATTCTGCCATGCATCACTTCGCGTGCACGAATCACATCTCCACCAAATGCTTGTCCAATTGCTTGATGACCCAAGCAAACGCCCAGTAATGGAATTTTTCCTGCAAAATGCTGAATAGCTTCTAATGAAATCCCTGCTTCAGTGGGTGAGCATGGGCCAGGTGAGATGACTAGATATTCAGGTTTCATCGCTTCAATATCCTGAATTGTCACTTCATCATTACGCACGACTTTGACATCTTGACCGAGTTCGCCAAAATACTGAACGATGTTGTAGGTGAAGCTGTCATAGTTGTCGATCATTAAAAGCATTTGGCGTGTAACCCTATGTAATAGATTAGATATTGATCTGCTGGCTTGAAGCACTTGGTGGCTGTGCCTACAAATTAAAATCTGATTCTCTTTTATATAACAAGAGATAAATATGTAGCACTACTCATTTTGTCAGGCGCGTAATTGTAGCACAGGGCAAGTCATGATTCATCGTCTGAGTCGTCATCATTCGCTGAGTGGATTTCACGTTTAGATGAATTGTTTAGAAGACAATTATAAAATCACATAAAAAAACGACCATCATTCGATAGTCGTTCTTTGGATTTTGAAAAAATGAATTAATCTAAAAAATTTAATTACTCAAACGGATGACGTAAGACAATCGTCTGATCACGATCTGGACCTGTCGAAATAATATCAACTGGACAGCCAATGAGCGCCTCAATACGCTTGATATATGCACGCGCATTCGGAGGAAGTTGTTCAAGTGTTGTTGCGCCAATCGTTGATTCTGACCAGCCAGGCATTGTTTCGTAGATTGGTGTGACGTTTTCAAACGCCGTAGCATCAGATGAACCTGCACAACCGCAATCAGCTGCCTCATAGCGGACACAAATTTGGATTTCATCCAAACCATCAAGTACGTCAAGTTTAGTTAAGCAAATACCACTAATTGAGTTCAGTTCAACCGCACGACGTAGCGCAACGGTATCGAACCAACCACAACGGCGTTGACGACCTGTTGTTGCACCGAATTCATGACCGACTGTGCCTAGGTGTTTACCAATCGCACTACCAGTGTCATTTGCTGCATCGTAAGGAAGTTCAGTTGGGAACGGCCCTGAACCTACGCGAGTTGTATAAGCTTTGGTGATACCCAAAACATAATCTAAATACAGTGGACCAAAACCTGAACCCGTGCTAACGCCGCCAGCTGTTGTGTTACTGCTGGTGACATAAGGATATGTGCCATGATCAATATCAAGTAATGAACCTTGTGCGCCTTCAAACATCAATGATTTACCATCGCGGCGATAATCATGCAATGTCTCTGTGACATCACAAACGAGTGGGCGAATCACTTTTGCCCATTCACGTGCTTGTTCTAAAGTTTTTTCGTAGCTGACTGCTTCAACGCCATAATATTGAGTGAGGCGGAAGTTATGGTATTCCATGATTTCGCGCAGACGTTCAGCAAAATCAGTATCACGAATCAGATCAGCGAGGCGTAAACCACGACGTGCGATTTTATCTTCGTAGGCTGGACCAATGCCGCGACCTGTTGTACCAATTTTTGATGCACCACGACGAATCTCACGGGCTTGATCCAGCGCAACATGGTAAGGCAGAATCAATGGGCAGTTTGGTGATACACGTAAGCGATCACGAACTGGTACGCCTTTTTCTTCCAGTGTTTTCATTTCTTTGATCAGCGCATCTGGTGCAAGCACAACACCATTACCAATCAAGCATAGTACGCCTTCACGCAAAATTCCTGATGGAATCAGGTGGAGAACAGTTTTTTCACCACCGACGACCAGTGTATGACCCGCATTATGACCGCCTTGAAAACGAACAACTGCGGCTGCTTGATCGGTCAGTAAATCCACGATCTTACCTTTGCCTTCATCGCCCCATTGCGTGCCTAGTACGACAACATTCTTACTCATACTACTGATTCCCATTGATTTTACATTAACTATTTAAAACGATTGTATTGCCATGCATCTTGATCAAAGTACTATGGCGGTGATTTCCCAGCGACTTTGATTTTTGACAAATGTATGTGTTGCGTATTGATTGACTTCAAGCGCATCTAATTCTTCACTTGCGCTGAGCGCTTGAACTACAACATGCCCAGCTGCTCTTGCTGCTGCAATTGCTGCTAATAAATCGGTATCACGACCTGCGGGTGCAACAATTATTTTTTGTACATCTTCGGGTAAATATCCTGTCAATGCATATAAGTCGCAGCTAAAACCAGTTGCAGGACGTGCACGTCCAAATGCTTGCCCAACACCATCATAACGACCACCTTTAGCAAGTGGTGTTGCAAAATTTGGTGCGTAAACAGCAAAGACTAAACCTGTATGGTAGTGATATCCACGTAACTCAGTGGCATCAACACCGACATTAATGTGCGGCCAATGTGTCTTGACGTGTAAAAGTGCAGTAGCAAGCTGGTCTAGTGCATTTAAAACATCTGTATGTAATTTGGCTTGTGTTGATAATTGTTCAGTCAGTGCAGAGATATCATGTCCAAGGCGACCTAAAACAAGGAAGTCCTGACCATGCGGTAGATCTTGGCAAAATTGTTTAAGCTCAGGAATTGATTTGCGTTGATAGATATCAAACAAAATCTGTTCTTGTTCACTGCTTAAACCTGTCGCAACTGCCAATGCACGAAATACTGCAACATGACCTAAATCCAGATGTAAATTTTCTGTCAATCCAGCTTCGGCAAGAACAGTTAGCATGAGGTCGATCATCTCGAGATCGGCTTCAATGCCAGCATGTCCAAACAATTCAGCACCGAGCTGCAATGGCGTACGTGAAGCAGATAATCCTTGTGGACGTGTATGCAATACGGTTGCAGCGTAGCAATAACGCGCAACACTATCAGTTGGATTGACGTGTGCATCAATACGCGCAACTTGAGGCGTAATGTCTGCACGAACACCCATGAGTCGACCAGTCAACTGATCAATCAGTTTAAATGTGACTAAATCTAGATCGTGGTTATTGATACCCGCGTTGATATTATTACTGGTTAAAAGCGATTCAACATATTCGATAAAAGGCGTGTACACCAATGCGTAGCCACGTGAGGCTAGGGTGTTTAATAAACGCTGACGCAATGATTCTATGATGCGTGCCTGTATGGGCAAAATATCTGTAACGCCATCAGGCAACAACCAAGTTTCTGCAACTGGCATGACAAGTCCCATGCAAATGAAAACAAAATATGTGTTTTGATCAACAACATATGGTAAATCAAGAGACTGACTTAAAAATCCTTTGGGCTTGAAAATCAATCAGGCGTAAAAAAATCGGGAGACGTCCCGATGTCGGCATATTCTAACACGGGTCGGCGTCTTGATGCAGCTTTTAGCTGATAAAACTTATGACAAATGTCACCCAATAAAAAAGCTTCCTTTGAGATCAGAAGCTTTTTTTGTAAATCACTGTGATCAATAATCAACAGTTTTCCATCTACACGTGTTAGTTACGGAGTGAACTTAACAAACGTAAGAAAGAAATATACATCCAAACCAAGGTTGCTAAGAGTGCAGTGGCACAGAACCATTCCATGTATTTCGGTGCGCCCATTTGAGCACAGCGTTCAATCAAGTCGAAATCCAAAATTAAGTTGAGTGAAGCAATAATGGCAACAAACGCAGCAAAGCCAATCGCAAGGATACCTGTTTGTTCAAACAATCCTGGAATGGTTGATTTAAATGCTAATTGCATAATCATTTGCACAACAAAAATTAATGCAATTGCGATGGTTGCAGAAATCACGATGGATTTGAATTTTTCGGTTGCACGAATAATCCCTGCACGATATAGCGCAAACAAGCTGATCGTTGTGACGAATGTGGCAAGGAGTGCGCTCGCAGGTACGCCAGGGTAGCGAGTTTCATACATTGCAGACACGCCGCCCAAAAACAGCCCTTCAAATACTGCGTATGGAACTGCCAGTGTTGAGCTTGTTTTTGGTTTAAATGTCATGATGAGTACCATAACCAGACCCGCTACCGCACCGACAATCGCACCCAATGGTGCAGGATTTGCAATGCCTTGCTGCATTAAAGAAATTGAATACGCATAAAATGCGATTGCAATCACCGCTGCGACAATCGTAAGAATCATTGATTTATTGACCGCACCTGCGACCGACATCGGTTGACTTGTCGGCACAAATTCCGCGCGACGTAGCATTGGGTTGTCACTTTGCATATAAAGTCCCCTGTTTTTAAATATAGGTAGTCATTATTGATAAACATTCCTATTAAACTGTGTTCTATTGTGAGGCGCAATGCGAGTTTTAATGGAAAATGGTAACGATCAATGACCAAAATAATAAACGACCGTGCAGGTCTCTGTCATATTTAGCATTTAATGTTATGCTTCACCCTAGAATACATTGGAGTACTGAGGATTTTGAAATCAGTCAGGCAAAGCGCTCAAAGCGTCGCTGTTAAAAGCCAACATTTTCGTAATATCGGGTTGATGGGTCGACCCGGCAAGACTTCTGTTGTTGATACTCTACATTTGATCCATGATCATATCGTTGCTTGTGGTTTGAATCCGATTTTTGATGAGGCCACCGCAGAGCTGGCTCAGATGCCCGCTGTGCAGGTTGTTTCGCGCGCATTGTTGGGTGAGGTTTGTGATTTAGTCGTCGTTGTTGGTGGTGATGGTTCTTTATTACATGCCGCACGTGTATTAGCACGTTACCAAACACCTGTGCTGGGTGTGAACCGTGGACGTTTGGGCTTTTTGGCAGATGTTTCACCAGATGGTGTGATTGAAAAGCTCAATCATGTGCTCAAAGGTGAGTTTACGCTGGATAAGCGTTTTCTTTTGCACATGGAAATTCGTACAGAAGGCCGTGTGACCCATGAAGCTGTGGCATTGAATGATATTGTATTGCATGCGGGTAAATCCGTGCATATGATTGATTTCGAGCTGAGTATTGATGGTCATTTTGTCTATAGACAGCACAGTGATGGATTAATTATCGCTACGCCAACGGGATCTACGGCGTATGCCTTATCTGCGGGTGGTCCAATTATGCATCCATCGATGCAAGGGATTGTGCTTGCACCAATGCATCCACATACGCTATCTAGTCGTCCAATTGTGGTTGGTAGTGAATGTGAAATTAAAATCAATATTAAAGATACTCGCGTTCGTCCAATGGTCAGTGCAGATGGTCAATCCAGTGTGACTTTGGATGAAGGGGATTGGCTCTATATTCGTAAGCATCCGTTTAAATTAAATTTGCTGCATCCACCCGGTTATGATTTTTATGCGGCTTGTCGAACCAAGCTTGGCTGGAGTCATTATAAAGAAAGCAGTGATGAGTAGTCCTTTGATACAAAGTTGTTATGAGTAAGCGATATGAGTAATGATGCAATGAATCCAGAAGCAGTTTTGGCGGCGTTAACCCCAGAAATTGTTGATCGTCTGCGTACTGCGGTTGAAATTGGTAAGTGGCCAAATGGTGATCGCTTGACGCCAGAACAGCGCTCGACATCGATGCAAGCAGTCTTGATCTGGGAAATGAAGCATTTACCTGAGAATCAACGTACAGGTTATATTGATAAAGGTAAAAAAGAAGGCGAGGCATGTGATACTGATCATCATCAAGCAGATGAAGAAAAGCCTTTACGACTCGTTTAATGTCAATGTAGTGATCTTGTTTTTTGTGAACTTCATTTGATGTGTTTGATGATTAAGTCTCTTGAATTTTAATGTACTCATCTCAATAACTAGGATACGGTTTGTTTGACTATATTTTGCCTAGCATCATCTAGAATTATAGAAAACCGTTTTCTAACGTGTGATTGATGAATTATTACAGGACATCAAAATATGCTATTTCATACTCCAAAATTTCAATCAGAAATGCGTATTACTCACTTAAATGAGCGCTTAGAGTCTCATCAGCGTTTTCTGGCGAATGCGACTTTATCTAAATCCGAACAAAAAAGACTTGCTAAGACTCAAGAGAAAAACCAAAAGATTCGGACAAAAGAAGGCAATCGGGTTTATGTCCTTGACTTTAAAGGTGACATTCAAGCCAGTGCAGTTGAGCATTTGCGTGAAGAGATTACGGTGATTTTGTCGATGGCACGAGCGGGGCGTGATCAAATTGTTTTGCGTTTAGAAAGCCCAGGTGGATTGGTACATGGTTATGGTTTGGCCGCAGCTCAATTAGCACGTTTACGTGATGCAGGATTTCATTTGACGATTTGCATCGATAAAGTTGCAGCAAGTGGCGGTTACATGATGGCATGTATTGCGCAAGAGATTGTGGCAGCGCCATTTGCGGTTGTGGGGTCTATCGGTGTCGTGGCGCAAATGCCAAACTTTCATAAACTTCTTCAATCCTTGAAAATTGATTTCGATGTTTACACTGCAGGTAAATATAAACGTACTGTGACCATGTTTGGCGAAAACTCCGACGAAGGTAAAGAAAAGTTTGAAGAAGAGCTTGAGCAAACTCACCAATTATTTAAGCACTTTGTTGAAAAATATCGCCCTAAATTAGATATTTCTACAATTGCTACGGGTGAGCATTGGTACGGTGAGGATGCATTGAATCTGAAACTTGTTGATCAATTACAAACAAGTGATGCGTATCTATTATCTTTATTGCCAAAAAGCGATGTGTATTCAATCCAGTCACGCCGCAAACTGACTTTGGGCGAGAAGCTGGGTTTACAAGCGGCTCAATTAGCGGGTCAAATGAGTCTGGAGTGGGCTCCAGTGATTGAGCAAAAAATCCAAAATGCTTTCACCAAACTCACTCGTCGTGCGGTTGAGTTTAGAGATCCAACACTTTAATTTGATTATTTAAACGATCAAATTAAAGGTGTATTGGATTTGAAATACGGGCTGTTTGAGCTTTTTTAGATATCAAGCCAAACAGCTTTTTTACATGAACTGTTAATGCTAAGAGTTATTTTTATGTCTGCACTCATCGACAATCATTCCAAAATCATCGTCAAGGAACATCTTGATCGATTGAGTGGCTTTGACCATAACAATACTGAACACAAACTTAGCGATAGTGAGCGTAAGCAGAAGTTTGAAGAAATTGCGGCAGAATTGAAAAAACGCGATGCGGTGTTAGTCGCGCATTATTATTGTGATCCAGATATCCAAGCACTTGCAGAAGCAACAGGCGGCTGTGTTTCAGACTCTTTAGAAATGGCGCGTTTTGGGCGTGATCATTCAGCAACTACACTGATGGTTGCAGGCGTAAAGTTCATGGGCGAAACAGCAAAAATTCTCAGCCCAGAAAAAACAGTCCTCATGCCAACCTTAGAAGCAACTTGTTCACTTGACTTAGGTTGTCCTGTTGACGAGTTCACTGCATTTTGTGATGCGCATCCAGATCATACCGTCGTTGTGTATGCCAATACCTCTGCTGCCGTGAAGGCGAGAGCAGATTGGGTTGTCACTTCAAGTATCGCTGTAGATATTGTGGAGCATCTGGATAGTTTGGGCGAAAAAATTATTTGGGCACCTGATCAGCATCTAGGTCGTTATATCCAGAAAAAAACTGGTGCAGATATGTTGCTCTGGGATGGTTCATGCATTGTGCATGAAGAGTTTCGTGCGCGAGGACTCGAGCAAATGAAAGCGTTGTATCCTGACGCAGCAATTTTGGTGCATCCTGAGTCACCAGAATCAGTGATTGCATTGGCGGATGCAGTTGGAAGTACAAGCCAGTTGATTAAAGCTGCACAGACTTTGCCACATAAGCGCATGATCGTTGCGACTGATCGTGGAATTTTCTACAAAATGCAGCAAGCAGCACCTGACAAAATTCTGATTGAAGCGCCGACAGCGGGTGAGGGCGCGACTTGCCGTTCTTGTGCACACTGTCCTTGGATGGCAATGAATGAGTTAGATAACTTATTACATGTGCTCAAAACAGGTGATCAAGAAATTCATGTCGATGCTGATTTGGCTTTGCGTGCGAAGGTACCATTAGACCGTATGCTTAATTTTGCAAAACAACTCAAAGGTTAATATCTGTAGAAATAGGTTGAAATTATCCTTTTTTCAGTGATTTAGTATGGAAAATGAACATATTATTAAAAAAACTCTAGTTTTATGCTCAATTGCTGTAAAATCGTCCGCCTCGTAGTTGACGAGTGGTGATGAACTCCCTAGAATACACCCCATCACGACGAGCTACTAAAGATAGCAAATCGATGATGTAAAAGGGTGATTATTAAGCCGTTTTATTCGGAGCGTAGCGCAGCCTGGTAGCGCATCTGGTTTGGGACCAGAGGGTCGTAGGTTCGAATCCTACCGTTCCGACCAATTTATTGGTCTGATTTGTAAGTCAAATAAATTGGTCGATGTCACTAAAGTAATTACGTAGGCAGTTGTCGTTTAGCAGTGTGTTTTAAGATATTCGTTTTAACGCGCCTGTTTATGATTATGCGCCTATAGCTCAGTTGGATAGAGCATCCGCCTTCTAAGCGGATGGCCGCAGGTTCGAATCCTGCTAGGCGCACCAAGCCTTATCCATGTATCCCGCTAAACATCCATTGCAAACATTATCTGTTTTCAATTGGCTTCTATGGTGGCTATAGCTCAGTTGGTAGAGCCCCGGGTTGTGATCTCGGTTGTCGTGGGTTCGAGTCCCATTAGCCACCCCATTTATTTTTTTCTTTTTATAAATTCAATCATAAGTTCCTTAGCTTACAGCTAATGGGATTTTTTGTTGTTTTATAACTGTATAGCGCTCTTGAAATTGCATATATTTAATGAGATGTAATCGATATACTAGTCATAGTATGAAATTCTTATGAATGCTTAATATAGTTTTCCTGCTATTTAGCTCTAAAATTTTGAGTAATTAAGTACAAGCACAGATTCTATAATAATGTAATAGGGAATGAAGATGGAATTTTGCGAGGGCATGGTTAGCTCTTGGGACTGGGATATTACACATCGTAAATTATACTCAACCAGCTTATGGCTGATTTTGGGGTATCGTGATGACGCGACCAATCAAGCCGATACCAATATGTCACGCCTTGCCCAGCTTATTCATCCTGAAGATTGTCAAATAGTACGTCAAGCAGTCATTGCTCATTTAAAGAATCAGACTGATCATTATGAAGCTGAATTTAGAATACAGCATAAGGATGGTTATTGGATCTGGGTGCAAGATATTGCTCAGGTGATTGAGCGCGATCAAGAGACACAGATCGCAGTGCGGATGGTCGGCATTCGGCGTAATATCAATTCAAGTAAGGCAGCCGTCGAGAGTAAAATGCTCTCAGCTATGCTATTTCAGCATGTGTCACAAGGTGTTTTTATTTTAGATCACCAATTTCGGATTCAAAATATTAATCCTTATTTTGAAAAAATATCAGGTTTTTCAAAAGAAGAGTTAATTGGCACTCGATTTATGAATCGAGATCGTCACTATAATTCAACTGTGGTGCAAGCAGCGCAAAACGTAACTAAAACTTTAGAAACTGTCGGTGTATACGAGGGTGAGTTTTGGACACAGCGTAAAAATGGTGAGGAATATCCAGCTTGGCTGCATATCAACACGGTATATGATGATCAACAACGCAAAACCCATTACATTGGCATCATCGGTGATCTGACTGAGCGCCGAAAAAATGAGCAGCGTTTGTCTTATTTAGCAAACTATGATTCGCTGACAGATTTACCTAATCGTACTTATTTTAAAGAATATTTACATCAGTTTATTGTGCAAGCCATAGAAAAACAGTCATCTTTTGCTGTGCTATTACTTAACTTAGATCGCTTTCGACTTCTGAATAATTTGCTTGGTACAAACGATGCTGATCAACTCCTTAAACAAGTGGCAATTCGATTTGCCAGTTTAGAAATCCGTACTGGGGTTATTGCTCATTTAGGGAGTGATGATTTTGGGATTGTGCTCGAATATCCTGAAAATGATCCACAAAAACTTAAAGAATACGCCCAAAAGCTACAACAATTATTTGATAAGCCTTTCAATATCAATACTCAAGAAGTGATTGTCACGATATCGATCGGTATCGCACTGTTTCCGCAACATGCTCAACAAGTTGATACGTTATTTTATTATGCTGAAAATGCATTAAAAGAAGCCAAACGCTTGGGCGGTAATACAATGATCTTTGCTGCAACTCAACAGGAAATTCAACCGTTTGAACGGATTTCATTGGAAAATTCATTGCGTAAAGCTTTGTCGAGTTCGCAGTTTGAGGTTTATTATCAGGCAAAAATTCATGCTAGAAATAAAAGTATCGTCGGATTTGAAGCATTAATACGCTGGAATCATCCTGAAAAGGGACTCGTTTCGCCGATAGAGTTCATTGGGTTGGCAGAAGAAATTGGGGTGATCGGACAACTCGGTGAATTTGTACTGGATCAGGCTTGCGCACAGATCAAAGTGTGGGCTGATATAGGATTTGATCAATTAAAAGTGTCCGTCAACGTATCAGCATTGCAACTGCAACGCGGAAATTTTTTGGCAACATTAGATCGTATTCTGATCAAACATCAAATTGCGCCCATGAGTTTAGAGCTTGAAATCACCGAAAGCTTACTGATGGATGAGCAAGAGAAAGTAAAAAACATCTTGCAGGAGATACGC
>JASLGO010000153.1 GCA_030150135.1 Aquirhabdus sp.
AGCGCACATCCAGATTAGTGACGGTCAGTAATGCTGTATTTGCTGTCATTCTGCATTACTCCCATCGACCACTTGTTGACCTTTACCTGCCGCAGAAGTATCCGTACCCAAATACGCCTTGATCACACGTTCATTAGAACGAATTTCCTCTGGTGTACCATCCGCAATTTTCTCACCGAAGTCCAGCACACTGATCCGATCACACAATCGCATCATCAAACTCACATCATGCTCAATCAGAACAATCGTCATGCCGTCATCATGTAGACGGCGAATGAGTGCTTTCAATTGCGCGGTTTCAGTTGGATTCATGCCCGCTGCGGGTTCATCTAATGCCAGCAATCGCGGTTTCAAAGCCAACGCACGGGCGATTTCCAAGCGACGTTGGTCGCCATAAGATAAAGTCCGCGCAACACGGCATGCGACATCTTCTGACAACCCCACGTATTGTAATAAGCGCAAGCCTTCCTGCCGAATCATCAACTCCTCACGCTTCGCCGCAGGAGTACGCAAAATTGCACCAATAATGCCTGTTTTGGTTTGACTATGTTGCCCAACCATCACATTCTCAAGCGCTGTCATCTCACTGAAAAGTCGAATATTTTGAAAAGTACGCGCCAAGCCTTTTTTTGCCAAAACTTGAGAGCTGGTTTTCAGGCTAATGACTTCACCATCAAACCAAAACTTACCCGCATCGGCTTGATACATGCCCGTCATGACGTTAAATAGCGTCGTTTTTCCCGCGCCATTTGGACCAATCAAACCATGAATGGTGCCTTGTTCGATACGTAAACTAACGTCTTTTAGCGCGTGAACGCCACCAAAGGATTTATTGATATTTTCAAATTCGAGCAAAGGCTTCTGCTTTACTCCTGAAAGGCTCGCATCAGTCATGATGAAACTCCTCTTTGCGACGACGCGAAGGCAATAGTCCTTCAGGTCTAAACAGCATCATCGCCACCAGAGCACCACCAAAAATCAGCATCCGCACATTATCAGGATCGACGATTTGACGACCAAATAATGCGTCTTGCAATGGATGAATCGCCTCACGCAAGATTTCAGGGGTTAAAGTCAGCAATACCGCACCAAGAACCACACCTGGAATATTGCCCATACCGCCCAGAACCACCATACACAGCACCATGATGGATTCCATCAAACTAAAACTGGTCGGATCAATAAATCCCTGAAAACTGGCAAACATCCCACCCGCCACACCACCAAAACTCGCACCCATCGCAAACGCTAAAAGCTTGATATTACGGACGTTAATTCCCATTGCCTTTGCAGCCAACTCATCTTCACGAATCGCCACCCAAGCACGACCAATTCGAGAGTTTTCGAGACGCATACAAATGCCAATCACAAGCAGAACTAAGGCAAGGAACAAATAATAGTAAAGATAAGAACCATTAAAATGCTGACCTAACAGATCAAAACCTGAGCCAAAGTCATGACCAAAAAATGACAAATTATCAATGCCGCTAATGCCTTGCGTACCATTGGTAATATTGATTGGACGATCTAGATTTTGCATAAACAAGCGCACAATCTCACCGAAACCCAAAGTCACAATCGCCAGATAATCGCCACGCAACTTCAAAGTCGGCGCACCCAAAATCGCACCCGCCAAGCCCGCAAAACCCGCGCCAATTGGAATCAATAACCACGGCGACACATGAATATTCAGATGCGGCGAAGCCAGCACCGCGACCATATACGCACCCAGTGCATAAAACGCAATGTAGCCTAAATCAAGTAAACCCGCATAACCCACAACGATGTTCAAACCCAACGCCAGCATGCAGTACAACAATGCATAGTCCGCAGTGCGTACCCACGACGGCCCCATCACACCCAGAGCAAATGGTAAAATTAATAGGCTAATGGCAAGCAAAATAAACGCAGCTTTTTTCTTTGCCGAGATGTTCTTTTTATCCATGATGAATGTGGTGACGTGTGATGAATCGACTAGATTTTTATCACCAACCTTATTTTGATCAGACATCATGCACGCTCCGACTGACGCTCACCGAGCAAGCCTGAAGGACGAACCATGAGTACCGCAATCAACACGAGGAATGCAAAAATATCTTTATATTCACTGCCCATCAGACCATGCGTCCAATCCGACAAATAACCTGCACCCATCGCCTCAATCACACCCAACACAAAACCACCCAGCACCGCACCACGGATATTACCAATTCCACCTAGAACCGCTGCCGAAAATGCTTTTAATCCCAACAAAAAACCCATCGTCGCACTAGCTTGTCCATAACTGGCGGTGTACATCACACCCGCCACACAGCCCAATCCAGAACCCAACATAAAAACACTGCTGATAATGCGATTCACATTCACGCCCATTAACGCGGCAACCTTGTCGTTCTGAGACGTTGCGCGCATTGCGCGGCCCAATCGAGTACGCTGTACCAGAATCCACAATCCAAGCATCAGTACGATCGACAAGACAAAAGTTCCCATCTGATATGCGGTGATACGTGCGCTAAAAATAGTGAAAGGAGGGCTGGTCAACACATCAGGAAAGCGTTCATAGCCACGCCCCCAGATCATCATGGCTAGATTTTGCAACATGATCGACACGCCAATCCCTGTAATCAACGGCGCAAGTCGTGGGGCATGACGAAGTGGTCGATAAGCAATGCGTTCTATGCTAAATCCAAGCAGCGCACAGACAGGCAATGCCAGTAATACCGCAACAACCAACAATAAATAAGGCGGAATTCCCAAATTAAAGCCAATCAATGTGGTCAAAATTGTCACGGTCGTCATTGCGCCGACCATCACCACATCACCATGCGCAAAATTGATCAATCCCAAAATGCCATACACCATGGTATAACCGAGTGCGATCAATGCGTAAATACTGCCAATAATCAAACCATTAGCAAGCTGTTGAATGAAAATATCCACGAATACCCATTATCCTGACTTAATTTTTTGATGACGAATGAGGCTGCATAAAATGCAAGCATGGATTATGCCGTTTTTATTGGCATCAGGATATATCGAGAGTGTTTTTGGAGAGAAAGATTATGAATGTGCAATTACCTTGATCACATCACCGAGCGTATGGGCTTCTGGTACAAGACGCTGCAACAACCATCCTCCACCGACAAATATAAACGCCATAAAAAACAAAGAAAATCGAGTCCTTCGCCAGAATGTATACAAATAAGGCTGCGCATCAGCACGCTGCATTCGATGATAAACCTGTAAAGAAACCACGCTATCCAGTGTCAATTCCGCCATCATGGTCGGTGCAGATGAAAGAAACCAAAATATCGCTGCAAATAAACCAATCACAATGGCGATGACAAACGTCGCCTCATCAAAATCAAAGCTGAATAGATCCGCCCAATCAAAATTTGAAGTTTTTTTAGATTTTTGAGGCGATTGAACTGACTCTAAATCCGTTGCAATATTGGTTGGATGTGAACCCGTCCAAATCCATAGACTCACACACAATGCCAAATAACCTGCTACCAAACCACAGCCATAACGCAGCGCCATACTCATGACACCGCACTTTAGCAGTAGCGCAGAAATGACAAAACCCACCATCCCAGCAATCAGCACCACGCTCGCCATTGTAAGCCGCGGTGAACGCCACCAACGGATTTGATGCTCAATGACAGCAACTGCATCTTCGCGTGAACGGAAATATGGTTTGTTATTTTGTTCTGACATAGTTCACCTTGCGGGCTTATTGTGCAGATAAAGGCTCTTTTGATATTAAAACTTCTTGCCAAAAAATAGCATATTCTGGGCAAAGACATCATCAATAAATGCATCAATATGATCGGCATGACGATCAAAATGACCATCCAAAATCAACGTACTGAGCCCATGTACCACACTCCACGCGTGAATGGCCGCACTATTGACCTGTGGTGACTCTGGGTTTAATTGAAGGATCGTTGAAATCATATTGATCAACCCCTGAAATGCAAGATTTCCCGGATTAGTGACATCATCACTGCGATGTGACGCAGAAAAACGACCAAACATCAGACGATACAACGCAGGATTTTTACAGGCAAAATCAATATAGGCTCGCCCCGCCAGCATAAACCGCTGCATTGGGCTTTCGCCTGTTTGCATAGCGTCCATCTGCCCCTGACTAAAGCGTGTAAAACCTTCTGCCGCCATAGCCAGTAACAGTGCATCTTTATTGGCAAAGTGACGATACGCGGCATTTGCTGAGACACCAACCTCTCGCGCCAACTCACGCAAACTGATATCAGCATCCTGACTCGATTCCAAAAGCTCTAAACCTTTCAAAATCAAAGATTCGCGCAAATTTCCATGATGATAACTGCGTGCATGTTCTGCACTGTCTGTCAATTGATCATTTTTTAGTGTTGACACTGTATACATTCTGCCTTATTGTGATGTTGTCACTGTGTACATACTAATTCATCGCCGTTAGCCCAACAAGAGGACATTCCAGATGAAACACAACAATATCCTTAAAAATGTCGTTCGCACAGCCAGCAAAATGCTGGTCAAACGCGTTCCCTACAATCCAGAAAACCATTATCTGGAAACCATCTTCGCTCCGATTCCGAATGAGCACACTGCCACACAACTTCAGGTGAAAGGACAAATTCCAACAGCCCTCAATGGCATCCTGACTCGTATCGGCCCAAATCCTAAAAAAGTGGATAACCCCGGAAATCACTCATGGTTCGTCGGCGACGGCATGGTGCATGGCGTATGTATCCAGAATGGCAAAGCCCTGTGGTATCGAAACCGCTATGTCGCAGATACTGCCAAAGACAACCATTTAGAACAACAACTCGGCGCACAGCGCGGCATCGGCGGAACCGTCAATACCAACATTATCGGTCATGGCGGACGACTCTGGGCACTCGTTGAAGCAGGTTCTTTTCCTGTGGAACTGAATGCAGAACTCACCAGCGTGCAGGTTGGACTATTTGATAGCTCCATGAATCAAGGTTTTACCGCACACCCCCACTTAGATCCAAAAACAGGCGAACTCCATGCGATTTGCTACGATGCACTGAAACAAAATCATGTGACTTATCTTGTCATTGATCAGCATTGTCAGGTGAAGAATAAAGTCTCGATTCCCGTCAAACATGGTCCAATGATGCATGACGGTGCAATGACCAGCAAAAGTATGATTATATTTGATTTACCTGTGACTTTTTCTGGTAAAGATATTCTTAAAGGTGCATCACTGCCCTATCGCTGGAATCCCAAACATCCTGCGCGTGTCGGTGTTTTACCACGTAACGGTAAGGCTGAAGATGTCCGTTGGTTTTCTGTTGATCCATGTTATGTATTTCACAGTTGCAACGCATTTGAGCAGGACAATGGCGACATCATTGTCGATGTCATTGCACATCCAAAAATGTTTGCCTCTGATGTCACGGTAAAAACAGGTCCAGAACTCGGAAGTACATCGTTTGAACGCTGGATCTTAAGCTCCAACTCGAACAAAGTACAACGCCGAGTGATTCATACTGAACCTCAAGAATTTCCTCGCTTCGATGAACGCCTTGCAGGTCAAGCCTATCACCATGCTTATAGCATTTCACTGCCGATGAATGGCAATACTTCTTTACCTAATCAACTCATTCATTTCGACCTACAAACTGGCGCAATCAATCGTCACAGCTATGGTGATAATTTCGTCACAGGCGAAGTGGTCTTTGTTCCTCGCAGCCCTGAGTCCGCAGAAAATGATGGCTGGCTGATGTCGTATGTACATGACTTGAATTGTGGTAACAGTAAAATAGTTATACTCGATTCAATGAATCTGGATGGCGAGCCTGTTGCAGAGATTGAACTCCCTGTGCGTGTACCAATGGGATTTCATGGGAATTGGATTGCAGATGCGGTTTAGATTAGAAACATATTAAGCCAACGAAAAAGAGTACGTCGTGGGCTGAAGCCCACGCTACGGTCTGATTTATCAATAATTTTTATATAAAAATCAATCACCTCCAATAAGATTTCAAAATCCCCACAACCTGCTCAACCTCAACTTGTCGCTGTTCTGCTGAAATATCATTCACACCCAAATGCTCACGGATATGCCCCTCCAGCACCTCAGCCATCAAGCCATTTGCCGCACCACGAATTGCAGCAATCTGTTGAAGAATCGCAATACATTCAACATCCTGATCTAACGCCTTCTCCAGCGCATCAGCTTGTCCTTTAATACGACGAATGCGATTTAGAATCTTCTTTTTTCCATGAATCGTATGAGGCATAGCGAACTTTCTCTTTTAATGTCGTGCATATTTCACTTTCAATATACTAGGGGGTAGTATATGATATTGATCACATATTAGCCATCATTCCAAAGCATAATCATGTCAGAGCAATTATTGCAGCAACATCAGCATAACACCGCCACGTCCAGAAATAAGCAATCCGCAAAAAAAACCTACTCATTCAACATCAGCAATCCACTCGCTGAAAAGAAAATAAAATGGGCAGTCATCCTGACAGCCGTGATGATGGTTGCCGAAATTGCAGGCGGTTATATCTATAACTCAATGGCATTGCTCGCCGATGGCTGGCATATGAGCACACACGCTATGGCACTCGGCTTATCCATGTTTGCCTACGTCCTCGCCAGAAAACTCTCTACTGATGCACGTTTTGCCTTCGGCACTTGGAAAATTGAAATCCTAGCAAGTTTCACTAGCTCTATTTTATTAGTGCTGGTTTCAGCGTGGATGCTGTTTCAATCTGGTGAACGATTACTCTCGCCAACACCAATTCATTATGATGAAGCCATTTTTATTGCTGCGATTGGGTTAGCTGTCAATCTAATTTGTGCTTGGTTACTTAAAGACAATCATAGTCATGGGCATCATCATGATCACAGCCACGGTCACGATCATTCGCATGATTCTGCGCACCATCATCATGATCATGGACATTCGCATGGCAATCACGACCTGAATTTACGCTCCGCATATATTCATGTCATCACCGATGCCGCAACGTCTGTATTAGCAATTCTGGCTTTGATTGGTGGCAAACTTTGGGGAGCCAATTGGCTAGATCCAGTGATGGGATTAGTAGGTGGCGTACTCGTTGCCATTTGGTCTTATGGCTTGATTCGTGACTCTGGGCGTATTTTGCTGGATGCAGAAATGGATGCTCCTGTGGTTGCAGAAGTGATTGAGGTGATTGAGGCAAGCCCATTACGCGCGGAGATCAACGACATTCACGTTTGGCGAGTCGGTAAAGATCAGTACGCATGTGTGCTGAACTTGACCACGATTAGTCCAGAAGCCAATGGAGAATACTTCCGTCGCCAACTGAGCATTCATGAAGAACTGGTTCATATCATTGTCGAAGTAAATCAGCCAATGATTAACAATCCTTATCCTCAGTCATCTTAAAAGAAAACCATCCATAAAAAAGCGTCAGATCTTTTGATAAAGACTGACGCTTTTTTAGTTTTAACAAATCTAAGTAGCCACCTCACTCAAAGATTTTAATGGCAAATAAACATCAGTCTGCTGCTCAAATTCAGGCTGCTCAAAGCCCAATGTCAAATAATGAAAATAAACTGGAAAATCACGTAACTCCTCGCCGCTCTCTGGTAGCCATTGGCGATATAGATAATAAACGCTCTCCCCAATTCGATCATGTGACCCGACGTGACGCACAACCGCACAACGACCACCAGGAATCAGCTTCGTAATGATTCCAGAAGAATTTTTAGGAACTTCCTCCGTCACCGAACCACAAATATCAAAACGGAAATCATCAGCAGGCGTCGTATCAGGATTGTCATGCGCAACGCCATAAGTTCTGCTTGTTTCTACAGGTGATAAACCCGTGGTTTTACGCCAATCAATAAATCGACTCACGGAATGATTTAATATCGCTGGTGAGCCATGATGCTCAAGCACTGCCACTAACTCTGGTTCGACATGGACAATCTTTACATTCATATGCTTCGCTCCTTCTCGTTTAGGAAATTGGTAATGTTGATGCCATAAGTCCCAAGCTGGATTCTTTCTAAACGCGGTGGGTGTTTGTCCAAAAATATGCTTGAACGCACGCGAAAAAGATTCTGGATTTTCAAAACCTGCATCCAGCGCAATATCAATCACTCGTTCGTCAGGATTGAATACCAAACGATGAGAGGCTCGTTTGAGTTTAATCAGTTGAATATAGCGATTGACACTAATCCCGCAATACTCTGAAAACTGTCGATGAAAATG
>JASLGO010000155.1 GCA_030150135.1 Aquirhabdus sp.
AATTTTCAGCAAAGAGATCAAAATTGCAATACACTTTGGTCATCAAGTGAGAGTGTAATCAACAGTCGTGGTGTCCAATTCAAACGCAAATGAATAATCATATCAAATAAGAGTAGATGTCCATTTCGATGAGAATATGCAGTAACGGTGGCTTTCCGATCAAGCTTTTCTCTTAAGCTAGATTTTCCATTGCGTGGAAGCATCTCAATAAAATCCGCAATTGCTTATTGGATCAACTAATACCTATCGAACGGATCAAGGTAGAACTTGGTGATGCAGAAGCCATAGATCCCCTCGTCAAAATCAAAGAACATTGATCGGAATCTTGAAATAACTTTTGCCATTATCCTCTGCTGGCGGAAGATGCCCAGCACGAATATTGAGTTGGATCGAGGGAATGATTAATTTAGGCATTTCCAAACTTTCATCTCTGGCACGACGCATCTGAAAAAACTCCTCCTCACTCACACCTGCATGAATGTGGATGTTAGTCGCAATCTGCTCAGCAACAGTCGTTTTCCAAGCTGGAGCACGTCCTTCTGGCGGATAGTCATGACACATATATAGCTGTGTATGAGCTGGCAAAGACAAGATTTTCTGGATTGATTGATACAAGCGATGCGCATCGCCGCCCGGGAAATCACAGCGTGCAGTCCCTACATCAGGCATAAACAAAGTATCACCCACAAAAACCATATCACCAAATTGATACGCCATATCTGCTGGCGTATGTCCCGGCACGCTTATCGCAATGCCTTCCAACCGACCAATTCGAATCGTCTCGTCATCATGAAACAAATGATCAAATTGTGAACCATCTTGAGCGAAATCTTTTTCTAAATTAAATATTTTTTTGAATGTGGCTTGCACTTGCGTAATTCGTTCGCCAATTGCAATTCGTCCACCTACTTTACTCTGAATATAGCTTGCGGATGATAAATGATCAGCATGCGCGTGTGTTTCCAGTATCCACTCTACCGTTAGATTAGAGTCTCGAACAAACTTAATGACTTCATCTGCAATATGCGTAGAGGTACGTCCAGACTTAGCATCAAACTCTAAAACTGGGTCAATAACAGCCGCATAGCCACCGATTTCATCATAAATAACATAAGTGATTGTGCCTGTCGTTTCATCAAAAATGCTTTTAACTAACGGATTCATGCCCTACTCCGAAACACTTTATTGACATACATTATGTTTTTTTATATAATATAAGTCAACATAATATTAGTAGCAAAATTCGAGAATGTTATGAATTCATCTTCTCAACCTAATCGTATTGCCTTGATGAGATCTGCGGCAAAGGAAGCAACGACTGTATTACGCACACTGTCAAATGAAGATCGATTGTTACTACTGTGCCAATTAAGCCAAAGCGAGATGTCTGTGAGTGAACTTGAAAGTGCCCTCGACATTCGTCAACCGACTCTTTCTCAGCAACTCGGTGTGCTTAGGGTAGAAAATCTTGTCCAAACACGTCGTGATGGAAAACGTATCTTCTACTCGGTAACTGATCCTAAGATTTTAACGATGCTTGGCGTACTGTATGACCTCTACTGCCCTAAAGATATCGAGGAATCATCATGATTGATTTCAATAGTTTTACACCTTGGCCATCTTTAATCGGTGGATTAATTTTAGGTTTCTCGACTCTGATCTTTATTCTTGTAAATGGTCGTATTGCGGGAATTAGCGGCATTCTAGGTGGATTACTTACCCCCACCAAAAATGATACATGGTGGCGAATCGCGTTTATTGCTGGGCTGATGATGGCGCCATGGATTTATCGTCTATTTGCATCACTCCCTGAAATACAAATCACCACAAACTATCCTATTTTAGTGTTGGCAGGTTTATTAGTTGGCTTTGGAACCCGCTTAGGTTCTGGTTGTACCAGCGGTCATGGCATATGCGGTCTATCACGACTGTCTCCACGCTCATTGGCTGCGACTGGAGCATTCATGGCAGCAGGATTTATTACAGTATTTATCGTACGTCACTTGATCACAAGTTAATGGAAATAGGTGAATCTTAAAATGAATATTTTATTTTCATGGATTGCTGGTCTGATTTTCGGCATCGGTTTAATCATTTCAGGCATGACTAATCCTAAAAAAGTCATTGGATTTCTGGATTTGGCAGGTGCATGGGATCCTTCTCTGGCCTTCGTCATGGTTGGCGGGATCACGATTGCAACGATTAGCTTCCTCCTTGCACGTCAACGCACACTCTCTATGCTCGGTCTACCGATGCGTATTCCAACTCAACGTCACATTGATCACAGGCTCATTATCGGCAGCTTAATCTTTGGTATGGGCTGGGGATTAGCAGGTATCTGTCCTGGCCCGTCACTTGTACTCGTTGGTGCAGGCATCCATCAAGGGATTATTTTCGTAATCGCCATGATCATGGGTATGGGACTATTTGAATGGTTCAATCGTTATCAGTCCAAACCTATTGCCTGAATTCTCCTTCCCCTTCAAGGGGAAGGTCGGGATGGGGATGGTTTTAAAATAACATCAAAACCATCCCCATCTAAATCTTCCCCTTGAAAGGGAAGACTTAAGAGCAAAAGCATTGAAAAAATAGGATTCAACTTATGATCACTTTACTATGCTTAGGTCTATTGATCGGAATCATCTTAGGATTAACAGGTGCAGGCGGTGGAATCCTAGCAATTCCCGCCCTCATGTTTAGCCAGAATTGGTCTGTCACTCAAGCTGCGCCGATTGGGCTGATGGCCGTCACAAGTGCAGCCATTGTAGGTGCAATCGAAGGTTTTGTTCGAAAAGTTGTGCGATATAAAGCAGCACTGTGGATTGCGTTGGTTGGGATCATTGTCACGCCTTTTGGGATTAAAGCATCTCACGCCCTGCCTGCAAAATACCTAATGATCGTGTTTTCCTTAACGATGTTGATTGTAGCAATTCGCTTATTTCTCACCCAAGCCACACGAGAAACCAAAGATGCGTATTGCCAGATGAACCCTGATACTGGTCGATTACATTGGACACCGAAAACCGTAGTAGTTCTCGGTGGTGTTGGTGCATTAACTGGATTTTTGACGGGTTTACTTGGTGTGGGTGGTGGTTTTGTTCTTGTCCCAGTACTGCGTAAAACTACAGATATTAGTATTCACAGCATAGTAGCAACATCATTAATGGTGATTGCACTCGTAGGTAGCGGCGGGATTATTTCCAACCTTTTACAGCACTCTGCGATTCCATTAAATATCGCTTTGCCATTTATGGCGGCCTGTATTATTGGAATGTTTAGTGGGCGCCAATTGATCGATTATTTCACAGCACAATCAGTACAGCGGATATTTGCAACTTTTGTGATGATTGTAGCAGTCGTTATGCTTTATAGAGCCATTGCGATTTAAAGGTTTCAGCATCATCCACGAATTCGTTGAGCTTGTGGTGAATGACATCTCAAGATATACAGAACAATCCAAACGACCTATTATTGTTATATTTCAACTGCCTTTAATGACTCTCAACAACATATCGACCATTACATGCTTTGTACCAAACGGTAAACTCTTTTGCCGACATTGGACGAGAAATCATATAGCCTTGCGCCATATCACAGCCTAAATCATAAAGACAATCATAGACTTCTTTATTCTCTACACCCTCTGCAATCGCTTTAATCCCCATATTGTGCGCCAGCATCACAGCAGCTTCCAAAATATAGGCAGCTCCCTGATCAGACGGTAATCTTTGGACAAAAGACTGATCGATCTTGATCAATGAAATCGGAAGCTGATGCAAATACTGAAGTGAAGAATATCCTGTGCCAAAGTCATCAATCGAAATCACCACATCCAAATCGGATAGGCGTCTCAACTCATCAATCGTTCGTTCGACGTCCATCATCAGCGCGCCTTCAGTGACCTCTAACTCCAGAAACTTACCGCTGACTTGATGATGATTCAAAAGGCTTAAAATAAAATCTGTAAAATTAGCCTGTAACAGATTATGCGTTGAGATGTTTACCGCAACCGTCACTTGAATCCCTTCTTTTTGCCACTCGGCCTGCTGAGCAATGGCTTCTTCTAAAGCAAATTCGGTAATTAACTCAATTAAGGTACTTTGTTCAGCACGAGGAATAAATTCATTAGGGGGAATTCTTCCGCGTTTTGGATGATCCCAGCGCATGAGCGCTTCTACGCCATAGACAACCCCTGTCGCAATATCAACTTTAGGCTGATAATGAAACTTCAGTTGTCCATTTTTAATGGCATCCTTGAGTTCGCCAAGCAATGAGATGTTATCCTCAGTCGCACTCATCATATCTGGCGTATAGGCGACGCTATCTCGCGTTGTCTCGGACGCAACAGTTAACGCAGCTTCAGCCATATGCAAATAGGCATCAGCTGATTCAATCGCATGATTGAAGGTGACATAACCCATGCGTGTATCAATATGAATCAGCACATCATTATATAAAATAGGTTCACGACAAGCCTCAGTCAACTCATGCAAAAGGCTTTCTATTTCAGAACTATCGATGTTTGACAGAATTGCAATCTGAGTCGTTTCTGTGTGGTAAATATTGACTAAAAACTCGCTGTCAAAAAAACGATGAGCAAATTGCTGCACAGCCTCTTCTAGGATGGCAAAGCCAAAAGCAGCCTTTAATTCCATCGCGTTTTCGAATGAAATAACCGCCAGAAAAAATGTATCGCCATCATTTTTTTGAAGTGGTAGCTCGGTGAGATGATCGAGTAAAGCTCGGCGATTTTTCAATCGTGTCGACAGATTATGCTGAGAAATCCATTTGAGTTTTTCTTGATAGAAACTTGCGCTATCGCTTGCCACGCCACTAAAAAATCCAATGAGCGTGAAAATCCCCATCCGAAATGTCCAATTTGCTGTATTTTGCATTTCGCCTGTATAAACACTGATTGGCATGAAAGGCCCAAGGACAACACCTGCCAGTAAGCCGATCAGGACACCACCTCGAACACCAAGGATAAAACCCGATAAAAGAATAGGAATATACATGGAGTGTGAATAGACAAACTTAATCCCGCCTGTCGTATACACAATGATATAAACACCCATAACCATGAGCAGAAGTATTGGAATCGCAGCGATATGAACTGAACGGCGATGATGATCTACCCACTCCAGAAATACTGCTCTAATCATTTGATCTTCCTTTGACCTTCATGCAACTCACATGGACTCACTCAAATATCATCGCGTATTCTCCGAACGCTTTGGCATTATCCTACTATACCAAGTCCAAGAAATCGATCAATGAGTGAACATTTCTCATTAACACATTTTCATAAAATTTGTTTAATAATGGGCTTTTATGAAGCATTAAACATATTCATCAGCTCACCTCTTAACCATTGATTTGCGGGATCACCTTCCCGTTGTTGATGCCAATATAAATGCAGCTCTATGCCAGATAAAGGCAATGGCATCGGTAGCACGGCATTCCCCAAGGTTGCATTAATGGTCGTCGCCTGATGAAGTGGCATGGTTAATAAAAGATCACTTTGCGCGACCAAACGACAAGCCGCCTCATAATACTGACAGCGCACCACGACTTCACGCTCTAATCCTAAACGCGACAAACCATACTCTTCTAATGATCGTCCTGTACGACGCGAAGACACCGTCACATGACGTGCTGCTAAATAATCATCTGCGTTAATCTGTCGATTCTCTCGGCAAACAACGGCAAATTCATCTCTCATCAATAAAGTATGACAAATATCTGGTGATGTCGGCTGTGCTACATCAATTGCAAAATCAATACGACCCGCAACCAGATCTGCACGTAGATTACTACGATCTAAGCGAATACTCGCAAGTTGAAGATTCGGAATAGTTTCATGTAACTTTTTAGTAATGACTGGCAAGATACTTGGTTCTAATTTGTCATTCATCGCCAAAGTGATATGAGCCAAATCTCGCGCTGGCTCAAAACTTTGATGGCGCATCACCGCTTGACGAAACAGTGTGAGTGCTTCTTTGACATCAGGCCAGAGACGATCAGCCAAAGGTGTCGGCACAACGCCCTGTCCTTCGCGCACAAATAGTGGATCGCCGAGACTTACTCGTAAACGTCCAACCGCATGGCTCACCGCAGATTGGCTTAAGCACAAGATTTCTGCAGCATGGGTTAAATTTCGTTCACGATAAACCGTATCGAAGACGCGAAATAGATTAAGATCGAGACGATCGAGTTTGTTTAAGTCATTAGTTTCATTCATGACATACCATGAGAAATAATCATTTTCTACATCGTATGACAAACTCTAAGATAAGGATATGTCTTTAGCATGATTTCTCGACATGAAATCATCGATCATCATCAAGGGAGAACCGCCATGCATTTTGAACTCAGCGCACGCGGACAGGATATTTTAGAACGTGTCAAAGTGTTTATCCGTGATCAGATTGAACCCGCAGAACCAGCATTCTGGGCTGAAGTCCTTGCGAATAATGTGGGTGGTGATTGGACACAATGGAAAATCCCTACCATTCTTGAAGAACTCAAAAATAAAGCTAAAGCACAAGGATTATGGAATCTTTGGCTTCCTGACGAGAAGCTCGGTGCTGGTTTAAATATTCAGGAATATGCCCACATTGCTGAGCAAACAGGTCGTAGCTTACTCGCCCCAACCGTCTTTAACTGTAATGCTCCAGATACAGGCAATATGGAAGTCTTATGGCGTTATGGCAGTGAAGAACAAAAACAACGCTGGTTAATGCCACTACTCGCTGGTGAAATCCGCTCTGTATTTTGTATGACCGAACCTGATGTCGCCTCCTCCGACGCGACCAATATGCAAGCCACCGCAATCATTGAAGGTGATGAGATTGTACTCAATGGTCGCAAGTGGTGGTCTAGCGGCATCGGTGATCCTCATTGCAAAGTTGCCATTTTCATGGCGCACACACCTAATCCAAGTAGTGGACGACACAATCAGCACTCGATGGTACTCGTACCACTCGATACGCCTGGCATCAAAATCGAACGGATGCTGCCTGTATTCGGTGATTATGACGCACCGCATGGTCATGGTGAAGTCAGCTTCACCAACGTACGAGTCCCTATCAGTAGTTTCATCTCAGGACCTGGCGAAGGTTTTGCCATCGCTCAAGGTCGTCTTGGACCAGGTCGTATTCATCACTGTATGCGCTGTATTGGCGCTGCTGAAAAATCATTGGAATTGATGATTGATCGCGGTATGCAGCGAACTGCCTTTGGTAAGCCTCTAACTAATCTTGGTGGTAATCGTGAGCGGATTGCAGAAGCACGCATTGCGATTGATCAGGCGCGTTTGTTAACACTCTATGCCGCATGGAAAATGGACACTATGGGAACTTTCGGTGCCATGACAGAAATCTCAGCCATCAAAGTCGTCGCGCCGAATGTTTTACAGCAAGTGGTCGATATGGCAATTCAGATTCATGGTGGTGCTGGCATGTCACAGGATACGCCATTGACCTCCTTCTTTGCGCAAGCACGCAGCCTGCGACTCGCTGATGGGCCTGATGAGGTGCATAAAGGCGTGATTGCACGTATTGAGCTCGCTAAACGCGGCTTTGCCAAATAATCGTTAAAACACTGAATAAATCTTAAAAGGAACTTTCCGTCATGGTAAAAAGAGTATTCATCACAGGCGGTGCAAGTGGATT
>JASLGO010000063.1 GCA_030150135.1 Aquirhabdus sp.
CCGAAACAAATTACTCAATCGAACGAAACACCATCGGCGGCACTCGAAGCGCGCGGCGTGGCTTATGTTGAATTACGCGCAGTTGATCTCGATCCTTTTACCGATGTCGGCATTAGCTTGAATACAGCGTGTTTCCTAGAAGTATTGGCACTGTACTGTCTAATGACCTCAAGCCCTGCATTACTCGCTCTCGAGGAAGAACGGATTGCGCGAAATCAAAATCACATCGTTGACCAAGGTCGCCTAGCGGGGATCACGATTGAAACAGAATCAGGTCAGCAAGATTTTGTGCAATGGATGGGTGAGCATTTAACGGCGATGTTGCCTTTTGCCCAATTATTGGATGAAGCACATGGTGGCAATGAATACAGCGCAAGCATCATATCAATGCAAAAGCGCGCCAATGACCCTGCACTCACGCTATCCGCACAAGTTCTCGAAAAAACCAAATCCGAAGGAAGCTGGAGCTTTGGACATCAATTAGCACAGCGTTATGCCGTCTCACTCAATGCGACACCATTGCCTGCCGCCATTGCCGCCGAATATGCTGAATACGCAGAACAATCAAGAATACGACAGACTGCAATAGAAAATAGCGATACAGTCAGCTTCGCTCAGTACATCCAACCTTGGCGCACGTCAAGTTCAACTGCTGAGGAAACCAAGACGATGCCTGATGTGGCAAGCGTCACGAACTAATGATGAAGGCTAACGATTAAGGAAAGCAATGCATGATGCAACTGAGTTATAGACGAGTTAATTTTGCTTTATTTTTAGCAAGCGCAATCGGTATGGGCTTTGCGTTATATTTGCAAAATTATCAGCATTTAGAACCATGCCCTTTATGTATTTTCCAACGTATCGGCTTGATGGTGATGGGGGCATTTGCACTGATTGCTGCGTTGCATAATCCTAAGCAACTGATCATGCGTCGTCTATATAGCTTACTTGCAACACTTGGCATTCTATGGTCAGTTGGCGTAGCAAGTCGCCATGTGTGGATTCAACATTTGCCGCCAGAAGATGTTCCAGCATGTGGTCCTGGCTTGGATTATTGGTTACAAACATTCCCATTACACAGCGTCGTTCAAAAGGTGCTACATGGTTCTGGAGAATGTGCCAAAGTCGACTGGACATTGTTCGGTTGGTCATTACCACACTGGGGATTATTATTCTTTTCAGTATTATTAATCATTAATTTGGCGCAACTTTTTAGAAAGACTCGTTAATTTTGTTGCCAAATAAAAAAACCGTAAGTATCACTTCTTACGGTTTTTTATAGTGTTGTCTGGAGTAACACTCACAACAGAATCCAAAGCAACATAGCTCATTGAGCCTGTCGAAATGTGCGGCGATACAAAAACCACACTTCGACAAGCTCAGTGTTCTTGCAGTGTATCAGCCAAAAAACTTACCCAAAGCAGAAGTCAGTAAGCTATTAGATTCGTCTGGATTTGAAGTGTCTCCATTCGGGGTCAAATGATTGATCACTTGCGGCAACAATGTCGCTACACCACTTTGGATTTGTTCAGGACTTACGCCAATTTTTGCAGCAAGTTGAGTTACTTGATCTGAACCCAATAACTGAGCAACCTGTTGCGTTGCCATTTGTTGATTATCGCCATTACTGATCCACGATTGAGCTTGCTCGCCCAGACCTGAACTGGTCAACGCTGAGACAGCATTACTTACACCACCTTGCTGTTGTACCCAACCCAAAATCTCTGGAAGTAATGCCGCAGCAACGCCACTATTTCCTTGATCTTGTGCTGAACCACCTAGCAAACTTTCGGCAAGACCCATCAAACCGCCTTGTTGCCCCTGACCACCCTGTCCCAGCTGACTCATTAATCCATCCAATAAACCCATGATTATTTTCCTATTTTTAAATAAAAGATAATGTCGCGCTGGTCAAATCATTTGATGACTGCGTGGCTAGTATAAGAATAGAAAGGATGTATTGAACAAGAGTGTTTTTGCTGTGAATTGTTAATGTATGTGATTATCATCCGCCCAAAACCGCGCAATCACGATCAATCTCCGCCAATGATCCGCATCGACTTGATCTCGCCAAATGACCCAATTCTGCGTCAGCGTTTTATTTTTTTCAGTCGTTTCAAAACGCATCAGCAGTACAAAGAACCAATGATGTACGCTGAGTAAGCGTCCTTCTTGCACCGATGATTTCTTGATTCGACGAGGATCATACAATGACCAGCGCCAGTCACGCTGATCAAATTGAATTAATTGGACGAGATGTGCAGGTGCTTTGTGAAAGAACTTTTGAACAACAACTATACAAACCATTGAAATCAATATCAATGCGATGATTTGCGTTGGCATTCCACTGAAAATCAACACTAAAACGACGATGAGCAGCAGTAACCCTTCTGCCCATACCTTCGTTCGACTGACTTTTAAGTGTGTATTAATGCGCATGGATCAAAGCAAAATGAAGTTATGCTTTTAACGATTTAATCCGATTAATAATCGACACTAATTCATCTGGCGGCGTGGTCACACCCATAAACCAATCCAGCAAATCAGGATCTTCTTGGTCGATCAACAATGAAAAATCCACTTTTTCTTGTGCATCTGCTTGAAGGAAATGTTGGCGGACATAGGGATCAAAATAATAATCCAGTTCCTTCAGACCACGACGAGCGCGGTAAATGACTTTACGATCTGCGAGACTCATTTCACCCGTTGTATCAATAATATTTGCCATTACACTTCAATTCCTGCACCTAAATAAGCAGCTTGTACGCGAGCATCATGTAATAGCTCATGTCCTGTACCACTTAATGTCATTTCACCATGTTCTAAAACATAAGCCCGATCAGCCAGTTGCAAAGCTCCTCGTGCATTTTGTTCGACCAACAAAATCGACAGACCACTTTTCTTTAATTCAGCCAAAGTATTAAAAATCAACTCTATCATCAACGGCGCAAGCCCCATCGAAGGCTCATCCAGCAACAATAGCTTTGGGCGTGAAAGCAGCGCACGACCAATCGCAAGCATCTGTTGCTCACCACCTGAGAGTGTTCCCGCCAATTGATTTTGACGCTCTGCCAGCCGTGGAAAACGTGCAAACACTTCATCGAGTTCGCTCGGCTGTAAGCGATGCAAATAAGCACCCATTTGCAAGTTTTCCAGCACTGTCATTTTTGGAAAAACACCACGCCCTTCAGGGACTAGCGCAAGTCCTTGCTGAACACGCTGATGCGATGCCAGTTGATTAATCTCGGCGCCCAGATATTTCACTGAACCCGTTGATGGCACTAAACCTGCCAAGGCATTCAATGTAGAACTTTTACCTGCACCATTCGCGCCGATTAAACAAACCAGCTCGCCATCATTGACTTGTAGATTTAAACTTTGCGCTGCATGAATATTGCCATAGCGCACATCCAGATTAGTGACGGTCAGTAATGCTGTATTTGCTGTCATTCTGCATTACTCCCATCGACCACTTGTTGACCTTTACCTGCCGCAGAAGTATCCGTACCCAAATACGCCTTGATCACACGTTCATTAGAACG
>JASLGO010000100.1 GCA_030150135.1 Aquirhabdus sp.
CATTGGCGATCTGGTTCAGCGTACTGAAGTTGAACTGCTCAAGACTCCAAATTTGGGCAAAAAGTCGCTTACCGAAATCAAAGATGTATTGGCTTCGAAAGGCCTGTCACTCGGTTTACGTTTGGATAACTGGCCACCAGCCAGCCTGCGTGTCGATGACCGTTTTGCCTACCGTAGCCGCTAATTTAGGAATATCACCATGCGTCATCGTAATAGTGGTGTGAAACTGGGTCGCACAAGCAGCCATCGTAAAGCTATGTTCCAAAACATGGCAAACTCGTTGTTTGAGCATGAACTCATTAAAACCACCTTGCCTAAAGCTAAAGAATTGCGCCGCGTTGCCGAGCCGTTAATTACTTTGGCAAAAGTTGATTCAGTTGCGAATCGTCGTCTTGCGTTTGCGCGTACGCGTAGCCCAGCGATGGTTGGTAAACTGTTTACCGTTCTTGGTCCACGTTACAAGACTCGCCAAGGCGGCTACTTACGTGTACTGAAAGCTGGCTTCCGTCCAGGTGATGCAGCGCCAATGGCGTATGTAGAACTGGTTGACCGCCAAATCGGTGCAGCAGCAGTTGAAGCTGAATAATTCATTCAGTTTTGATCAAAAAGACCAGCATTATGCTGGTCTTTTTTATTTTAAATCCAAAATTATTTCTTTTGCTTAGCTCGGTCTGCTGCGCGCCATAAATACCAGCTTGCTGTTGTACGGTAGGGACTTAATATTTTTCCAGCTTCAGCTAATTGTTTAGGTTTGGGTTGTTCTTCTAGAGATTTTATAATTCGCCAACCTTCTCGAATACCAAAGTCGTCGACAGGCAAAATATCAGGTCGATGCAGTGTGTGCATTAAGAATATTTCTACGGTCCATTGCCCGATTCCTCGCAACGTCACTAATTGTTTGATTAATTCTTCATTGCTTAGAGTTTCTGCAGTTTTGCGTGTTGGAACAATGCCTTCTAATGTTTTTTCAGCAATGCCAAGTATTGCGATCGCTTTACTATTGGAAAAGCCAAATCCTCGGAGTTGTTCAATGGTCGTTGCAAATATTTGATCTGGAGAGGGGAATGTCGTATTGGGGTAATAAGCGATTAGTCGATTCAGAATATTTTCGGCGGCTTTGCCGTGGAGTTGTTGGTGTGCAACAGCTCTGATGAGTGCTTCATAAGGCTCTTGATTTGAAAGAGCGCGCTGTGGATATGGACCTATATCAGCAATCAGTTGTGCCCAGTCGGCATCGAGTTCTGCGAGATATTGCTCGGCAGGGCTGTAGGATATTTGATTGTGGTGATGCGTTTTAGTCATAAGAGAGACCTAGTTATTCTTCATTTGTACGGTGATTTGATCATACCGTCAGAGCGTGATTTGTAGTTAATCAGCTGATCATTTTTTACATGACTTTGCGGAAGGTAATATTGATTCGTTGATGACCTGTTAGAGGATGATTTCCATCAATAATAGGTAAAATTCCATGATAGGCAAGACGGGATTTTCCGCCCCAGATGGCGACATCACCATGTTCTAGTTTGTAACGTTGAGTTTTATCTGAACGATTTAAACCGCCAAAGAGAAATATTGCAGGTAGGCCGAGTGAGACCGAAACGATTGGGGCGGTAAAGTCGTGTTCGTCTTTATCCTTGTGTAGGGAAAGTTTTGCACCAGCTTGATAACTATTAATCAAGCAGCAGTCAGGAACAAAGTTTTTAAATCCAGCCGCATGCGCTGCATGATGAGCAAGTTCTAAAAAGCGTTTTGGTAGAGCAGGCCATGGTTGATTGGTGAGTGGGTCTATGGGCGCATAACGGTAGCCATGCCGATCAGAAACCCAGCCATATGGTCCGCAACTGCTGGTGCGAACTGACATGGTGTAGCCATTTGGCGTTTGCATTTGCCGCAAAGGAGATTTAGCGATGATGATATCGATATCGCAAAGTAATTCGGCAGCAATATCGTTGGCATAGCCGCGTAAGATCACGGCTTCTTCGCCAAGCTCAATACGTTTGGGATTGACCTCATTCATTTCAGCGAAAAGGTCGATGGTTTGGCTATCTTGTTGATGAGACATGGTCTAAACATTTCATCGTGGTATTCGTCATCATGATATTTGCGATTGTGCAGCCTCACGTGAGATTAAGGTAAGTTTGTTTTCAACACCCCAGCGATAGCCTGAAATACCCCCATCACTGCGAATCACTCTATGACAGGGCACTAAAAGCGCGATTGGATTTGCTGCGCAAGCTCGTGCAACAGCGCGGACAGCTTTGGGGTCACCGAGCTGGGTGGCAATGTCGGTATAGCTTGCAGTCGTGCCGAGTGGGATCTTTTGCAAGATATGCCAGACACGTTGTTGAAATACTGTTCCACGAATGTCGAGTGGTAGTTCTAGATTCTGGTTTGGAGTCTCGACGAATTGCACGACTTGAGCAAGCCAATGTCGAAAATCACTTTGGTCTTCGAGCAGTGTGGCTTTCGGGAAACGCTTTTGTAGATCAGCCAATATTGGATGATCATCATTGTGAATCAGAATTGCGCAAATACCTTTTTCGCTTCGCGCGACTAAGATTGGTCCAAAAGAGCATGTTCCTATGCTGTAGTGGATGATTTCAGAGTTACCGCCATTTTTGAAGCGAGTTGGTGTCATGCCTAGTATTTCGGTTGATTTGGCATAAAAACGACCGCTAGAGTTGAATCCTGCGCTATAAGTTGCATCGGTAATGGACGTGTTGTGGGCGGTTAATTCAGTTCTGATTCTATTTGCACGATGTGCGGTCGCATAGGCTTTGGGAGTGATTCCTGTAATGGATTTAAACAGACGATGGAAATGGAAACGACTCATATTTTGCGATTGAGCAAGAGCATCGAGAGACGGAATCTCATCAGCATTTTCAATCATTCGGCAAGCCTGAGCAATTATGCGAGCATCACGAATTAAGGGTGTCTCCTGATCCGACTTACAGCGTTTGCATGGACGAAATCCTGCTTGTATGGCATCGAGCGCTGTATCAAAGAATTGTGTATGACTACGTAATGCAAGGCGAGAAGGGCACGAGGGATAGCAGTAAATACCCGTGGTCGTAATGGCATAAAAAAATGAGCCGTCAGCATGTTTATCGCGGGCAACAATTGCTTCCCAGCGCGCATCGTCGGTGATGTAGAGCGCCTCATCAGATGACTTTTGCGTAAACGTATTCATGTAAACATCCTTTGCATCATCACTTCGGTTGAGTTTATTTTGGAGGATGATACGTTTTGGCACACTCTGTTTCTTGCTTTCAAATTTTATCGAGTTTGAATTGATTTGCTTAGTCTATGCTTATTTTGTGGTCGATGAATAGTGTTCGTTAAATTTGTCGAGGTGTGTTGAAAGGTTAATAGGTGAAGACAATATTTATACTAATTTCATTATAAAAAATCCCATGTCATTGCATGGGATTTTTTATAAACAAGAAAATATCAATGTGTTGAGCTGGGTACCGTTGTTCCAACTGTATTTGGTAGGCCTTTCCCCCAAATGTACAACGAAAGTAAAGACATGATTGCGAGTGCGCCACCAATCCACATAATACTTGGAATATTAAAGTGATCAACGATGCTGCCACCTAGTAGCGAACCCACAGCAATACCAACTTGAAATGTTGAAACAAGCATCGCAGCACCACCTTCCATGGCTTCAGGGACTGCGGCAAACATCCACATGTTGGCACATGTTGGCATTGCCCCAAATGCTAATCCCCATAGCGCTATCGTCAATACTGCTCCTGTAAGATGTCCTGCAAAGATCGGAAATAAGATCATTGCCGCACCAATGAGTGTGACGACAGCCATAAATGACCATCTAATATTACGAGACGTTGCCCAGCCTGCGATGACATTTCCGACAACCCCTGCAATGCCATAAACCAACAGTAATGTACTGATTAGATTACCATCAAAACCTGCGTTATGTTTTAAAAATGGCGTAACGTATGTATATGTTGAGAAATGTGCTAAGACTAACAGGACAATACCGAGTAATCCGATTCGCGCATATTTATGCTGGAATAAGACAGGCAAATCTCGCATTTTTACGGCTGTTGTTGCTGGTAATGCGGGTAGCATCAGCAGCTGACCGACGAGTACGACAGCGCCTAAAAGACCTGTAATGGCAAAAGATGAACGCCAACCAAATTCGCTTCCAATCCAAGCCCCAAGAGGAACGCCTAAAATAGTTGCTAATGTCACACCTGTAAAAATAACTGAGGATGCACGTCCCATTTCTACGCCGGGTGGAGCGAGACGGCCACTGAGGGCGACGGCAATCGACCAGAACCCACCAATGCCGAGACCGAGGAGTAGGCGACCTATTAGTAGGATCGTGAAGTTATTGGAAAACGTTGCGATCAGATTGGAGATGATCATGAGCAATGTTAGAGCCCATAACAAATAGCGTCGGTCAATTTTTCCTACGCCGACTGTGACGAGTGGTGCAGCAAAGGCAGCAATGACACCCGGTGCTGTTACCATGAGTCCAGCCGTTCCAACACTAATGTTTAAGTCCGTCGCAATGTCACTAAGTAATCCTACGGGGAGAAACTCACTGGTGACGAGTGCGAATGCGCCGATTGCAACAGAGAGTAGTGCAAACCATGATTTCAATGCTGATTGTGGCTTGTCTTCTATGGGGTTGAGATCAATCACATTTGACTTTACTGCTGAAGTGTCCACGGATTTCTCCAAAAAATAAAAAACGACTGCCCGACTCAAGATCGTTTGATCTTGAGTTTTTAGACGATAGGCAGATTACGTAGTTTTAAAGTGTGATTTATAGTGTTGGGTAGTCGGTGTAACCAGCTGCACCGTTGCCATAAAACAGCTCAGGGCGTGCTTTATTGAGTTCAGCATTTTGCGCGAGGCGCTCAGGCAAGTCTGGGTTTGCGATAAATGGAACACCAAATGCAATCGCATCGGCGTCGCCTTTGGCAAGCCAAGCATTGGCAGAGTCTTTGGTGAAGCGTTCGTTCGCAATATAGATGCCACCAAAATCAGCCTTTAATTGCGGACCGAGACTATCTGTACCTTCTTTTTCACGTGCACTGATAAAGGCAATTTTGCGTTTACCTAATTCTTTTGCAACATAACTGAACGTGGTTGCACGATTTGAATCGCCCATGTCGTGTGCATCAGCGCGTGGAGCAAGATGAACGCCAACACGAGATGCACCCCATACGGAAATCACGGCATCGGTCACTTCTAGGAGAAGGCGAGCGCGGTTTTCGAGTGAGCCACCGTATTGATCTGTACGTTGATTGGTGCTGTCTTGCAGGAATTGATCAAGTAAATAACCATTTGCACCATGAATGAATACGCCATCAAAACCAGCGCGTTTTGCGTTTTCTGCACCTTGACGGTACGCCTCAATAACATCAGTAATTTCTGAGGTTTCTAAGGCGCGTGGTGTTGGGTAAGGACGTTCTGGGCGAAGCAAACTGACATGGCCTTTTGCAGCGATTGCACTGGGTGCGACGGGCGCTTGACCGTCGAGCAGCGATGGATCTGAAATACGACCCACATGCCAAAGTTGCATGGTAATCCGTCCGCCAGCAGCATGTACTGCGTCAGTGACGAGTTTCCAACCTGCAACTTGCTCATCTGACCAGATTCCAGGTGTGTTTTCATAACCGACGCCCATCGGAGTAACAGACGTTGCTTCACTCATGATCAGACCCGCAGAAGCGCGTTGCACATAGTATTCGGCCATAAGTGCATTGGGTACACGACCTTCGCTGGCACGCGAGCGAGTCAAAGGTGCCATGATGATGCGATTAGGGAGTTCCAAATCACCGATTGTGATTGGGTCAAAGAGAGTAGTCATGTGAATCATTCCTATAAAGAACAACTATGATTTAGCTGATGGGAAACTGAAAATTGTTCGAATATCAATTACAGCTCTTTACCCATTTGCAGTAAAAACTCTGAAATGACTTCTTCATTGCGCTTAAAAAAATTCCATTGCCCGACTTTTTTGCAACTGATCAGTTGAGCACGCTGCAAGACAGCCAAGTGTGCTGACACGGTCGATTGTGATAAGCCGCATTGCGTAAATTTGCCAGCACAGACGCCGAATTCAAAAGGATGTTCTTGTGAACCGAAATGCTGTTCTGGATTTTTCAAACAAGCCAGCATTTCTCGACGTGTCGGGTGGGCAAGGGCTTTAATAATTTCATCAAGGTCAATTGGAGTCGTCATGGTAGAGGCTATATAACGTTGTATCGCGATAATTCGAAATATATATCGTATTTTTACGATATGCAAATGTTTCATGAGATGGTTTCGTAAAAGAATGTGACTCTTTAGTTTTTTTAGGAAATGAATGACAGGTAATTTTTAACATTTTTAGATGGTTATAAAGATTGCTCTGTGCGGCAGTTATTTGAAGTTGTTAGATCACTCATTGATCGTTTTGCTGCTATTCATTAAGCTGTGCATATAGGACTATGTGTAAAATCCGTTTCTGCGGAAGCGGCATTTGGTTTATAGCAAGTGATTAGCAGGATGAATAGTGATGATTAATTTTGAGATCGAGGAAGCGACTCCAGAGGAAAAGTCAGCAATTGAACAACAAGTTCGATATGTCAATGATGCTGCCAACCGCTCCGCTGCTCGGAAAATTAAAGCAAAAGAAGATGCCAAGCAAGCCTTACTCGACAATCTTGAGAGTAAGAACAAAAGAAAACCGAAACTATAACGATCTACATTTAAAACGAACAATCGATTTTTGTCAGAACGTCCGCTTTTAGCTTGCTGATTGAATGGGCAACTCATGCACTGTTTTTAAATATTGTCCGATCAATCGACCTGCCCAAGATTTAGCTCGCCATCCTTCGTAATGAGCGCAATGACTACCGTGTGCCGTCGTCACTAAAATTAAATTCGGCATTTGGCGCATGGTATCCAGATAAGGCGCAGCATTTTGAATGTTGCAAACAGGATCATCTTCAGCATTTAGAATCATCATTGGAACGCTAATATTTTTGAAAACACGCATAGGATTGATGTCATGTGCGTATTCTTCATAACTGTTATATCCCGCGAATTCGAATGCATGACGATTGAAATCACTCAAGGTTTTTGCATTGCGCAGGCGATTAAACGACGAGAGATGTGCGATATGTTGAGTACGTGGTTCGACGAATTTTCGCAGCAGTTTTTTGGCCATATAACGGCTGTAAAATGGCTGAATATGATCAAATCCCGTATCTGTGTTATAGCCTGGACTATAGGCGAAGGCTGCACGTAAAAGCGATGCTGCCTCTGTTGTTCCTAAATAACGAACTAATAAGCCAGAACCTGCCGATGAGCCAACACCATAAAGTGCTGATTCAGGTAGGCGAGCATGGATGATTTCGAGTTGCTCATGTAAATCTGTCACAGAGCCAAAAATATTAAATTGTGGCTGAGTCAAAGGTAAATCTGCATGTCCACGACGTACGCATACAACAATCCGCCAACCAGTCGTTTTATGTAGATCAAGTACGAGTTCTTGCATGCTTTTTGGGCTGCCGGTGAGTGTATGCAGAAGGACTATCGTTGGGGTTGTTGAAGGCAAGTCATAACCAACCCATGCGAGTGCCGTGCGCCCACCATCACTCATGGTCAGGTGTTCAATGTGATCGTAGGCTTGGGCTGCATTATTTTTGCGTGCGCTTAAAAACAGCATTTGCAGATGACCATTAAACAGCCACGGCGTAGGTCGGTAGATCTGTTTCAATTGATCAAGACTATGAATAATTTGACGATTATGTGCGTTATCTTGGCAATAAATACGTGGCTTTTGTGGGCGAGCGCGTTGTTGATTTATGGATTCAGGAAGGCTGGTCTGTACTTCAAACATATCGGTTTGCTCTATTTATAGGTGGACGTGGGCAGTTTAAGAGAGAGTCTGAGTAAAGATCTTTGGCATATATGCTTAGAAAGATGGTTAATAGATTCTAAAGAGAGTCATTTATATATGCAACCAGTTGCATATATAAATGGCTTGTTGTTACAAAAACAAATCTGCACTTTTGATCTATTTAAACTGATCAAAATAATTCGTTTGAGCCAGTATTTTTATTCATTTGCATTTTCTCCTTCACCACGTCTGCACACTGTAGAGAACTGCCAATGCAACCGACAGGCTCTGTATGTTTAAATCCAGAGCAATAAAAATGAGACTGTTGTCAGGAAATTTTTGTTTTTCAGTGCAAGTTTGATTGCGCGGTTTTGAGAGAGCTATTACACACATTATTTTTTACATACATTATTACGGGAATGATGAGCAATATGAATATGCCAAAGAAACGCTGGATGGATTCTGATCTGGAGCTTTATCGAGACTCTGTTCGACGTTTTGTTCAAACTGAGATTGCGGCTCATGGTGAAAAATGGGCGAAACAACAACACGTTGATCGTGACGTTTGGAACAAGGCTGGAGCACTGGGTGTGCTACTCGCAGATGTACCTGAAGAATATGGTGGCAGTGGTGGTAATTATGCGCATATGGCTGTGCTATTTGAAGAATTAGGCTATGCCAATGATCGTGCTTTTGGTGCGCATGTCCATGCGATCGCCGCACACTATATCTTGAACCAAGGGACTGATGAGCAGAAACAAAAGTATCTGCCGCTTTTGGCTTCAGGTGAAATGGTAGGTGCCATTGCAATGTCTGAGCCAGGTGCTGGTTCTGATCTTCAAGGTGTCCGCACTCGTGCGGTACGTGATGGGGATGAATACGTCATTAGCGGTTCAAAGATTTTTATTTCTAATGGTTATCTTGCTGATTTGATCGTGGTGGTCACCAAAACCAATCCAGATGCTGGTGCAAAAGGTGTGTCACTGTTTCTGTTAGAAACCAAGAATGCAAAGGGTTTCAAGGTTGGACGCATTCTGGAAAAACTCGGTCAAAAAGGACAAGATACTTGCGAACTTTATTTTGATGAAGTGCGCGTACCTGCTGCGAATTTGTTGGGTGGTGTAGAAGGGAAGGGCTTTGCTCATCTGATGAGTGAATTACCTTATGAGCGTTTGATGTTGGGCATCACTGCAATGGCTGTGATTGAACATGCCTTGGAGCTGACTATCGCATATACGCGTGATCGTAAGGCTTTTGGAAAGCCATTGATTGAGATGCAAAATACGCGCTTCAAGTTGGCGGATGCAAAAGCGCAAGCTGTGATGGCTCGCGCTTTTGTCGATGAGTGTATCCAACGCATGATCGATGGCGAGTTAGATACCGTAACGGCGTCAATCGTTAAACTGAATTTGAGTGAGCTCGAATGTAAGATTATCGATGAGTGTCTCCAATTCTTTGGCGGTTATGGTTATATGCTGGAGTATCCGATCACGCAGATGTATGCGGATGCACGCGTCCAACGGATTTACGGTGGTGCGAGTGAAATCATGAAAGAGATCATTGCGCGTTCGTTGTAATTTGTACTTTGGTTTCGATTGAGTTGAAGTCAAAAAAGCCCTGAGACATATTGTTTAAGGGCTTTTTTAATATTTTGGATTTAAATTTCAAAGAGTGTCTATCGTCAGTAATCAAATCATACTTGTTTGCCGCGTAACCGTTCCTGATGTGGTGTTGATCCTGTCCAGCGCTTGTAGGCGCGAGTAAAGGCACTTTGATCGGAATAACCGAGAAGTTGTGCAATGTCACTGAGCTGAATGTCTTGCTGTAAATATTGCCAGCACAATTGCTGACGAACCTCATCGAGTGCCTGTTGAAACGTTGTTCCGTTGTCCAATAATCGGCGCTGTACTGTGCGAATACTGAGATGTAACCGATCGGCAAGCTCATCGACATGAGGTTGCCCATCCTGACATAGCTGCGCGAGATGTTGGTGTACGTGATGCATGAATTCATCGGTCTTGGGTAATGCTTGTAATGCTTGGTCTGCTTGCTGTTGCAGAATATCTAGCAGAGTCTTGTCGGGTTGCGAGATCGGGATGCTTAAATAGGTTGCTGGAAAAACAACGCTTGCCCAGCCCTGATGGAAATGGACTGGACAACCATAGTAGCGTTCGAAAGGTTCTATGGATGGCGGAGTTTGCATCAAATTGACTTGTCGCGGTGGCAAGGATTGGTTCTCCTGACTCACTAATTGCCGAGAGAACTGGACAAGAATCGCAATCCCGAGTTCCAGTACAAGCGGATCAATCTTTGGATTATGTTCCCATCGTAATTCGATCGTATCCTGCTGAGCCAACACCTGCATATCTTCGACGGCCGTGATAATTAGCTTACGATAACGGCGCAGACAGGCCAATGCTTCTGCCATATTTGCACAAGCATGCAATAGATAGCCGACAACGCCCAGATGTCCTGTTCCGATCATGCTGGCGATTTGCAGTGTCATGTCGGGTTCTTGGATATGATTAGCGAGTTGCCTCAGAATCGCTGCGAACTGTAAGACCGGCACGGCTTGTCCAGTGGCTTGAGCATGTGCAATTGCGGTAATTTGATCTGGTGTAAATACATCAGACAGCATTAATCCACGTGACTGCATGTACTGCGCCACGAGCTGGAGATGACCACCGTTAATGACAATGTCCGTTTTCATGACGTGATTTGTATAGAATTTGGCGAAGCCTGTCAAAACTTTTTTTCAGAAAGTCGTGATACTGATCACATGAAAACATGTTATGGCAGATAATTTATGAACAGTGCAGTCCTTTCACACGATCATGCCGTCCGTTACCACGCCGACATGCAAGTGCGTCGAGATCTCGAGTTTAAACTTGCAGATCATATGCAACGCTATTGGTTCGGCGGCAATCCGATTAAGACCCGCTTGTTTGATGCATTAAGTCTGACGTTTCCTGATGGCGAGCGTTATTTTATCAGTAGCGTCCGTTTGTTTCGTGATCAGATCACTGATCCAGATTTGAAGGCTCGTGTTGCTGATTTTATCAAACAGGAAGCACAACATGGGATTGCTCACGATCATATGAATCAACAGATGATCGAGCAGGGCATGCCTCTGGACAAGATGCTGGGTTTTCTCAAGGGTCATTTTGATGCGATGCTGAAAAATCGCAGTCCTGAATATAACATTGCGATCACAGCGGCAAGTGAACATCTGACTGCGCTGATGGCTGAATGCTTTTATAGCAATAAAGCGACGCTTGCTGAAGTTGAACCGCATGTCCGCGCACTCTTTGCTTGGCATGCCATCGAAGAGATGGAGCATCGTGATGTGGCGTTTGATGTCATGCAAGATGTCGCGCAAGTTCCTTATTACATGCGTGCCAGTGCGTTGGTGGTCACCAGTATGTTGATGACTGGATTTACGCTTTATCGCGCTAACTTAATGCTCAAAACTGACGGATTTACCGCCCGTGAACGCGTTAAATTGATTCGTGAGGGCGTTTCTTGGGCTCTCGGTAAAAAAGGGATTCTGACTGCAATGAAGAAGCCGTATCTCGACTGGTTCCGTCGTGACTTTCATCCGAGTCAGCATCCTGTTGTGGCGCAATATCCAGTTTGGGTTGAAACGCTTGCACGTACAGGTGATCCGATTGCTGCGGGTGAGGCGTTTTGGGCGGCTGGTCGTTAATTAAAAAATAGCGGATGAACACAGTTCATCCCTACAATAATCATATCTTGTAGGGGCGAACTGAGTTCGCCCATGTATGACGGTATTCGTTTTCTACTGGTCTACTGATAACGGGCTTTTCTATAAATGATCAAAGGCCGAGATCACTCAGACCTGGATGGTCATCTGGTCGTCGACCCAACGTCCAGCGAAAAAGCCGCTCGGATTCTTGAATTGGCAGGTCATTAATACTCGCAATTCGTCGTTGCATTAATCCGTTTTCGTCAAATTCCCAGTTCTCATTACCATAGGAACGAAACCAATTTCCCTGATCATCGTGCCATTCGTAAGCGAATCGCACCGCAATTCGATGATCTTGGAACGCCCATAGTTCCTTGATCAGACGATAATCAAGTTCACGAATCCATTTGCGCTGAAGAAATGCAACAATAGCCTCTCGACCCTGTAAAAATTCGGCACGATTGCGCCATTGACTGTCAGGTGTATAACTCAGGGAAACTTTTTCAGGATTTCGACTGTTCCAGCCATCTTCGGCAAGCCGAACTTTTTCGCGTGCGGTATCCTCAGTGAATGGGGGCAGTGGTGGGCGCGGATGATTCATGGGCGATCTCCTAAGTGGTTAAGTTGTGCTCGCAACTTGGCGTTTTCATTCTCTAAGTGTACAAGGCGATCTCGTAAAGGTTGCATCGCCTCTGTGATTTCCTGTTCAGTAAAACGTGATGTGATATGTTGTGGACAATTCCAGTCGAAAGCATCCACATGTAGCCGAATGATGCGTTCGGGTTTCGCCTTGTATTCAGGTCGTATGACTTGCTGTGTGAATACTGGATCTGCTTCAAGAGAAACAATCTCTGCATGAGCATAAATCTTTAGTCTTGTACGTCGTGGATAGTCGATCAAAAACAGACATACACGATCATCCGTTGAAATATTACCAACGCTGATATATTGCCGATTACCACGATAGTCGGCAAAGGCAAGGGTACGCTGATTCATTGCTTTAAGAAATCCGCGTGGACCGCCTCGATGTTGGATATATGGCCAGCCACTTTCTGATACGGTCGCCATATAAAAGCTGTCACGTTCAGCGATAAAATCGAATTCATCATGGGTCAGTTGATCGAAAACTTGACCTTTGCGCGCGCTCCATAACTCAGCGCTGCCCATTGCCGTCTGTGCAGCACGGACACCCGATGTCATCGCAATATCAAGAAAACTATAGGCCATTGCAAATCTCCCATCAGAGAGTCTTAGTGTGTCAGGGTGGCGTCTTGCAATGCCACCCTGAGCGGCTTCAAATCAAATCTGTGGCAGAAACAACAGGAAAGTCGATTTCAGTTTTTGCCACAGAATTCAGGAAGTTCGTGAAACAGTTTTCGACGACTAGACCAACGATCTCAATAATTTGTGCATCACTAAAACCAGCCGCACGAACAACCTCAATATCGGCATCATTGACATGTCCACGTTCACGGGTGACTTTGGCTGCAAAACTCACCGCAGCATGTGCTTTAGCATCGCTGGATGTGCCTTTACGATTTAAGATCACTTCTTCTGCACTGATTTTGACAAGATTCAGTCCCAAGTAAGTATGCGCTGAGAGACAATAATCACAGCCATTGACCTGAGCAACCGCCAGCGCAATGCGTTCACGAGTCTTTGCATCTAGACTTTTCGACAGTGCACCTTGAAAAGCACCAAATCCGTTTAATGCAATCGGGCTGCTACCGAGCAGGAGATACAGGTTGGGAACAGTCCCGAGTTGTTGATGGACTGCATTCAAGGTAGCTTTAGATACCTCCGGTGTGGATTCTAGTGTTGGGATGGCAAGGCGTGACATGGTGTTCTCCTATTGGGAAATGAGCGCAAGCTGGCTCGTTGGAGATCATGATGAACCTTTTCATTTATTTTGATAATCTAGCAATAATGAGAATATCTCTACCAATAATTGGAAGAATGAATGGATCGCTTTGAAGCAATGGCCATGCTTGTGAAAGTCACCGAGATGGGCAGTCTATCTGCTGCAGGACGAGCGTTACAGGTGCCGTTAGCGACATTGAGTCGTCGAATCTCTGATCTGGAGGCGAGGTTAGGGGCGAAGCTATTGATTCGTTCAACACGTAAGCTCATCCTCACTGATGCTGGTATTGCTTACGTAGAGGCAGCGCGTCGAATCTTAGAGCAGGTTGAGGATGCTGAGCGCGAAGCAGCGGGGGAGTTCACCACACCCAAAGGTGAATTGACGATCACTGCACCAACGATGTTTGGTCGGTTGTATGTGCTACCGATCATTGCTGAATTTTTGGCGATGTTTCCTGAGATTAATATCCAATTAATTCTGACCGATCGTCATGTTGATCTGCTGGATGCGCATGTAGATATGGCTGTACGGTTTGGTGTGCTTCCCGATAGCTCAATGGTGGTGACACAAGTCGGTATGATGCGAATGGTGACTTGTGCCAGTCCTCAATTACTGATCCAGCACGTTGAGCCTCAGAGGCCTGATGATCTGTTGAATATTCCTTGCATTGCTGTCGATAGCCCTCTGCCGATTTCGTTATGGCGGTTTCAATATTTAGATCAGCAAGCGATGTTTGATGTTCCGATTCAGCCCCGATTACGAGTAACCACCACTGATGCGGCAGTTAAAGCGGCAATACTCAGTGTCGGTGTCACGCGTCTGCTTCATTATCAGGTGTTTGAAGCAATACAAACTAAGACTTTGCGTATAGTTTTAAGTGCTTATGAACCTGATCCTATTCCTGTGCATCTGCTGCATGCATCGCGTGGGCAAATGCCATTAAAGATGCGTCGCTTTCTCGACTTTGCTGCACCACGCCTCAAGGTGTTATTAGCGGAGCTCAGTGCTGCGGGGTAATGTAAAGCAAAAAATCAAAATGGGCTTGTTGCAGTTTATTAAATCTTGGACAACAAAAAAGCCCTAAAGCTTGATGCTAAAGGGCTTTTTGGACGTTCTAGGAACGCTTTGTAGCAGTATATGGCTCCCCGACCTGGGCTCGAACCAGGGACACATGGATTAACAGTCCATTGCTCTACCGACTGAGCTATCGGGGAATGTTGCGTTTCGGTAGGCGGCATTTTAGGGATGGAACAGGAGTCGGTCAAGCAATTTTTTTAATTTAATCGCTTGACCGTTCAATTACTCATCAAAAGATGAATAATTGCTGTTTTTTATCATAAAAATGCCGTTTATTTAACCTTATCCTTGCAATGAAGCAATCGCAGCGTCTACACCTTCGATGCTGTCAGCAGCTTCTTTGATACGACGTAGCGCTTCGACCAACACTTCATCCGCAGTTGCGTAAGAGATGCGCATGTAGCCGCCTAAACCGAATGCATCGCCTGGTACAACTGCTACGCCAGTTTTCTCAAGTAACCATTCTGAGAACTCGGTGCATGATTTTAAGCCCAATGCACGGATCAGTGGACGTACGCTTGCGTAGGCATAGAACGCACCGTCAGCAGGCAGGCATGTGATGCCTTTGATTTCGTTCAAGCCTTTCACAACGAGGTCGTGACGGCGTTTGAATGCCTCAATCATTGGCTTCAATACATCTTGTGGGCCATTCAGCGCAGCTTCAGCAGCCGCTTGGCTGATTGACGCTGGGTTACTGGTTGATTGTGATTGTACGTTTTTCATCGCGTTGATGATTTTTGCTGGACCCGCTGCATATCCAATACGCCAGCCAGTCATTGCATAGGCTTTAGAAACGCCATTCAACACGAATGTGCGGTCGTAAAGATCTGGTGCAACATTCAGGATGTTGTGGAATGGCTCATCCGTCCAGATGATTGGTTCGTACATGTCATCTGATGCGACATAAACTTGTGGATGACGGCGCAAGACTTCTGCGAGTTCAGTCAATTCTTGTTTGGTGTACACCATGCCAGTCGGGTTCGATGGGCTGTTGAGTACCAAAAGTTTAGTTTTTGGGGTGATCGCAGCTTCGAGTTGAGCAGCTGTGATTTTGAAGCGTTGTTCTTCGCCACATTTGACGATGACAGGCACGCCTTCTGCGATGATGGTCATGTCTGGATATGACACCCAGAATGGCGCAGGAATAATGACTTCGTCGCCTGCGTTCAAGAATGCAAGTGCAAGGTTGAAGAAACTTTGTTTGCCACCTGATGACACCAAAATTTGGTTTGGTGCGTAGTCGAGGTTATTGTCACGTTTGAATTTGGCAATAATGGCTTTTTTCAAACCTGGTGTGCCGTCAACGGCGGTGTATTTGGTGAAGCCGCTGTTAATTGCTTGGATCGCCGCGTCTTTAATATGTTGAGGCGTGTCAAAATCTGGCTCACCTGCACCGAGACCAATAATATCGCGTCCAGCGGCTTTCAATTCAGCAGCTTTATTGGTGACAGCGAGTGTTGGTGATGGTTTGATGGCGTTGACACGGTCAGATAGACGGATTTCCACGGCTAGTTTCCTTATACGGACAGAGGTAAAAACGGATGCTTTAGATGGCATAAGCCAAACCTGATAATTTTAGCTGATTTTTGCGCCAGTGTCGGTAGTTTGAGCGAATATTGATAAATGTTTTTTTTTTTGGTTTTGTGGTATTGAGTTGATCATGTAGGGGCTACCCTTGTGGTTGCCCTGATTTGGTGTTGGTTTAAGGCAACCACAAGGGATTGCCCCTACAGTTTTGTATTTTACAAATTCGGTAGAACTTGCATTGGGTAAAGTAACACGACGGTTTGCGCTGTACCTGTTATAGTTGCCGATGCGATTTATTTTTGTGTTGCCCCGCACATTTCGACAGGCTCAATGAGCTATTAAGGTATTGAGGAAAGCTAAATGCGTGAACCGACCAAAACCCGTTCTGCCGACGATTTGAAACACATTGCCACGCAAATTCAAGCGGATGCGCAAAAAACTGGCACGAATCTATCGGGTACGCAGGCGACAGGGCAGGCGTTTGATTTGGTGACAGATTTTAAACCTGCTGGCGATCAACCTCAGGCGATTGAGAAGCTGGTGCGTGGTGTCAATCAAGGCATGAAGAATCAATTACTGCTTGGGGTAACAGGTTCGGGCAAGACGTACACGATGGCGAATGTCATTGCGCAGACACAACGTCCGACCATTATCATGGCGCATAACAAGACGTTGGCAGCGCAGTTGTATGGCGAATTTAAAGCCTTTTTTCCGCATAACGCAGTCGAGTATTTCGTCAGTTATTACGACTATTACCAGCCAGAAGCGTATGTGCCGTCGTCGGATACCTTCATTGAAAAAGACTCGGCGATTAACGATCAGATTGACCAAATGCGCCTTAGTGCGACGCGTGCGTTACTCGAGCGGCGAGATGCGATTATTGTGGCATCAGTGTCGGCGATTTATGGTTTGGGTGATCCTGAAGCGTATTTGAAAATGTTACTGCATATTGTGCGTGGCGATCGAGTGGATCGTGCGGCGATTATTCGACGTTTGGTTGATATGCAATATAGCCGTAATGAAATTGATTTCGAGCGCGGCACGTATCGCGTGCGTGGGGAAATTTTGGATATTTTTCCTGCGGAGTCGGATCAGTATGCGGTACGAGTTGAGCTGTTTGATGATGAGGTGGAAAAGATCACTTGGTTTGATCCATTGACAGGCAAAGCGACGAAGAAAGTTGATCGCATTACCATTTATCCAAAGAGTCATTACGTGACGCCGCGTGAGAAATTAGAGGCTGCGCGAGAGACGATTCGGGTGGAGTTGGAGGAGCGTTTAGCATTCTTCCGTGCCAATGATAAATTGCTGGAAGCGCAGCGGATTGAACAGCGCACTCGCTATGATCTGGAGATGATTCAGCAGCTGGGTTATACCAATGGCATTGAAAACTATTCACGTCATTTGTCAGGTCGTCCTGCTGGCGAAGCGCCACCAACTTTATTTGATTATGTGCCCGAAGATGCGTTGTTTTTCATTGATGAGTCGCATGTGTCGGTGCCGCAAATTGGCGCGATGTATAAAGGTGACCGTTCGCGGAAAGAGACACTGGTGGATTATGGTTTCCGCTTGCCGAGTGCACTGGACAATCGTCCGTTGAAATTTGAAGAGTGGGAGCGAATTACGCCTGCAACGATTTTTGTCACGGCGACGCCTGCGCTGTATGAACTCGAAAAAAGCGAGCAAGTGGTTGAGCAGCTAGTGCGCCCAACAGGTTTGATTGATCCTGAAATCGAAATTCGTCCTGTGCTGACGCAGGTCGATGATGTGCTATCCGAAATTAATTTGCGCAAAGAAAAAAATGAGCGTGTGCTCATCACGACATTGACTAAACGTATGTCCGAAGACCTGACTAGTTATTTGAAAGAATACGGCATCAAAGTCGCCTATTTACATTCGGATGTTGATACTCTGGAACGAACCAAGATCATCCACGATTTGCGTATGGGCGTGCATGATGTATTGGTTGGCATTAACTTATTGCGTGAAGGTTTGGATATGCCCGAAGTGTCTTTAGTCGCGATTTTAGACGCGGATAAAGAAGGCTTCTTGCGTTCGGAACGTGCTTTGATTCAGACCATTGGACGGGCAGCACGACATCTTAACGGTAAAGCAATTTTGTACGCCGACAAAATCACACCATCCATGCAACGTGCGATAGACGAAACCGATCGTCGTCGTAATAAACAGATCGCGTTTAATCTGGAACATGGGATTACACCGCGCAGTGCGACGCGGCAGACGTTGCGTGACATTAGTGTGCAAGAGGAGATTTACGATCCTACGGATACCAGTGTGCTGCAACCAACGCCAAGTGATATCGACGAGCATTTGCTGCGTGATCCGAAGCTATTAGCCAAGCATATTCAACAGCTTGAAAAAGCCATGAATGAAAAAGCCAAGCAGTTGCAGTTTGAGGAAGCCGCGCGCCTGAGAGATGAAGTGAAAAAGCTGAAAGCGCATTTAATGTCAGCTTAGTGTTTGAGATGCGGCGTTGTTGGTTTTGAAGGTTTGTACTGATGACGATTGTTAATGATAACGAGGTGGATTTGCGCTAATCTAGGTTAAAACATGAGTGATGGATTATATAAAATGACACTGACTCGATTATTGCTTGGATGCATGGTGGTCGCTGTAATGAGCTCTGCTTATGCGGATGATAATGATCCTCAGCATCAGGCCGAACGTCGTGCGGAGTTGAATAAGCAGCGCGCGGGTGCGGCGATGCAAGGTGCAATGGCAAGTAGTCAAGCGCCAGGTATGCATTTCATGCCTTTAGCACCTCGAATTCAGCCAGCACCGCAAAGCGCGCCTCAACCTCAAATACAACAAAATAATCCGCCGCAAAATCGCCCACCCCAAAATACTCAGCCGCGTACCCAGCCGACAATTCAGAATGCTCCCGTTGGTTTCAATCGGACAAATAGTCCTGTAAATACGGGTTCTACAACACTGACACGTTATCAAGGTAGCAGCAATTCGCCTCAAGGCTCTCAGCCACAGGATGCTCAGTCTTGGGGATCACGTTGGAATCATGATTCAGATCGGCAGCATGATTGGCATGATCAGGGGCGTGATCGTGATCAAGGACGTGATCAAGGATTTAATAATGGAGTTCGATTTAATAACAATATCAGTTTTAATAATGCAAACAACGTAAACCAGAATCCGTCATTTCACCGCGATTTTGATCATGATTCACATTTTAATTCGGATTGGGATCGTCGTTACCGTATGCCGTATCGTCGTGGAGATACTGGTGGATATCGTGTGCATTATGTCCAAAGCTGGCCTCGGCACTATGATTGGTGGGAACATGGTTGGCGCGAAGATTATCGTACAGTCGATCCCTACTGGTTTGCAGTGATTACGAGTATTGCTGTTGCTCAGGCATGGTCTGATGCAGAAGTTGCCCAAGCCATTAATGATAATAATCTCAGGCAGCAATTAATTTATGATGCGGGTGTGAGACAGCAGATGATTGACTCTGGATATCCTGCTGATCAGGTGGTTTATCCTGATGATGCACAATATGATGATGACCAAGGTTTGTATGGTCAGAGCCCATATCCAGCACAATATAGTCAGGGGCAAGTAGTCATTCAGTCTTCTCAAAGTGGCTATTATCCGCCACCGAATCAGCCTGCACCTAGTTATGGAACAAATTATGTGAGTCCGAGTTCACCACTCTATGGCAATAATCAAAATGTGAATAGTCAAGGTACAAATTTGGCTTCAGGGGCGCAAGTTGCTAATCTGAATGCGAACAAGAATGCTTTGTTCTTTTGTACGGCAGGCAATAAACCTGCGACGATCCAAGCGATGAGTCAGATCCAAAAAACAGATCTGAGTGTCTGGAAAACAATGGAGCGTTTTGATCGTTGTGCGGCATGGGCGACGCCATAATTGAATGATTGTGAGTTCAGTAACTTGGCGTTAGATGATTGGTCGATTCAGGTTGTTGAGTCGGTTCGTGATTTTCCTGAATCCTTTTGGTGTGGTCAATCAACGCCGTTTATGCGGCGTGCGTTTTGGTTAGCGCTTGAAGATAGTGATGCGATTGGTTCGCAAACAGGCTGGTTCGGGCAGCATTTAATCGTCTTTCGTCATCATGAACCTGTCGCTGCACTTCCTGTATTTGTCAAAGCACACAATCGTGGCGAATATGTCTTTGATCATGCGTGGGCGCAGGCGTATGCGCGGCATGGTTTGGATTATTATCCGCGATTGGTGACGAGTGTTCCGTTTACACCTGTGACGGGCTCACGTGTTTTATTGGCAAAAGATGTTGCTTTGATTGAGGTATTTCCGACTTTATTGCAGGGCGTTCAAGCCTTAGCGCAAAAATACGGTGCATCATCATGGCATGGTCTTTTTTTGGATCATGATTTCTTGCAAGCGTATCGTGATGTTAGCTTTTCTAATCCAAAAACACCTAAACTGGCTGAACGTATTAATGTGCAATTTCTTTGGGAGAATAAGCACTATTCCAATTTTACTGATTTTCTCGATGTATTAACCGCAAAACGCCGCAAAAGCATTCGCGTTGAACGTGAAAAAGTCACTGCACAAGGCATTCATTGTGATTGGCTGGAAGGTTCTGACATTAGCGATGCGGATTGGCAATTCTTTTATCAGTGTTATCAAAATACCTATCATATTCGTGGACAGAAACCTTATTTGTCGCTGGCATTTTTTAAACAATTGGGGGCATCAATGCCTGATGCATTGGCATTGGTGATTGCCCAAGATGCTGATAAAAATCCTATTGCTTCGGCGTTGTTTTTTAAAGATGAGCAGACGTTGTATGGACGTTATTGGGGTGCAATTGGTGATGTTGATTGTTTGCACTTTGAGGTGTGTTATTACCAAGGTATTGAGTATGCCATTCAACAGGGTTTGCAATGGTTTGATCCAGGAACGCAAGGTGAACATAAGCTGATTCGTGGTTTTGCACCGGTCTTTACACATTCGCTGCATTGGTTGGCTGAACCTGCATTTATGGATGCGGTGATGGATTTTACTGTGCGTGAACGAGTCGGCGTGGAGGCTTATTTTGAGGAGGCGATGGGTTGTTTACCGTATAAAAATGCGGAGTGAAATTTTTGCTGTTGTAGATTTAATTTGATCTGTTCTATTTATGTTTACTTCATAGTCTTTCCTATAAAAAGAGATGTTTTCTCATCATAAAACGATGCACTATTAGGTCACATCTCACAGTGCAGGGGAGCACAGAAAATGTCAAAGGTCGCGATTGTTTATTTCAGTGGTTATGGTCACACCCAAAAACAAGCTGAAGCTGTTTTGGCTGGTGCAACTTCTGTTGCAGGCACAGTTGTAGAGCTGATTCGTATTGATGAGCAAGGAAATTTATCGGATGCAGCTTGGGAAATGCTGGTGGCATCGGATGGGATTATTTTTGGTTCACCAACTTACATGGGCGGTGTGGCCTGGCAGTTTAAGAAGTTTGCAGATGCGTCTAGCAAGCCGTGGTATGTCCAAGCGTGGAGAGATAAGCCTGCGGCTGGATTCACCAATTCTGCGTCTATCAATGGCGATAAAGGGTCAACGATTTCTTATATGATCACATTTGCGATGCAGCATTCGATGGTGTGGGTGGGTACTGGCATGATGCCTGCCAATAGCAAAGCAGCAGAGCGCAATCATGTGAATTATTTGGCGGGCTTCTCTGGTCTGCTGGCTCAATCTCCTTCTGACTCTACTCCTGAGGAAGGACCATTACCGGGTGATTTGGAAACTGCGAAATTATTTGGTGTGCGTTTTGCGGAGCAAGTGAAGCGCATCACGAAATAAAGTTAAGTGATGTATTGATGTGATAAGAAACAGTCCTTTTTAGGGCTGTTTCTTATTCTCTGTATGGTTGATTGGTGTAAGGGATTAAACCTTTTGCGAGCCAATCAAATAGTAGCTTGACCCGTCTGACCTGACGTTGATCGCGGTGCATGACCAACCACATGTCCATATCGAAGATTTTACGTCCACCCCATAACGGCACTAAATCAGGGTGTCGTTCGGCGATACGCATCTGACAACCGCCGATCCCTAATCCTGCACGAAGTGCCGCAAGTTGAGCAAAGTCACTGTCGCAGCGAAAGCTAAACATGTCGCGATTTAGGTTGCCCAGTTGTGTTGTCCGACTAATAGAAAACTGCTTATCAAAGCCAATGATGCGATGTTGTCGTAATTCTTCTAAGGAATGAGGTATCCCTTGTTTCTCGATATAGTTTTGGTGAGCATATAGCCCAACATCAACCGTACCAATTTTTTTGGCGATCAGTGCATCTTGCTCAGGTCGCACCATCCGTATCGCAATATCTGAGTCACGGCGTAATAAATCTTCGCGCTGATTAGTCAGTGACAGTTCAATCACCGTATCTGGATAGGCGTTTTGAAATTCAACGAGTAGCGCAGGCAAAATTTCTGTCCCGACGATTTCGCTGGAGGTCAGTCGGACGACACCACGTTCACTACTGGCTTCACCTGATGCCAAACGATGTACTGCTGCTTCGGCAATAACCATCGTTTGGATTTGAGGTACAAGTGCGAGAGCTGCGCTGGTTGCTTGTAAACCTGTACTTGAACGAGAAAACAGAGTAACGCCGAGCGTTGCTTCAAGAGTCTCTATATGCCGTGCAATGGTTGGGGCGCTGATAGAGAGATGCCGTGCGGCAGCGGATAGGCTTCCCATTTCTAAAACGGCGACAAAAGCACGATAGCTATCCCATGAGTAGTTCTTTGGATGGTGAGGTTGGCTCATATAAAAACGTTAACCCACTTTAAAGTTTTTGTTATTCCATTGTAGGTTGTAGGAGCATATTGTACAACGATTGACCATGACATGATTAGACATGACATTGCTGGTCGAATCCTACAAACATTGCAGTCAATCTGGAGTACATGATGAATACAACGATTTCTTCTGAGAAACCAATTGCACTTGTTCTCGGTGCGACAGGAAGCTTTGGTAGTGTGATGGCAGCAGAGCTTGCTGCAAAAGGTTGGCATGTGCGTGCGTTACAACGTGATCCTGTCGATGCAAAAAAACAACTGCCAGAGTTACCTGTTGAATGGGTGGCTGGCGATGCGATGCAAGCAAATGACGTTGCAAAAGCTGCGGAGAATGCGAGTCTCATCGTACATGCAGTCAATCCTCCACACTACCAACGCTGGCGCGAATTGGCGCTGCCGATGCTAGAAAATAGTATTGCTGCTGCGCGCGAGCAGAATGCACGTCTGGTATTGCCAGGCGTTGTATATAACTATGGCCCTGATGCGGGAGAGTTGGTTGCTGATTCGGCACCACAAAATCCGTTGACTCGCAAAGGGCAAGTGCGAGTTGAGATGGAAAATCTACTCGCGGAGAGCGGTGTCCGTGTATTGATTGTTCGCGCAGGTGATTTCTTTGGTGGACGTGGTATGAGTGCATGGTTCCAATATATCTTTAAAGCAGGTAAACCACTGCGTAGTATGATGTATTTGGGTCGGCACGATATTGTGCATGAGTGGGCATATTTACCTGATATGGTTCGTGCGATTGTGCAATTGCTTGCACATGAACAAGAATTACAGCGATTTGAACGTTTTAATTTTTCAGGATATCAATTGACTGGAGATCAGTTCATTGCTGCCGTGCGGACAGTGAGTGGTCGCGCTGATTTGCCAGTTCGTCATTTACCTTGGTTTTTAATTAAGATCGCGGCATTGTTTGCTAGTATGCCACGCGAACTGCTGGAAATGCGTTATCTCTGGCAACGTCCATTGTTGATGGATGGTACACGGCTGGATGCCATGCTGGGAGATTTTGAGCGTACACCGATGCTTGATGCTTTGCGGAACAGTTTGACTGAAATGGGTTGTTTGAATGAAACAGCTTCATAATATTTAATTCCGAAGGAATTTTTTTCTGTAATCCGTTAAACTTAGCCTATTCAATATAGCTATTAAGGATCGCGTCGATGCATACGTCAGCACAGCACCATTCTGCGTTACATTTGCCGAGCCAGCTTCAGTTAAATCGTGCAGGCAATCTGCAACATTTCTTAGGCATCGAAGGTTTATCACGCGCAC
>JASLGO010000129.1 GCA_030150135.1 Aquirhabdus sp.
GCGGCATAAGTTAGCCTTTTGCTGTCAGTTTGATGTTCAGGTTTGAGCCCGTGTTTCACCTGTATCAGCCAGCAAGTTATCGTTATAAAACTTATTGTCGCTCACTACGCAATGCTGGAATGCGTGGTTGAGCTGCGAACACAAAAATAAGATTCATCCAAAAAAATATCCTAATTTCGTTATACTCCAGTTTTATAGCACACAATATTTTGTCATGCCTTCTCAATCTTCATTATTGCCTGTTGATCAGTTTATCAATCGTCTCATCGAACATGCTCAGCAAGTTTCACTTGAAACCGAGCCTTGCCTGATTAATGATGCTTTAGGGCGAGTGTTATCAGCACCGATTATCTCAACAATGAATGTCCCTCCATTTGATAATAGTGCGATGGACGGTTATGCGTTAGCTTGGCAGCCTGATTTGCTTAACCAAACCTTTCCAGTTAGTCAGGTGACGCCTGCGGGGCAGGCTTCCTGCAATCTCCAGCCGAATACGGCTGTGCGGATTTTGACAGGTGCACCGATTCCGCAAGGCGCTGATACTGTTATTATGCAAGAAAACGTTACATGTAATGATATTGATGGTGTATCGAGTATTACTATTCATGCGCAACCAAAGCTCAACGACAACATTCGTCGTTCAGGACAGGATATTGCAAAAAGCGCTACAGTCTTTCGAGCTGGTACACGCATTGGTGCGGCAGAGATAGGTTTACTTGCAAGCTTGGGCATTGAACGTGTGCAGGTGTATCGTCAATTGCGAGTGAGTGTGATTGCGACAGGTGATGAGTTAGTGAGTGCAGGAACGACCTTAGCAGATGGACAGATCTATAATAGTAATAGTCCTTTATTGGTTGCTCTATTAAAAAAGTTACATGTACGAATTGTTCGTTCAGAGCAAGTACCTGATCAGCCAGAAAAACTAAAAGAAGTTTTGCAACTCGCTGCATCAGATAGTGATTTGATTTTAACGACTGGTGGTGCATCAGTTGGTGATGCAGATCATTTAAAAGATGTTTTGATGCAAATTGGTCGAATAGAAAATTGGAAAATCGCAATTAAACCCGGTAAGCCGCTGGTATGGGGAGAGGTGATTTCAAGTTTGGATAAAACCATTCCTCTGATTGGATTGCCCGGTAATCCACAGTCGGTTTGGGTCACTTTTCTCATTGTGGTTTTGCCATATCTTAAGTCTCTGCAAGGGCAACGGACGAGACTCTTACCTCAAATGCTCAAAGTTCCTGCGGGTTTTACGCGGTCTAAGGTACAAGGGCGAAGAGAGTATGTGCGTGTTCAGTTGGCTGATGGGCAATTGATTCCACATCCTACCCAAAGTAGCGGCGCGCTAATGTCAGCGAGTTGGGCGGATGGCTTTGCGGTCATTGATGTGGAGCAGGTTTTTGCTATGGGTGATTTGATTGATTATTTGCCGATGTTTGGTGTGTTGGGATAGCGTGGCTTAATACATTACCAAGCTCTAAAACTTTCTAAACGTAAGGCTTGGTCTTTGGTGATGTTCATTATTTTTTCAGCAGCAACAATTCGCCATATTGTGCCGTCTTGATCGTAAATTGCACTCACTGCTTTAATTTGCGCATCGCGATATTTGATCCATGTGAGTTGTGATATTTGAACTACTTTTTGATGCTGCTGATCTAGTTTGGACACGACAGCGCGATAGGAAATATTTATCTGTTTATCCCAAAGTGTGGAGGCTTGGCTGTAGCATCCTTCCATCTCAGGTGTTGTTGTATGCGTTTGCAGGCAATGATCTAACATGATATCGATTGGATGTTTTGTCATTCCCGCAGTCACAGGAATTATTGTTCCATCTTTTGTATCAAATAAAACAGTGCCAGTATTTGCACTAAACCCAAGGATTAAGGGTTTGCCAGCTTTCCATTGGTATACTGTGTCAAATACATTGCCTGTATATTCCATCGTTAACTGTTGTCCATCTTTTAGGACGATCAAACTGGGGTCGTGACTTTCTGAAAATTGAACTGCCTCCGACCATAGCCATTGAGGTGCAGCTTTGGTCATGATTGGAAGCATCATGGTTATGAGTAAGAATAAGTATTTCATAATGCCTCCACAAAAATATCTAAGTAAAATTATTTTTCAGATATAAAAAAACTGGATCCTTTTTTTAGGTATCCAGTTTTTTGATGATCAATACGCGTAATGGACGCGAATTTGATTATTCAGCAGCGCCTTCTGCGCCTTTTTTACCAAAACGACCAAAGCGTTTGTTGAAGCTTGCAACGCGGCCTTCTGTCTTCATCTGACGTGTTTCGCCAGTGTAGAATGGGTGTGATGCACTTGAAATATCCAAAGAAACATATGGATAGGTTTCGCCATCAGTATGAGTATGGGTTTTTGAAGTTTTAACGGTTGAACCGATCAAAAAGAATTTGTCAGCAGTTGTATCGTGAAACAGTACCGGACGGTAGTCTGGATGAATATCAGCTCTCATTGGGGGATTCCTGGCAGTTGTAGCTTGGCGCGCATAATAGCAAAAAAAATTAAATATTGCTGCAATATTTTCATGATATTTCACAATTATGCATGCCAATTTTCATCAAGTTTTCGTGGATTAGCTTGCGAGTGGAATATCCGCAGTCAGGCGTTCCAGAATGACGATTTCGTATTCCAATAATCCGAGTAAACTTTGAATACTTGGCAATGTTTTACGGCAAGCGATGATGCCCACTTCTAATTTATCACGATAGCTGGTTAGGGTGATGTTCGTTGCTTGACCATCCATGACGATTGACACTGGATAGAGTGCATCTAGCATTGCACCGTTCCAATACAATGTCTCTTTAGGTCCTGGTACGTTAGAAATGACGATGTTAAATGCTTGAACTTTGGGCGCAGCGCCTGTGACCAGGTTGAGTCCCGCCAGTGAAAATACAATGCCGGTGTAGTTCAGAATTTCTTCAGGGGTCATGCGACTCATACGATCTTTGGAGTTAAGTACGCTGTTACGGATTGTGGTGAGTCGTTCCAGTGGATCGTTTAGATGAGTTGCTAGGTTTGCGAGAATCATCGCAATTGCATTGCCTCGATCATCGCCTTCTTGACGTAATGAGATTGGAACCATTGCTACTAAGGGTTTTGCTGGCAAAGCATTTTGATTACTCAGGTAGGCGCGCATTGCACCTGAACAAATTGCCAGTACGATGTCATTGAGAGTAACTTTTTCAC
>JASLGO010000144.1 GCA_030150135.1 Aquirhabdus sp.
AAAGCATTTTTTAGTTGTCATGCAGGAAACCGACGTCTGAACTGTGTGTCGCACCCAAATAAGGTGTAACACTGCAATGAAACGTATGCTGATTAACGCGACACATGCCGAAGAAATTCGCGTCGCACTGATTAACGGTCACCGTCTTTATGATTTTGACCTCGAAAACCGCACTCGCGAACAAAAAAAATCCAACATCTATAAAGGTCGCGTCACTCGCGTTGAACCTTCTCTAGAAGCCGTTTTTGTTGAATATGGTTCACAACGTCAGGGTTTCCTGTCGATGCGTGAAATTGCCAATTCTTATTTCAGCAAAGATCCGCGCTCTACCAACAATATTCGTGAATTGATCTCTGAAGGTACTGAATTACTCGTTCAAATTGAAAAAGAAGAACGTGGTAATAAAGGCGCTGCGTTGTCGACTTTTATTTCCCTTGCAGGTCGTTATTTGGTATTGATGCCAAACAACCCGAAAGGTGGAGGCATTAGCCGCCAAATCGCTGGTACTGTTCGCGAAGAAATGAAAGAAATTTTATCCTCGCTTGAAGTTCCTCGTGCGATGAGCGTGATTGTTCGTACTGCAGGAATTGGTCGTAGTCAAGAAGAACTGCAACAAGATTTGCAGCATTTGCTTGGACTTTGGCAAAACATTCAGAACATGGCGCAATCAGGCCCATCACCAATGCTCGTACATCAAGAAGCTGGTGTGGTGACTCGTGCGGTGCGCGATTATCTGCGTGATGATATCGGCGAAATCTTGATTGATAACGAACAGGCTTATAACGAAGCTTATAGCTTTGTGCAGCAAGTCATGCCGCATCAAATCGACAAAATCAAAAAGCATTTGGCCAATGAGCCTTTGTTTGCAAGTTTTGGTATCGAAAGCCAAATCGAAACTGCATATCAACGCGAAGTGAAATTACCATCAGGCGGTTCAATCGTCATTGACCAAACTGAAGCTTTGGTTTCGATCGACATCAACTCCGCAAAAGCAACACGCGGTGCAGACGTTGAAGATACTGCGCTGAATACCAACCTTGAAGCGGCTGACGAAATTGCACGCCAATTACGTCTGCGTGATATGGGCGGTTTGGTGGTGATCGACTTTATTGATATGGGTAAAGATCGCAATCAACGCGCCGTTGAAGCACGTTTGAAAGAAGCAACGCAAAGCGATCGCGCACGTATCCAGTTTGGCTCACTCTCACGTTTTGGTTTGCTCGAAATGAGCCGTCAACGCCTCCGTCCATCGCTTGAAGAAGCGACGGGTTATGTTTGCCCGCGCTGTCATGGTACAGGTATGATTCGTGATTTGCGTTCATTATCATTATCCATCATGCGTGCGATTGAAGAAATTGCACTACGTGAACGTCAAGGTGAAGTGCAACTGCAAGTGCCCATCGAAATTGCAGCATTCTTGCTGAATGAAAAACGCGACTCATTGATCTACTTAGAACAAAGCAGCCGTTGCCGCATTACGATTTTGCCGCATCCTCATCTGGAAACGCCGCATTATCACATTAGCTTTAATCGTGAAGGCAATGCGCCGGCGAGCTATGATCTGATTGAACGCAATCAAGACTTAGGTTATGCAACTGATTGGCAACAACCACAGTCAGCAGCAGCTCCAGTACGCCAAGCACCAGCGCGTAACAATAATAATGCGCCAACAGCGCAACAAGCAGCGCAGCCAGCGCCACAACCAGCCGCACAATTTGCATGGTTAGAAAATCTGTTTACACCACGTCAGGCACGTCCACAAGGTGCAACGACGAGTAATGATGCTGCTAGTGCGATTGAACAAATGGTCAATGGTGGCGCGGTCAGCCGTGGGATTTATGGCGAAGTTGCGATTCCATCTGATCGCCGTCCTGCGGAAGCAACTAATAATGCGTATGCAGCTGGTGCACCTGTTGCAACATCTGCTCAGCAACCTGCTCAATCAGGTTCGGGTCAGAAACGTGATCGTAACAACCGTAATCGCCGTGGTCGTGATCGGGATAACAGCAACAATAATGCTGAAAATACCAACAATGAGAATAATCAGTACGCGGCATTAGCGACTGACTCTGCAACATTCGCAGAAGAAGCGCCAGTTCCACGTAATAATCGCAACCGTCGCAATAACCAAAACGATGCTGCTGGCGAACGTGATCAGCGTGATGCGAATGTTGGTGAAGAAAGCAACAACAATGTGCCAGCTCGTCGTGATCGCAATAGTAATCGCAACAGTCGTGGTCCACGTCAACGTGATAACAGCGTACTTGAAGCGCAGCAATCAACCAGTGCTGACGTAAGTTCAGTGGTTGAGGCTGATGTTCAAGTGTCGGTGCAAGATGTCACTGATCCATTAGCGACGCAAGTGATTGCAAATCCTGCGGATAATGATGCATCAAATCTGGTCATTTTCGGCTTGGAGAATGGTGCTGAAACGACTGTGACTCCATTGCAATCAGATGTAGTTGAGTCTGCAACTCCAGTTGAGACTGTGGCTGAACAGTCTGAAACTGTCGTTGAAGCAACGCCTGTCAAGACCGCAGAAGTTTCTCGTGCGGCAAATGATCCACGTGAGCGTCGTCGTCGTCGTGAGTTAGGCTTGGATCAACCAGCGGCTGTTGTTGCTGAGCAGGTGACACCCAGTATTCATTATGAGCCTGTTGCTGTTCAAGGTTCAGTGGGTGATTTCGTACGTGCTGCGCTCGGTACGGAAGGTGAGGCGTTACTTGCAGAAGGACGCGTAGTTGAAGCGTTCTTAACCGCGCTGAAAGGTCGTCCAGTTGTGACGGAGCTTCCTGTGGTCGCCACTTCAGAAGTTGCAGTAGAACCTGAGGTTGTGCAGGATGCACCTGTGGTTGCCACTGCTGCTGCATCTTTGCCACCGATGACCACTGATGTGATTGCGCCACCAGTTGCTGATCGCCCACGTGCTGCAAATGATCCGCGTATGCGTCGTCGTTTGGCTGCAGAAGCACAGTTGATTGCAGAAGCACAGTTAGCTGCATTAGCTGAACCTGTCACATTGTCGGAAATCCCTTTAGATGATTTGATGCCAGTTGAAGAAACGGTCGGAGTTGCAGTAGAAGCCGTCACAACAACGGATCAAACTTCTGGGCTGGAAGTCAGTTTGATTGCTCCAGAAATTCAGTCAACAACCGAAGTAGAAGTTGTTGAAACGGTGCCTGTTGTTTCTCATGAAGCGACACCAGAAGTTCAGACCTTAACTGAAGATGAAGGTGCGGAAGAAGAGGAACATGCTGAAGGTGTTGATGATGATCATGAGCCAGAAAGTGCCAATCCTGATAATCGGGGTCGCCCACGTCGTCCTCGTGTTGGCGGTCGTCCTCCAAAGAAACGTGCGCCAGTGATTGAATAAATCGTAAAAAAGACCTATCGTCAGCAACAATTGGCGATAGGTTTAATTTTTGTAAAGGCTGTAAGCATGTGATCTTTTATAGATCAAATGTTTGCAGTGATTGTGAGCTTGTTGTAGCTTTATAATTTTTATAAGCATGCGACAGAAGTTTTTATTGAATACAGGAATTCATTTATGCGTTTACTTACTCGGAAAGCTGAGCATTCAGATGTTATTACCGTCACTGATGTTGCTGAACGAATTCCCAATCTTCTAAAAAAACTTCCTCATATGATTCATGGTCTCATTCTTGCGAATGACACTCGCCCAAATAAACCAATGGGATTTGGCGTCGAATTTGAGCGCGCTACTCGTGAAAATCCGTATGGTATCGCGCTTTATTATCGTGATGTGCAGTACACCTACACTCAATTCAATGAGTGGGCGAATAAGATTGCTCACTACATGCTGAGCTGCGGAATTAAAAAAGGCGATGTTGTTACTGTTTTTATCGAAAATCGCCCTGAGCTATTAGTCACCAGTTTGGCATGTGCCAAAGTCGGTGCAGTTGCTGCGCTAGTGAATTGCTCACAAACAGGTAAGAGCCTCATCCATAGTGTGAATTTGGTTAAGCCAAAAATGCTGATCGTTGGTGACGAGCTTAAAGCATCAGTCATTGATGTCAAAGACAGCCTCAATCTTGAAGCAGATCAATTTTATTGGTTTGCAGATGAAGACACGCGTAAACCACGTCATAACGAAAGTGCGTCAGTTCCTGAAGGTTTCCAAGATTTAGCTGAAAAAATTGCTGATCAGCCGCGTTTCAATCCACCGTGCAGCCATAATGTTTTCCACGGTGATGGACTGTTCTATATCTATACCTCAGGAACAACAGGATTGCCAAAAGCCGTTGTGTTTAAGCACGGTCGCTGGATGAAAGGCTATGGTACATTGGGCTTTATCGTCAACTTGAATAAAGATGATGTGTTGTACGCAACATTACCTTTCTATCATGCAACGGCAATGGTCGTTTGCTGGTCGGCAGTGATCGCAGGCAATGGCGGTATTGCGATTCGTCGCAAATTCTCTGCACGTGAGTTTTGGCCAGATGTGCGTCGTTACAATGCAACAGCGATTGGCTATGTGGGCGAGCTATGTCGTTATTTGATGGATACTCCTCCAACTCCAAATGATCGTAAAAACCGCGTCACCAAAATGGTTGGTAATGGTATGCGTGCGAACATTTGGCATGATTTCAAGGAACGTTTTGGTATTGAAGAAGTCTTTGAACTCTATGGCTCAAGTGAAGGGAACGTTGGATTTAGCAATATTTTCAACTTTGAAAATACAGTAGGTTTCTCACCTGTTCCATATGCCATTGTTCGTTTTGACCAAGAAAAAGGTGAGCCAATCCTGAACAAAAAAGGATTCATGACGAAGGTCAAAAAAGGTGAAAGCGGTTTGCTCATTGGCGAAATCACCAAAACTTCTCCTTTTGATGGTTATACTGATCCTGAAAAGAATAAAGCGACGATTTTGGAAGGGGTCTTCAAAAAAGGTGATCGTTTCTTTAATACAGGCGACTTAGTGCGTGATTTAGGCTTCCGTCATGCTCAGTTTGTGGATCGATTAGGTGATACGTTCCGCTGGAAAGGGGAAAATGTATCAACAACTGAAGTTGAAAATCATGTGGCTGATCATGGTGCGATTGCTGAAGCCGTTGTGTATGGTGTAGAAATTCCAAATACCAATGGTCGTGCAGGCATGTGTGCGATTACGCCGCAGCCAGATGCAGTCGTTGATTATGTTGAATTACTGAGCTTCTTTAAGGCATGCATGCCAGCATATGCAATCCCTGTATTTATTCGCGTACAAGCCCAAGTTGAAACGACAGGCACGTTCAAATATCAGAAAACTAATCTGAAAAAAGAAGCTTTTGATCCATCTCAAACCACAGATCCTTTGCTGGTTTGGTTGCCAGGTACAACGACTTATGTACCGATTACATCTGAGATTTTTGCAGGGATTCAGAACGGTGCTTATCGCTTCTAATCATGAGTTAGATGTCTGATATAAGAAGGTCGCTTGAAGCGGCCTTTTTATTGATATGAATAAACCAGATGATCTGTTGTGGCGTATTTATGTGCAAATAAACGATAAGGTCTATGATTGTACTTGTGTTTGTCTGAAAAATTGATAGAATGTGCGCTCACTGAAAGGGGTCGTTAGCTCAGTCGGTAGAGCAGTTGACTTTTAATCAATTGGTCGCAGGTTCGAATCCCGCACGACCCACCATTTTTTCAGTAGGATGTAGTATCTGATATGGAAATCCGTCATGAAGTACGGATTTTTTGCTTTCTGTAGATAATCTCTATTTTTCAGAATGTAAATCCAAATCATGGGTCGTTAGCTCAGTCGGTAGAGCAGTTGACTTTTAATCAATTGGTCGCAGGTTCGAATCCCGCACGACCCACCATATATGTAAAAAAAGCCCCAGCATGATGTGTTGGGGCTTTTTTTATGCTCTGTTTATGGTTATATTAAGTCTTCAGGTTGTTGAATTATAATTAAGAAATTCTTTTGGGTTGTTAGCTCAGTTGGTAGAGCAGCGGACTCTTAATCCGTAGGTCGTAGGTTCGAGCCCCACACAACCCACCATTTCTAAATGGTTGCTCACTTTCATAAAAATGAGTTGTTATTTAGCAGTATTTTAAATTCTAATTTATCAATTCTCCCTCAATTTGTAGTCCTGTAATCTCTTATTGTTGAGCTACAGTCAGGGGTAAAATTGTATCCCGATCAATACAACTGATACCAAGATTAGTTTCATTGACCATGACAAATAGCTGCCTCAATCCAGTTGCCAAATTCACTGGCGAGATGCCATTGGTGACCCGTTAAGACTTGTGGCAGAATGAATAGTGGATATTCCACAAGTAATTTGGCTCGGAATCCAGTTTCTTCATTGCGAAATTGATGGCGGACACCGCCTAGTGCAACGCCACTAGCAGAACGCGCCACACCCGCAAGCTGTAAGGGATAATCAGGGTCAACGGAAGAACGCAAGATCGATAAATCTTCATAGTCAATGAAGAAATGCGCAGCTAAAGGCGAGCCACCATTGGTTTCAACCACTTCTTGCGATCCATCAGCATTAGTTTTGATGACAAAATGATCTGGGGTTGCAGCCAGCATGGCACGTTCATCGTTGATGCGAGTACGTTCATTAAACCATTCTACAAATTGTTCGGCAGTACCTTCCGATGATACTAATTCAGTGATACTGAATCGACGATAACCAAAAGACAGATGTGCTGTTAATACAGCCATTGGATCAGAGATGGTCAGCTCCCTACGCAAGATTTTCATCATACCTTCAGTGCCGAGCATTTGCTTACGCTCAGCCAATTGCTGACGCAAAACAATCAGATCATCACTGACTGGCTTGGCGCCTAATTTTTTCAAGACTACCAAAGCGCGCTTTTTTTCCCACTCTAAAACTGCTGCGCGTGGAATTTCTTTGCCATTGATCAATGTTTTGATTGAATTATTCATAATAGATTGCCTTAATTTAAGTTCTCTAAATCTAGAAATTATACATTAAAGCAACTATAGTTGCTTTAATGTATAGCGTAAATAGCTCAATTTGGAGTTTCTGATGAGTGGTCAAAAGAGTCATGATGAGTTAACGGAACGTGAAGTTCGTCGACGTACAGGCGGGCGTACTGCACGGGTTGTCGCTGCAGTACATGCTGCAACACTAGAGCTATTGGATGAGCGTGGATATGAGCAAATGGAGATTCCTGAGATTGCCGAACGTGCTCAGGTTTATAAGACATCCATTTATCGTCGTTGGCCAAGCAAGATGGAGCTTGTGTTAGATGTGGCATTGGCTCGTTTGGGCACTGAAGTTCCGATGCTGGACACTGGAACTTTAGTAGGGGATTTGATCGCGCTGTTGAGCAAAATTAACGCAATGCTTGCTACACCATTTGCCAGAGGATTGTTACGTGCTTTGATGGCATTGAATGAGTCGAATGAAGATGTTCAGAAAGCACAAACGATATTTTGGGATACTCGTTTTGCATCCTCAAAGGTGATTGTTGAGCGTGCGATTGGGCGCGGAGAATTACCTGCGGATACCTGTGCTAGGCATTTGGTTGAATGTGCTGCCGCGCCTTTGTTTTATCGGACGTTAGTGACAGGTGAGGCGATTTCTAATGAGGATATCCAACGTATTGCACGCCAAACCTGTCGCGCCTTTCAATGAGGGTAGCTGCTATTCATCCCCTAAATCATCCAAAAAATCAAACGTCGGCACGAAGAACAAACAGCCTGTGAGTGGTGTACTGAAATCAAGCAGCTTATCGGTATGCTTTTCACGATTGCCTAAAAACATATTTCTCAGCATCTGTCTGGTGGTGCTGAAGTGCCGCGCATAACCGATGAAGAACGTGCCGTATTCATTTTTTGAAGGATTGGAAAATGGCATATTGGCGCGGACAATTTTGAGTTCGTTGCCATCGGCATCATGCGCTTTACTGACGACATTGTGCGCGGTTGCAGGTTTGACATCATCACTCAACTCAACATCGCTATATTTTTTGCGACCAATGACTTTTTCTTGTTCCTCATCTGAGAGCCCGCGCCATTTATCCATGTCATGCACATACTTTTGGATGAATGCATAGCTTCCGCCTTTGAAGTCAGGGTCTTCATCGCCGACAACTGCATATTGCGCTGCAATTTCGTGTTCAGGATTCTCTGTGCCATCTACGAAACCAATAATCGAACGTCCATCAAAATAACGAAAGCCATGAACCTCATCAATGGAATAGGTACAGTCTTTTAATTGCTGATGAATGATGGATCCAAGTTCGTAGCAGATACCTTGTTTATTTGCTCTGATATGAAAGAACAAGTCGCCAGCAGTTGAAACGGCTGTATATTTTTGACCCTTAATCGCTTCAAAAGGCATAAGTTCTTTGGGTTTTCTAATATCAGGGAACAGTCTAGACCACGCCTCAGCACCGAAACCTAACGCTGCATTAAAATCATCATGAGGAAAACGATTTTTTAGACTTCTGACCAGTGCCGAGAAGTTCGCTGAAAAATCTTTCACGGCATCAATGGAAGACGCTTCTGAGTTAATCCCCAAGACAATAAAAAGAGCATTTTCACCTGGAGAGCTGGTAACGGGTTGGATTCGTGTCATGTCGTTTTCCTTTTATCAATCATTTAAAAGCGATTCTTGAGCAATATTTATAAATAGTCGAGATGGTTTTATTGACGTTTATTCATGCAAGAAATTTATACAAATGATGGCGTCCTTTGCTAAAGGTACTACAAGAAATTGCGTTGAGGGAATAGCTAATCTTAGGTACAAACTGTATTGATACAAATTTAGCAGTTCGTATGAATTGAAATCAAAATTAAATAGGTGCACGATCAAAAAACACGACAGATAAATCACTTACTTTGTATTTATCAAATAATATTGATGAAAATTCAAATAGATCAGATTGCAACAAAGAGTTATTAGAATAGCCAATGAATTGAGAGGGTTGATAAAAATGGACGATAAACATGATGATCAACATGAGCCCATTGAACAGGCTGAGCATGACGCACATGCCAGAATAGAAAACTATACTCAGCCCGCAGCAGGCTGGGGAGCGTTGCTGAGCGTCGCGCGTAATTTGACTAAGCAAGGTATTGTAAAAAAAGGCACGATCACGTTATTGAATATCAATCAACCGACTGGGTTTGATTGTCCAGGTTGTGCATGGCCTGAAAAGAAGCATACGGAGACATTCAATTTTTGCGAGAACGGTGCGAAAGCCATCGCGTTTGAAGCCACGAGCAAACGTGTTCCACCAGAATTCTTTGCTGAACATAGTGTCAGTTGGTTATCACAGCAGAGTGATTATTTCCTTGAGATGCAAGGTCGGCTGACTGATCCGCTGCGCTACGATGCGGCGACAGATCATTATGTGCCGATTCCATGGGATGAGGCGTTTGGAATTTTGGCGCGTCATCTCAATGGATTAGAAAACCCTAATCAGGCGGCGTTTTATACATCGGGTCGCACCAGTAATGAAGCGGCATTTTTGTATCAGCTTTTTGTGCGTAGCTTTGGCACGAATAATTTTCCTGACTGTTCAAATATGTGTCATGAAACAACAAGTTATGCGCTAGGTGAGTCGATTGGATTGGGCAAGGGAACTGTCACGCTGGATGATTTTGAACTTGCAGATGCAGTGTTTCTATTTGGTCAGAATCCAGGAACTAATCATCCGCGCATGCTGAGTACCTTGCGTGAAATGTCGAAACGTGGGGCAAAAATTGTTGCCATTAATCCGCTGAAAGAGCGTGGTCTAGAGCGTTTTCAAGATCCGCAAAGCCCAATAGAAATGATGACCAATGGCAGCACCAAGATCAGCAGTAATTATTTTCAGCCCAAAGTCGGCGGAGATTATGCGCTACTCATGGGCATGATGAAGCATCTGCGCGAGTGGGATCGGCAGGCTTTGGCGGCGGGTAAACCGAGCTTATTTGATCGTGCTTTTATTGAGATGAATACTGATGGCTTCGAGCAAATGATAGCTGAAGTGGATCAAACCGATTGGGCTACTATTCACGATCACTCAGGCTTATCGCCTGATGAGTTAAAATCATTGGCAAAGATATTTTGTGATGCAAAGCGGGTGATCTTCTGTTGGGGTATGGGGATTACTCAAAATCGCAATGGTGTTGCCAACGTTCATATGTTGGCTAATTTGCTGCTTGCGCGTGGTCATATCGGCCGCCCTGGTGGCGGTGTTTGTCCAGTTCGTGGTCATAGTAATGTCCAAGGTGATCGAACCATGGGCATCAATGAGCGTCCAGTGCCGAAGATTTGGGATCGATTGGATCATGTTTTTGGCATTCAGTCGCCGAGAACTGAAGGGCTTGGCGTGGTTGAAACGATTAGTGCAATGGCAAAAGGGGAGATTAAAGTCTTTTTTGGATTGGGCGGTAATTTTGCAGTGGCGACGCCCGATACGCCATATACCGAAGAGGCTCTACGTCGCTGTGTGTTAACGGCACATGTTGCAACCAAACTAAATCGAAGTCATTTGGTTTGTGGTCAGGATGCACTGATTTTACCATGCTTGGGTCGTACAGAAATTGATATGCAAGTCCATGGACCACAGGGTGTGACGGTCGAAGATTCGATGAGCAATGTGCATCTTTCTGTGGGGCGGAATGAACCTGCGTCAGATAACTTACTGTCTGAACCTGCGATTGTGGCGCGTTTGGCAGAAGCTGTATTGCCTAATAGTCCAGTGAAATGGAGTTGGTACGTCGAAAATTACGATCGCATCCGTGATGTGATTGCAGAGGTTTTTGACGACTTTCATGATTTTAATGCGCGTGTTTATCAGCCAGGTGGATTTCATTTACCACATCCTGCTAATCAACATGAATGGCATACCAAGACTGGCAAAGCAGAGTTTCATGTCTTGCCGATGAGTGAAGTCTATTTGGATCAAGTCTACAGCTTTGCTGCACAAATGAAAGACAAAACGGTGTATACACTCATGAGTACGCGTTCGCATGACCAATACAACACGACGATCTATGGGCTAGATGATCGTTATCGCGGTGTTTTTGGTCAGCGTCGTGTTTTGTTTATGAATAAAGATGATCTGCAGGATGCAGGCCTAGCGGCAGGTGATTGGGTTGATATCGAGAGTATTTATCCTGATCAGGTAAAGCGAATTGTTCATAGCTTTCGCATCGTGCCGTATAACATTCCGCGCGGTAGTCTAGCGGCGTATTATCCTGAAACGAATCCTCTGGTTGCACTGAGTAGCCATGACAAACGAGCCAAAATTCCTGCGTCGAAAAGCATCCCTGTGATTTTGCATCGTGGATCAGCGCCCGAGTATTTTGATTTGGCGATCCCTGTAGAATCTGAGGTTGAGGTGGTGCATGCCTGAGCTAGATGAACCAGTAGATACATTACAGCGTCCTCACGTTGATCATTTTGGTGATTTAGCTCATTTTGACAAAGGTTTTGAGGATGTTGTTGTACATCGATTTCAAGACCATCAATTCACTTCGATTGTCGATCAGGTGGTGTGCGAGCTTCCTGTTGCGCTTGTCTACAATGGGATTTCGCATGCGGTGATGATGGCAACTCCTACTGATTTGGAGCTATTTGCCAAAGGTTTTAGCTTGTCCGAAGGCATTATTCCGAGTTTGAAAGAGCTGTATTCGCTGGAGATTCAACGGGGGGAGCTTGGTATACAAATCGAGATGACCATTGCCACCAGTGCATTTACCGCACTGAAAGAACGACGCAGAACGATGATGGGGCGTTCGGGCTGTGGTTTGTGTGGTATCGAAAGCCTAGCACAGTTTCAGATGACATTGCCGACCGTGACGACACGAATGCATGCAGATTGGTTGAAACAAATTCCCATCGCAGTTGCTAAATTAGAAACACAGCAGCATATCACGCAAATGACTGGCGGCGCGCACGCGGCGGCTTGGGTGGTGGCAGGGGAGATCGTTGCACTCTTTGAAGATGTGGGTCGTCATAATGCGCTGGATAAATTGCTGGGTTTTTTGGCGCAGAATCATGGTGATGTACAGGATGGTTTTGTTGTTATGACCAGTCGCGCGAGTTATGAGTTAATCCGTAAATGTGCACAGCTCAATATTGGTTTGCTTGCCAGTATTTCTGCGCCGACCACGATGGCGATCAGTATGGCAAAGCAAGCGGGATTAACGCTGGCGAGTTTTTGTCGTGGAGATGGTTTTGTGGTTTATACGGATGATTTATCTGGGATTTAATTTTTGAAATGGATTTTTTGCTTTAAAGTCTTCCCCTTCAAGGGGAAGATTTAGATGGGGATGGTCTTGATTTTACTCTAAAACCATCCCCATCCCAGCCTTCCCCTTGAAGGGGAAGGAGATAAACATTTAAAGCCTTAAGCAGGCATTGCTTCCTCAATCCCTTTCAGACGTCTGGTTTCTTCAAGGCGCATATTGGCATCTAGTTTGGCAAATGCTTTCGGTACATAGCGACGAGCCAGTTTATTCAAAGGGTCTTCAATAAACTTGGGAAGTTTAATCCCAATCGGATTCGACTCTTGTAAATCCGCAGATGAAATCACGCGTGTGCCCATGATGTAATCAAACCATGGTTTAGTGACACACCAGTTTGCATCTTGGTTGGTGTTCATGTGGTGATCGTAATGCCAAGGAATTTTCTTCTTTCCCCACTCTGTATCGAGATGCGACTTGCGATGAGTGTTGTAATAATTCCAGCCACAATAGTATGAAGTTAATGTAAAAAATGGTGCGACTGGAAAAACAATCGTCGTCAGCCCAGCGAGCAATATCACGTTTTTGATTTCAGTGCGTCCAGCATCATTTTCCATCGGATGCTCATAGAGCGAATCATCACGATATTTGTTTAAACGAACTTGGCGATGATGTGTCCAATGGTTTTTCATGCCGATGTCATAAAATGATTTACGGCCGCCCTCAGGCTGTTGTATGCCATGCAAAGCATACTTGTGCATATACCATTCCACACCATTGGCAAAGAAAAGTGCGACTGGAATACCTAACATGATTTTTATCCTGCTGAGATTTGATGAGAAGATCATCGCAGAACATGGTCGGTCAAACTTTACTCATTATGACCATATTTTTGATCTTTCACGCCAAGCAATTTATACTCAATGACATGTTAAATCATTAAACAAGAGCATCAAGGATGAGTGCGTCAATGTACGTAAACGGCGCTTTAGTGGGCATGTTGATTGATTATTTAGAGGCGAAGCAAGTTGATGCCCCAGCCTTTAAGGGTCAATTAGTCGAGCTTCAGGCGCAAGAGCGGATTGCTTTTCAGACATGGCTAAATCTGCTGGATGAAGTCGCTCGATTGACACCGATTCCTGCGGTTGGCTTATACCTTGGGCAATATATCAAAGCATCACATACTGGCATCGTCGGTTATTTGGGGTTGTCCTGCGGTAGCGTGGGCGAAGCGTTGGCATTGTTCGAGCGGTTTGCACGGTTGATTTATGACGTGAATTCATTGTCGATGACGATGGAAAATGACACGGTGACGATCAGCTGGGGAAGTGAGCATGTTGCCCCTGGACAGCTTGCGGATGAAACTGCCATTTCAGTATTTTTTACGATGGTTCAAGTGATTGCAGGCAGGGCACTTTATCCAACCAAAATCAATTTTATCAATCCTGAACCCTCAGATATTTCTCCTTATGAAGATTTCTTTCATTGTCCTGTGACGTTTGGCGGGATTCGAACGATTGTGCAATTTCCTGCGGAATATCTAAATATTACGCTTGAAAAAAAAGACACGATGCTCCTCGATCTGCTCGAAGGTCATGCACAAACATTACTGAACACGCTTCCGACAGACGAGTTTAAAGACCGACTCAAGCAATTGTTTACCGATATGCTGAAAAAGCAAGAAATACCTTCGCTGGAGCTTGCCGCCAGTCGTATGCATACTTCCGTACGCACCTTACAACGTCGTTTAAATGAGCATGAAATCAAGTTTCAAGAGTTACTGGCAGATGTCAAACTCGATTTATTCAATCAATATATTAAGGATGAGTCGCTGACATTGTTTGATATTGCGCTACTTCTTGGCTATTCGGAACAAAGTGCGTTCACGCGCGCGGTCAAGCGCTGGACAGGGAAATTACCTAAGAATTTTAGAAAGTCTTGAAGCAGTCAATAGACTTGTTTGATGGGTTGTGTGATATTCAAACCCAGCATGAGTTTTGATCAGAAGTATTTTAATAAACAAGGAGAAAATAACATGACCATTATTACAGGATTATCTGGCAACGAAATTTACTGCTTAAAAAAGAAAGAATTATTGCCTGGTAATTTGGTGATTGGGAATAGTGTTTATTCTTTGGGTTTACTGCGCAGTATTGGTTCTGGATTGAAAATCTTGGCAGGCGGTGAAGTCAAACCTGTGACTGAGCTAATTCATACAGGACGCTTATTGGCTTATAAACGGATGCTCGCTGAAGCGAAAAGTCATGGTGGGATTGGCATCACAGGTGTATCAAATGACCTGATTTTTCAGGGGACCAATATTGAGTTTTTGTCTATTGGTTCAACCGTTCATCATGATCCGAGTGCAACGGATGGTGAGACCAGCGACCGTTTTAAATTCTCGACATCGGCAGATGGCCAAGCGCTGTATTGTCAGTTAGACAGTGGGTTTAAACCGAAGCAATTTGTGTTTGGTAATGTGGCGTATTCGATCGGAATTGGTGGTGGGATAGTGGGTGGTCTGCGCAGTTTGGCGCGTGGAGAAATTAAGCAATATTCTGAAATTTTAATAAAACCCGCCATCTTGCATTAGAACGAATTGCGGCAGAGGCGAGTGCTGTTGGTGCAAACGCAGTGGTCGGGATTAAAACGTCAATTCTACCGCTTGCAGGTATGCAGGAAATGGTCATGATTGGCACTGCTTCACGTCATGCGATGTTGCCTGAAAGCAATTATAAAAATCCGATCACCAGTGATCTGACCAACGAAGAAATGTGGAATCTGATCAATCAAGGTTATATGCCTGTTAAATTAGTGCTCGGTGTGTCGGTGTATTCGCTGGGTTTTATCGGTGGGTTGAGTACGTTTTTCCGTTCGTTTGTCAAAGGCGAAATCACCACGATGACCACACTCATCTATGAAGCACGCGAGAATGCACTCAGGCATATTGAATTGGATGCCCAGCAAAGTGGTGCAGATCAGGTCGTGGGCATTAAGACGTATGTCTATGATCTGGGTGGTGGAATTATCGAGTTCCTTGCGATTGGTACTGCGGTGAAACGCATGGATGGATTGACGACTGATTCTGAACAATTGATTCCGCAAGCGATTATTCGTGATCAGGATACTTTCATTAACTCTGCTGAAGGAACACGAGATGTGTCATTGAGTCGTCCAGTGAATTCGACAAGCATCATGTCAATTGTGTTTGGGCTACTGATATTTTTCTTTATTGTGGTCGGGCAGTTGATCAATATATTGAGTCATCATTGAGTGGTTCTTCGTATTGAAAAATCGAGTAGGCGCAGGATTTTCAGTTACATAAGTCGAATGTAAATAACATTTCATACCTGCTTAGGTCTGAGATCACACAGTTTTGCTGTAAAAATATACAAATTTGCATTAGATTATGAAGTCTTTGGTTTTATGATGAAACTTGAGCAATAAACTTAACTGGGAGTTGAATAATGAAATTATCAAAAAAATTAACATCTCGTCATTTTGCTGTTGTGGCTTTAGCCGTTGGGATGAGCGCTCCATTGTATGTGATGGCTGATACACCAGCCGCAGCTGATTCCACAGCAACAGCCGCTAAAGTCATGACGGATACAGCAACGACCGTCAAACATAAAGCTCACCGAGCTGCGCATAAAGCCAATGCTATGGCGGAAGCTAAAGTTGATGCCGTCAAGGCGGATGCAGATGCTGCCCAAAAAGGCGCAGAAAAACGTGTGGTCTGGAAGAATGGTGTTGTCTTCCATGACGTAGAACCATCAGGACAGGCAACTAGTTCTTTTGCCGCACCTTCATCCACGTCGGATACGTTACAGGGCGGTGTAACAACCACCCCTGCGCATTAATTTGTCTCAATAGAATTTCGTTGTTTGTTCGACGATTTTCAATTCAAAAAACCAATGTCAGATTGTTGTGGACATTGGTTTTTTTATATCTATTTTTTATGATCTAGTCGTTGGCGAAACTCGCCTGGGGTCACATTGGTCCATTTCTTAAATGCGCGATGAAAAGCGCTCGGTTCAGCAAAGCCTAATCCAATGGCAATTTCCATCACGCTTTGCGTCGTATAACTGAGTGCGTGAATGGCAAGATCACGCCGTAGCTGGTCTTTAATCATTTGAAAAGGTTGTCCCTCTTCTTCCAAACGTCGACGCAATGTTGAACGTGTCATATTGAGTCTGGCTGCAAACGTATCAAAATCAGGCCATTCGTGACTCGGCATGGCTCGCAGCATTTTTCGGATAGTCGCGGAGAAGCTCGAATTATTTTTATATTTCAACACAATATTGGCTGGCGCAGCGCGAATGAATGCGTGCACTGTTCGTTCATTCTGGATGACTGGTAAATCAAGATACTGTGAGTCAAAGGTCAGCGTCGTGGAGGTTTCGTCAAAATGCAGTTCAGGAGAATACATCAGGAGATATTCCTGACTGTATGTGGGTTCTGGATAGGCAAAACCAGCGGTCAATATTGGAATGCGTCGCCCAACTAACCAGCAGGCAATTCCGTGCTGCATGATGAGTAAAGTTTCATGACCAAAGATGCGTGAATAGGGATGTTTTTGGAGAGTTTGCGGATATTCCTTGATCACAATTTGGCTGTATTGTCCTTCGCTTTTGATACTGCAATGGTAATCATCCAATAGTAAATTAAAGAATCTCATCATACAGACCAATGCGCTTTTCAGCGTCTTGCAATGCACCAGTGTGCGACACAACATGGCAAAACTGCCCACTTTCATACGATGTGAATCCTGACCAAAAAATTCATCATCCAAGCAGCGTGCAACCGCTAGCCAGAGTGCGCTGAATTGATCAGCAGTGACTCGTGATTGTGGTGACTCTAATAAAGTCGGATCAATACCAGACTCAACTAATATAGGGGATATACTGAATCCTCTCTGTTCTACTGGATGTAGGGCAGAGTGAACAAAGTGGATTGAAATACTATTTTTTTCCATACTGAAAATATGTATTTTGAAGAGTGTGTCATGTGGCTATCATCGCATAGAATGATGTCGATATGGTAAATTCTCTCACAAACTGTGAGGTAATCCAGCATTGGAGATCGCGATGATTTTGAATAATCTGATAAATATATAAGCAGAATTAACCTGCTCAGAATATCT
>JASLGO010000008.1 GCA_030150135.1 Aquirhabdus sp.
AACTCTAATGACATGCCAGCCATACGCTTCAAAACGTTTTTGCGTATCGTCACTGAACCAACCTTCGACTTCACCATCAATCGAAATGCCATTATCATCATAATAGGTGATCAATTTACCCAGACCCAGCGTTCCTGCCAGTGAACAGACTTCGTGCGAAATCCCTTCCATCAAGCAACCATCACCCACAAAACAATACGTGAAGTGATCAATCACATTCAAACCTTCACGGTTGAACTGTGCAGCTAAAGTTTTCTCAGCCACAGCAAAACCAACCGCATTGGCAATGCCTTGACCAAGTGGCCCTGTCGTTGTTTCTACACCAACGGTATAACCATATTCTGGATGACCTGGCGTTCTGCTATCGAGCTGACGGAATTGTTTAATATCTTCAATCGTTACATCGTAGCCAGTCAAATGTAGCAACGCGTATTGCAACATTGAGCCATGACCATTCGACAACACAAAACGATCACGGTTCACCCAATTTGGATTACTTGGATTATGACGTAAAATCTGACGCCACAATACTTCAGCAATATCCGCCATACCCATCGGCGCACCAGGATGTCCTGAGTTGGCTTTTTGAACCGCATCCATCGACAACGCACGGATTGCATTAGCAAGACGACGTTGATTTAGAGGTGGGTTAAAAATCGGCTGTTCTGTAGTGTGGGACGATTGAGTCATATCAAATACCTAGTGCGAAAATGGGCACGAACAAATTCGAAGTCGTATTGTCGTTGAATTGACAGAATGGGTAAAGCATTCTTATCAAAGAAATACGTTTTTGGAGTGACTAATACGGCTTAAATGGGAATTTCTAGAAATGAAAACTATTACATTTTACTTGAGCATTTCTCATGAGCATTTATGGTGCAAATCCCTAGCCCCTTATAGAAAATCACGTTATCATGGGGAGTTAATACTTTAAACAAGTCATTGGGTTTTTCATGCGCGAATATTCTGTTTTTACCTCCGAATCGGTCAGTGAAGGCCACCCTGATAAAATGGCTGATCAAATCAGCGATGCGATTCTTGATGCAATTCTTGCTCAAGACAAATATGCACGAGTTGCTTGTGAAACGCTTGTTAAAACTGGTGTTGTCGTCTTAGCCGGTGAAGTCACGACAACTGCAAACGTCGATTATGAGAAAATCGCACGCGATACTGTAAACAGTATCGGTTACAACCACTCAGATCTTGGCTTTGATGGTTCTACATGTGCTGTGCTGAACATTCTTGGCAAGCAATCACCTGACATTGCTCAAGGTGTAGACCGTCAAAAACCAGAAGATCAAGGCGCTGGCGATCAAGGTTTGATGTTTGGTTATGCATCAAATGAAACTACAGAGCTTATGCCTGCTCCAATCTGCTATGCGCATCGCTTAGTACAGAAACAAGCTGAATTACGCAAAAGCGGCATCCTGCCTTGGTTACGCCCTGATGCAAAAAGCCAAGTCACTTTCCAATATGAAAATGGCGTTCCAAAATACGTTGATGCAATTGTCCTTTCGACACAGCATGATCCATCTATTTCTCAAGCATCACTAAAAGAAGCCGTGATGGAAGAAATGGTGAAAAAGATCTTCCCTGCTGAAATGCTTCATGAAAAAACACAATATCACATTAATCCTACTGGATTATTTATCATCGGCGGCCCAGTCGGTGACTGTGGTCTGACAGGTCGCAAAATTATCGTAGATACTTACGGTGGTATGTCACGTCATGGCGGCGGTGCATTCTCTGGTAAAGATCCATCAAAAGTCGACCGTTCAGCAGCCTATGCAGGTCGTTATGTAGCGAAGAATATCGTTGCCGCAGGTCTTGCTGATAAATGTGAAATTCAGGTCAGCTATGCAATCGGTGTTGCTGAACCAACATCGATCTCGATCAATACCTTTGGCACTGGTAAAGTCAGCGATGAAACCATTATTGCATTGGTGCGTGAACATTTCGACTTACGTCCTTATGGTATTAGCCGTATGCTCGATTTATTGCATCCAATCTATCAGGAAACTGCAAGTTACGGTCACTTCGGTCGTGCTGCAAATGGCTTGCACTTTAGCTGGGAACGAACTGATAAAGCAGCAGCATTAAAGGCTTCTGTTTGAAATAGTGAAATGAAAGATACCCCTTCATTGGGGTATTTTTTTGCTTGTAATTAAATCAAATGTCCTAAATTGACATAACGTACCAAATAACGTACGCTTACATCAATCAAGGAGCTCATCATGCACACCCTAACCGCAAGTGAAGCACGCGCTAATCTCTATCGACTCATGGATCAAACCGCTGAATCACATCAACCGATCATCATCGCAGGCAAACGAAATAATGCTGTTCTCATTTCTGCTGAAGATTGGACTGCGATTCAAGAAACATTGTACTTATTATCTATTCCCAATATGCGTGAATCCATCAAAGCAGGTATGAATGAGTCTATTGATGACTGCATAGCGGAGCTAGATTGGTGAGTTGGCAAATTATTTACACTAAACACGCTCAAAAAGATGCGCAGAAAATATCAGCAAACGGCTTAAAAAATAAAGTACAAGAACTTTTAATCGTTATTAGCGAAAATCCTTTTCAGAATCCTCCACCCTACGAAAAATTAGTCGGTGATTTATCGGGTGCATATTCAAGAAGAATCAACATTCAGCATCGATTGGTCTATGAAGTTTTGCAAGAAACCAAAATGATTAAGATTTTACGAATGTGGTCGCATTACGAATAAAAAACGAACCCGAAGGTTCGTCTTTATATCACCAATACGCTTAAGCAATCGCACCATGACAATGCTTATACTTCTTGCCAGAACCACATGGGCAAGGCTCATTGCGACCAACATTCATCGCAGCATAAGGATTAGGTTCTGAGAACGAACCACTTAAACGCGTATCAGACTGATTCACGGCTTGTAGTTCAGGATCTTGCGACACTTCACCTGTCAATCCATCCACTTCAGAATGTTGGAATTGTAAGCGCATCGCCTCAGCATCACGCAGCTGTTGAGCTTCCATTTCCGCCAGTTCTTCAGCAGTTGGAACATGCATACGTGACAGATCTTGAATCACTTCAGACTTGATCGCTGCCAGCATATTCTGGAATAAAGTAAACGCTTCACGCTTATATTCCTGTTCTGGATTCTTTTGCGCGTAACCACGTAAATGAATCCCTTGACGTAAATAATCCATTGCCGCCAAATGCTCTTTCCAATGACGATCCAGCGATTGCAACATAAAATGACGCTCAAGCATATTTGCCGACTCATCACCCATTTGTTGGCGACGAGCTTCATAATGCGCCACAGATGCTTCAACGATCTTCTGACGAAGACCAATTTCATCTAAACGACGATCTGTAGCTAGCCATTGTTGTACAGGTGCAGTAATTCCAAACTCAACGGATAAAGCATTTTCGAGTCCTGCAGTATTCCACTGATCTTCAATACTTTGTGGTGGAATAAAATTGTCAATCAAACCATTAATCACGTCATCATGCATATTCAAGATGCCATCATGAATAGTTGGCTCATACAATACATCATCACGTTGACCATAAATGATCTTACGCTGCTCATTCGCAACATCGTCATACTTCAAGAGATTCTTACGAATATCGAAGTTACGTGCTTCGACTTTACGCTGGGCACCTTCGATAGAACGACTGACCATTTTATGTTCAATCGCTTCATCATCTTTCAGACCCATCGCACGCATCATATTGGTGACGCGCTCACCCGCAAAAATACGCATGAGATCATCTTCAAGCGACAAATAGAAACGAGATACACCCGGATCACCTTGACGACCTGCGCGACCACGTAGCTGATTATCGATACGGCGTGACTCATGACGCTCTGAACCAATGATATGCAAACCACCCGCGTCAATTACTTGTTTGTGCTTCACTTCCCACTCTGCGCGCAGACGCTGTACATCGGCCTCTGTCGCATCAGGAATTGACTCCAACTGAACTTTCCAATTACCGCCCAGTAGAATATCTGTACCACGTCCAGCCATATTCGTTGCAATCGTAATTGCAGATGGACTTCCAGCTTGCGCAATAATATAAGCTTCACGCTCATGCTGCTTTGCATTCAAGACTTCATGAGCAATACCGCTTTGCGTCAGCATATTTGACAAAAACTCACTTGCCTCAATCGTTGCAGTACCTACGAGAACAGGTGCACCAGTCGCTTGAATTTTCTTAATTTCTTCGATAATGGCCATATATTTTCCGACTTTGGTCAGGAAAATAAGGTCATTATGGTCTACGCGAATCATTGGTTTATGCGTCGGAATAACCACAACATCCAATGCATAAATCTGAGCAAATTCAGCTGCTTCAGTATCCGCAGTCCCTGTCATACCACCTAATTTATGATATAGACGGAAATAATTCTGGAACGTTGTTGTTGCAAGAGTTTGATTTTCATTCTGAATATTCAAACCTTCTTTTGCTTCAGTTGCCTGATGTAGACCTTCTGACCAGCGACGACCCGGCATGGTACGGCCCGTATGCTCGTCAACCAGTACGACTTCACCTTCACTGATGATGTAATGCACATCGCGCTGGAATAAATGGTGCGCACGTAAAGCAGCGTTGACATGATGAACGAGATTCAACTTACTTGGGGAATATAAGCTATCGCCATCTTCCAGTAAGCCCATTTCAGTGAGACGTTGCTCAACGAACTCATAACCAGCTTCGGTCATGTCGATGTTGCGCTGTTTTTCATCAATCCAGAAATGACCGCCATCTGGCACTTTTTCTTCTTTCTGACGTGTTAATTCTGGTGCAAGTTTATTAATCATTTCATACAGTTTTGATGAATCATCACTCTGTCCAGAAATAATCAATGGCGTACGTGCCTCATCAATGAGGATCGAATCCACTTCATCGATGATTGCATAATTTAAACCACGCTGTTTTTTCTCTTCTGGTGTAAACACCATGTTATCGCGCAGGTAATCGAAGCCAAATTCGTTGTTTGTGCCATAAGTAATGTCGGCACGATACGCTTCATGTTTTTCATCAGGTGCTTGCATTGAGCGAATCACACCAACGGTTAAGCCTAAAAACTCAAACAATGGACGATTAAGTTCAGCATCACGCGCTGCCAAATAATCATTAACCGTAATGACGTGTACACCAGAATCACTTAATGCGTTCAGATAACAAGCCAAAGTCGCCATCAGCGTCTTACCTTCACCAGTACGCATTTCAGCAATGCGACCTTCATGTAAGGTAATCCCGCCAATCAACTGCACATCATAATGGCGCATACCCAGTGCACGCTTACTCGCCTCACGGCATACTGCAAACGCTTCTGGCAATAAACTATCTAAAGTAGCACCATCACGATAACGCTGTTTAAATTCTGTGGTCTTTGCAGCAATCTCTGCATCGCTTAATGCCGAAATCGTCGGCTCAAAAGCATTAATGGCATCGACGCTTTTACGCATCCGTTTCAGTTCACGTTCATTCTTGGTGCCAAAGATGCCACCGACCATACTAGCTAACATTGACTATCGACTCTAAATAAATAACTTTAAATAAATTTTGAC
>JASLGO010000037.1 GCA_030150135.1 Aquirhabdus sp.
CTTGGACGATTTGACATGATCAAACTCTCTGATACGACTAACTAAAAAACTCTGATTAAAAATGTACTTATCTCAATAAAAATCCGCTCATCCTGTTTAGCAAACAGCCAAACAATATGCGCGGATCATTATAAATTCAACTTTTGAGTAAACGTATACAAGATACGTTTACTCCATCAGATCTTAACCGAACGATCTTAACTAACTTTAGGATGATACGATTTTTCAATCTGATGATTCACATAGCGTTGCTGAACAATGGTCAACAGATTGTTTACGATCCAGTACAGCACTAAGCCTGATGGGAACCACAACATAAATACGGTGAACACGATTGGCATCATCTTCATCATTTTTGCTTGCATTGGATCTGCTGGCTGCGGATTCAACATCTGCTGGAAGAACATCGTTGCGCCCATAATCAGTGGCAATACAAACCAATGATCCATCGCTGACAAATCGGTAATCCAACCAATCCACGGCGCATTACGCAGTTCCACACTTTCCATGAACACATAATACAACGACATAAAAATCGGCATTTGCAGCAAAATCGGCATACATCCAGATAAAGGATTTACGCCTTCTTTTTTATACAACGCCATCATTTCTTGTGAAAATCTCATGCGATCTTCGCCATGTTCTTCTTTCAAACGCTGCATTTCAGGCGCAATGACTTTCATTTTTGCCATGGAACGATAGCTTTTTGCAGACAATGGGAAGAGTACGATCTTAACCAATAACGTCAATAAAATAATTGACCATCCCCAATTGCCCACAAAACCATGAATCGCTTTCAAGCCCATGAAAAGCACTTGAGCAATCGGCCACAACCAACCGTAATCCACCGTTTGATCTAAGCCAATCGCCAACGGTTTTAAATTTGCTTGGACTTTAGGGCCTACATAAAGCGTCGCTGAAACAGTTTGTTCAGCACCTGGTGCAACCGTCACGACAGGCGAAGTGAAGCCGATAAAATTATCAGTACCACTGACACGCGTGCTCAGTGTTGCATCTGAATTTGCATCAGGAACCCATGCGGTCACAAAATAATGCTGCAATACCGCAACCCAACCACCTTTCACTGTTTTACTCAGTGCATCTGATTGGAATTTCTCAAATTTCAACTTGTTGTAATGGTCTTCTGGAGTTCCCCATGCACCACCAATATAAGTCGACATCCCCATCAAACCTTGGCTTGTTTTACTTGGATCTGGAGAATTATCACGCTTCACTTGACCAAACATCTGTCCATGCCAAGCCGTTGTACCATGATTGATGATCTTATAGCTGACGACGACAGGATATTCTCCTGCAGTGATATGGAAATTTTTAACAATCTGAACACCATTCGGTGCATCAAATGTGAAAGGAACATCTAAACTTTTTTGTCCAGCTGCCAAGGTATAATTTGTTTGCGCAGTTTTATACACTGGACGACCTGTCGCAGCTGCATCAGGACCATCTGTGCCGATCAAACCAGATTGTGCGGTATACACACGATTTGCATCTTGCTCAAGCAACACAAAAGGTTGTTTGGTATCAGTTGAATGCAAATGATTCAATAATTCAGCGCGAACTACATCACCACCTTTAGGATCAATCGATAAACGATAAACATCTGTTTGTAAGGTAATCAAACCTTGAGAAGCTGACGCACTTGGTGTCACCAATGCTGGTTTAGCAACGGTCGTCACAGGTGGAACATCACTATTTGCAGGCACAGACGTTGCAACTGCGGCAGTTGAAGGAATATCAGCGCCTGCTGGTTGAGCACTTTGCACAGCTGACGTTGCCGCGGCTTGATCAGCAGCAACGTGCCCGTAATCTTTTTGCCATGCCAAAATCAGCAAATAAGCAGTGATAAACATTCCAATTAGAATGAAGGGTTTTGCCCACTTCTGCATGATATTCCTCAACAGAATTAACTTGAATGAAGGTAATGCCTACAAAAAATTCACAAATACAGTGAATGATGATGCGGCGGGTTATTGTAAGGCGTAAATTTGCGAATTTGATGACCGTTTACAATGGCGTTGATATCCTGCTTGTAAGAACGATGATGATCAACTTCACAATCACAAATTTGCTGTGCCGTAAAAAACTTCACAAAAAATTCTTTAAGAATAGAACTCTTTTTTAGATCAGTCGAATCGGATTTAGGTGGAACTGGATCATAACCCGATCCTCCCCAAGGATGACAACGTCCAATTCGTTTAATAATTAACCATAACGCAAACCAAAGCGAATGTTGCTCTAACGCTTCTAACGCATAAACAGAACAAGATGGAAAAAAACGACAACGCGGCCCGAGCATGGGACTAATAAACCATCGATAACATTGAATTAACCAACGAAATGCGGTTTTCATTCTAAATGATTCACAGATGAGGTTTGTGTGTTATTTGAGGCAGTATTCGTTAAATCAATAGCGGACGTCGTATTTTTTTTAAGCTGTAATGGATTGTTTTGCGTTCGATTTTTTGATTGCAACGAAGAAGTACCAATCGTCTGATTTTTCTGAAATCGTTTCGTCAGTTGTCGCCATGCAGCAACAAGCTCCTGATGTAAAACCTCATTTGGTAAATTCTGAGCATCCGCTTTTGCCATAAGCACAATATCCAGTGCAGGCAATTCGGTCTGATGCAAACGGAAACTCTCACGAGCAAGACGTTTTACACGATTACGTTCATGTGCGCGCCGAATTTTCTTCTTTGCAATCACTAAACCAATACGGGCATGACTTAAATTTTGATGTTTCGATGGAACTGCAAGCAGCATAAAGCCTGATTGATGAACTTTATAAAGTGCACCATCAAAGACTGATTTAAAATCAGAAGCGTGTAATAGACGTAATTCTGGTGAAAAACCGAAAGACAACATGCGATCAATTCCCATACGGTTTTGACCTTGCATGTTTTAGGATTGACACTGACAAGGCTATACTGATTGACAGGTTCATATTTTAAAATATGTTTTATGATTCATCTTAAATAATTAAGATTAAATCAAAAAATCAAGTTCACTACTGATGTAGTGAACTCAACATCATACTGTCAAACGTGCACGACCTTTAGCGCGGCGGCGAGCAAGAACTAAACGACCATTTTTAGTTGCCATACGTGCACGGAAACCATGGACGCGTTTACGCTTCAATGAGCTGGGTTGGAAAGTACGTTTCATGGAGAAAACCCAAATAAAGTAAAAAAACAGGAAGCAAATTTTATAGATCATTCTCTGTACTGTCAATCTTTATATATAACAAAACAACAATCATTATTCACAAGCTAAACCATTGTTCAAAATTACTTTTTAAAATTTCTACACAAATTTATAAAAACTTATCCACAGGTTAAAACTGGATTTTGCTGTTGATTTTTTCTTTTTTGTTTTGGAAGTATTGTTATTAGGATACTTTTTTTCTGGGCATAACCAAAAAAAAATAAATTAAATCAAAAAAATATCTTGTTGACTAACCTGTGTATTAATTGGGTGTTATTTGTGGATAACTCAAGTCATTTAATTACCCACAGTCTTTTCCACAAAGTTTTCCACAGAACTTATCCACAGGTTTTGTGCTGATATTGACGATTTTAATCAATTTGAGTGAGAAAAATACTTTTTAAAATGTACAAAGGCGATGAAAGTCGATGACAGGGTGTGCTGGATTGGCTAGAATGTTTTTCGGTTTCAAGATTTGGCTTTCCGTAAGGTTTGCTGCGACGTACTAAAGCGTTTAGTTTATTAGTCAAATTAGTCACCGCTTCATAAAGACGATGTATAGAGCTTTATCAATTGTCTTTATACTTCTAGTGTCGTTCTACACATGGTTTTTGTTTATTCAGAATTGAATAATAGTCATATTTTTAATATTTGATTATTGTTTTTCTATTTGTTTTTAAGATGTTATATTCGATATTTGGGGAAGTTAATGGCTTGGACGGCTTGTCTTGAAGCGCTACGCGATGAGATACCACCCAATTTGTATACATTATGGATTCGTCCATTAGATGCAGAACAAAATGGTTCTGTATTATCTTTATATGCGCCTAATTCCTATTTTGTAAAACATATTACCGAAGAATATTTTTCTAGAATTCGTGAACTTGCTTATGAGTATAGTAAGGGTGAAATTACGGATGTCCAAGTTAAATATGATCCAAGACGAGATTCAATTGGATTTAATAAAAATAAAACGAATAGTATTCAAGATAATGCTTTAGATATTCCAAATGATTTACCTATTAATAATACAGATCCATATAATCAGTCTTCATTTAACGTACAACCAGAACAGGTTCGTCGTACTTTAAATAAAGGATATGTATTTTCAGAGTTTGTTGAAGGCCCAACCAATAAAATGGCTTTTGAAACCTGTAAAACTGTCGTAGATCAGTTGGGAGATTCAAAACATAATCCTTTATTTTTATATGGTGCAACGGGTTTAGGTAAAACGCACTTAATGCAAGCCGTGGGTCATGCTGTATTGGATAAAAATCCAAGTGCGCGTGTGATGTATATGACTTCTGAGCAATTTGTTTCAGGTTTTGTGACAGCATTACAACAACAACGTATTGATAAATTTAAAAAAGATTGTAGAACGTTAGATTTGTTACTGGTCGATGATATTCAATTTTTGGCAGGTAAAGCGGCAAGTTTGGAAGAGTTTTTTAATACTTTTAATGAGCTATTAACTGAGTCTAAGCAGATTATTTTAACCTCAGATCGATATCCAAAAGAAATTACAGAAATGGATGCGCGATTAGTTTCTCGCTTTTCATGGGGGTTATCAATTGCCGTTGAACCTCCTGAATTAGAAAATCGTGTTGATATTTTATTGCGTAAAGCAAAAGTCAGTGATTATGAGTTACCACGTAATTGTGCATTATTTATAGCCCAACAAGTTCAGGCAAATGTCCGCGAATTAGAAGGTGCTTTAAATAAAGTAATTGCAACTGCACGATTTAAAGGTGTAGAAATTAGTGTTGAAATCATTAAAGAAGCATTAAAAGATCAAATATCAATTCGTGCGAGACAGATTAGTGTCGATAATATTCAAAAGGTTGTTGTTGAGTATTTTAGAATACCATTGCGTGAATTAGTCGGTTCAAAACGTACGCGTGTTTATGTACGTCCTCGTCAAATGGCGATGGGATTATCTCGAGAATTAACGGGCGATAGTTTTCCAGATATTGGTCAAGCATTTGGTGGTCGTGACCATACAACTGTTATGCATGCTTGTGAGAAAGTACAGGAGTTATGTCAGACAGATCCTGCATTTGCGGCTGACTACAAAAATTTGTTACGGATGTTGCAAGGGTAGTTCTTAAAGTATTTTCTTTGTGTAGAATCCTTTGAATACCGAATTTTTATCGAGTGATGTTTATTGCTGCCTGATAAGTGTGCAGTACAAAAATACATTGACTCATTAGTTAAGATGCCCATTTTTTTAGATATCAGAGTATGACTGGATTATGAAACTTAAAATTACTAAGGATTTGTTTTTACGCGCATTATCTCAGGTATCTAGCGCGGTTGAACGCCGCCATACCTTGCCTATTTTGTCTAATTTAAAACTTGAAGTGACTTCAACGCATTTGACGTTGACGGCTTCTGATTTAGAAGTGGAATTGGTTGCTGTGGTACCGCTTCCTGATGGTGCGTGTTTAGAAGCTGGTGCAACAACATTATCTGCGCGGAAGTTGATGGATATTTGTAAATCATTACCGAATGCGGCGTTAATTGATTTGCAATCTGCTGATGATCGTCGTTGTCAGCTGAAATCAGGCAATAGTCGTTTTATGTTGGGTAGCTTGCCTGCGGAAGATTTTCCATTGCTTAGCGGTGGATCGAGTGATTCGTTAAATTCTGGAACGCGTTTACAAGTTGATCAACGTGCGTTGAAGCGTTTATTAGATAAAACTGCGTTTGCGATGGCTGTACAAGATGTTCGCTTTTATCTCACAGGAATGTTGTTTGAGGCTTCTGAATCTCAGTTACGCACAGTGACCACTGATGGTCATCGTTTGGCAATGTCTGAAACTCCAGCAGTTCTTGAAGGCAGCCAAAGTGTTCAAGCAATTGTTCCACGTAAGGGTGTTCTAGAACTACAAAGATTGTTGGGTAGCGACGAAAGTCAACTTTCTATTTTTGTTGGACGTGAGTTTTTAAGCGTGACTTTAACTCAACAAAATAAGCCACAAGATGGGCAAGTCGCTACTGATATAGAAATTCGTTTTACCACAAAATTGATTGATGGTAAATTTCCAGATTATCGCCGTGTGATTCCAAAAAATGGCGATAAAGTCATGCAAGTTGCATTAGATGAATTTAAGCAAACATTGCAACGTGTGGCGATTTTAAGTAATGAGAAATTACGTGGAGTATTCTTACAGCTGAATGACCACAATATGCAAATGCGTGCCAATAATGCGGAGCAAGATGAAGCGGTAGAGGATTTATTGATTAGCTATCAAGGCGTACCATTAGAAATGTCTTTTAATGCTCAATATTTGCTGGATATTATCAATGTGATTGAAGGTTCTACTTTGCAAATGACACTGAGTGATGCAAATGCTTCAGCACTTGTTCAAGATCCTGCTGAAAATGGTGCGGTATATGTCGTCATGCCAATGCGCGTTTAGTAGCTTTTATTTAAGTGGTTTTTTGTTGTAATTTTTGAGTTGAAGGCCTTATGCATCTTGATCGTGTAAGGATTGAACGTTTAAGAAATATAAAAAATATTGAAATGTCATCCCTCGCGCCATTGAATATTATTCATGGTGCGAATGGGAGTGGAAAATCCTCAATCATTGAGGCGATCCATTTATTAGCAACGGGTCGTTCTTTTCGTACGGTGAATCCAAAGCACTATATTCAATATCATAGTGCTGATGCATTGATCTATGCAGAGTCAAAAAAAAATCGTATTGGACTTCATAAATTAGCTGATAATCAATCAATCGTACGACTCAATAGTGAAACGGTTAGTCAAAGTGAAATCGCACGAATTTTGCCAGTTCAATTGATTAATCCTGAAAATATGGATTTATTAGAAAGTGGCAGTAAACCGCGAAGACAGCTTTTAGATTGGTTGATGTTCCACGTGGAACACGAATTTCATGGCCTTTGGTTACGTTATCAACGCGCACTCAAACAACGTAATGCTTTATTAAAAATAACATCTAGTGCAACTGAACTTTTAGTTTGGGAGCAGGAAATGGCTGCCACAGGCGAACGCATTCATCAAATTAGAACGCGTGTTTTAGAAGAATGGAATCAATTTTTTATCGGAGTTATTCAAGAGTTACTTCCTTCGCAATCGATTTCAATCGATTATATTTCGGGTTTTGATATTGAGAGTGGGCTACTACAGGCATTGATTGATTCAAGAGTTCGAGATAGGGAACGTGGACATAGTTTATATGGTATTCACCGTGCTGATTTGCGTTTTAAGACGGAATATGGAACCGCTGAACAGACATTATCTCGAGGGCAAAAAAAGCTTCTTATTCTCGCGCTAAAGCTGTCGCAAATTAAGATGCTTTATGCCAAGGGATGCGCTTCTGTGGTACTATTGGATGATATGACAGCTGAGCTTGATGCGAGTGCACAAGCGCGTTTAATCGCTTTATTGATTGCTTTGGATAGTCAAATCTTTATGACGACGGTGGATTTGGAAGCAGTCTTGTTAGCGCTTAAAAATGTGGTTTTTCAAATGACTTTATTCCATTTAAAAGATGGTGCTGTGGTATCAGATATTGTTTAGGGAATACTTAAACCCAATATGGATAGTTAATGTTTTTTCTTTGATATTGATCATTAAGCAATTCAATTTAAAGAAAGCTAAATGACTTGTTATTTTATAAAAATAGAACATCAGTGAATTTATTGGTGATCTATTTTGATTGATTAGGAATACGTGTATGAGTCAAGATTCAGAACAACTCAATCAACCGAATGATGGTATTGTTGCCGCTGTAGAGCCGATTGAACCACCTACCTATGATTCGTCCAATATTAAAGTATTGCGTGGTTTAGATGCGGTGCGTAAGCGCCCAGGCATGTATATTGGTGATACTGACGATGGAACTGGCCTGCATCATATGGTGTTTGAGGTTGTTGATAATGCGATTGATGAAGCATTAGCGGGCTATTGTAATGAAATCGTGGTCACAATCCATTCGGATGAGTCTGCCAGCGTGTCAGATAATGGCCGCGGTATTCCTGTTGATATTCATGCAGAGGAAGGTGTTTCAGCGGCGGAAGTGATTATGACCATCCTTCATGCGGGTGGGAAGTTTGATGATAATAGCTATAAAGTGTCTGGTGGGTTACATGGTGTGGGTGTTTCCGTTGTTAACGCACTATCTAGTAAACTCGAATTGACGATTTGCAAAGCGGGTAAACAATACCAACAAGAATACACAGATAGTGTGCCTGATTATCCTCTGAAAGAAATTGGAACAACCACCGAGCAGGGTTCAAAGATTCGCTTCTGGCCGAGTGCAGAAACGTTTAGTCAGACAATTTTTAGTTATGATGTTTTATTGCGTCGCTTACGTGAATTGTCATTTTTAAATTCAGGTGTGAAAATTATTCTTCGTGATGAACGTACTGCTGTTGAGCAGGTTTTTAGTTCTGAAGGTGGTTTGGCTGAGTTTGTTCAGTTTATTAATATCGGTAAGCATCCACTGATTGATATCTTTCACTTTACTGTAGATAGTGATAATGGCATTGGCGTTGAAGTGGCGTTGCAATGGACGGATAGTTATAAGCAAGACACCGTGTATTGCTTTACCAATAATATTCCACAAAAAGATGGTGGAACGCATTTAGCGGGATTTCGTGCAGCGCTCACTCGTGCAATGAATACCTATATGGAAGGCGAAAGTAGCCTGAAGAAAGAGAAGATCGATATCACGGGTGATGATGCACGTGAGGGTCTAACTGCAATCGTATCGGTAAAGGTTCCTGATCCAAAATTCTCTAGCCAAACCAAAGAAAAATTAGTTTCTAGTGAAGTTCGCCCTGCGGTTGAATCAGCGATGAACCGTGAATTCTCAGACTTTTTGCTTGAAAAACCCCAAGCGGCTAAGGCAATTGTCGGCAAGATCATTGATGCAGCACGTGCGCGTGATGCAGCGCGTAAGGCGCGTGAAATGACACGTCGTAAGAGTGCTTTGGATATCGCTGGATTACCTGGGAAATTGGCGGATTGCCAAGAGAAAGATCCAGCTCTGTCTGAAATCTATATCGTGGAGGGTGACTCTGCGGGTGGTAGTGCAAAACAAGGTCGTAACCGTAAGATGCAAGCGATTCTTCCACTGAAAGGTAAGATTCTCAACGTTGAACGTGCGCGCTTTGATCGCATGATTTCAAGTCAAGAAGTGGGTACGCTGATTACAGCTTTAGGTTGTGGTATTGGTCAGGATGAATATAACCCTGAAAAGTTGCGTTATCACAAGATCATTATCATGACTGATGCTGACGTGGATGGTTCTCATATTCGGACGCTATTGTTGACGTTCTTCTTTAGACAAATGCCTGAATTGTTTGAGCGCGGTCATATTTATATTGCTCAGCCTCCACTTTATAAAATTAAACGTGGTAAACAGGAACAATATTTGAAAGATAATGATGCCTTGGAAGAGTATCTATTATCGAGCGCATTAGATGATGTGGCATTACATCTAGCATCTGATGCACCTGCAGTTGCGGGGCCACAGCTTGAAGCGTTAATTCGTGATTATCAAGCGACACAAAAAATTATGCAGCGGTTATCTCAGCGTTATCCAATGACAATGTTACAGTGCTTAATTCATCAAGAAGTGTTCCACGTGGAACAATCTAAAGATGAAACCTTTGTTAAAGCATGGGCAAAGAGTTTGATGGATGATATGGCAATCAAACTACCATCACTTAAGCCTGAGATCAGTGTTGAGAGTTTTGGTGAAGGAGATAGTCAACGTTTCTGGCCACGTCTCACGATATATGTTCATCAGCTGCCACAGCATTATTTGCTAGATTTGAGCTTTTTCCAATCAGGCGAATATGCACGTCTCATGAGTTTGAGTCATCAATGGCGTAGCATCTTGGAAGATGGCGCGGTGCTGAAGAAAGGTGATAAACAGCATCAAATTAACTCATTTAGTGACCTGTGGGATCATTTGATGAATGATTCAAGACGCGGAGTCACGGTTCAGCGTTATAAAGGATTGGGTGAAATGAATCCTGATCAATTATGGGAAACAACGATGGATCCTGAGAACCGTCGTATGCTGAGAGTCTCAATTCATGATGCAATCGAAGCAGATCATATGTTCTCATGTTTGATGGGTGATGATGTGGAGCCACGTCGTGTCTTTATTGAAGATAACGCTTTGTCGGTTACCAATCTTGATGCCTAATGAGTATTTAATTTGATCGCAAATAAGAAAATCGACACCTACGGTGTCGATTTTTTTTACGCATTAATATTTTTCTTCAAAGATGTTTTATTGATAGAGTAGTATAAGATGGTATTGTTTTTAGTCGATTAGACTTATTCGTAAAGGATTTTTTATGGGTTTACGTGTTCATCATTTGAATTGTGGAACGATGTGTCCTGCATGCGCAAGACTCATGAATGGTCAAGGTGGCTGGCTGGAGTCGGCTAAGTTAGTTTGTCATGTGTTACTGATTGAAACCCAAGACGGTTTGGTACTTGTTGATACGGGTATTGGAAAACTAGATGTTGAAAATCCTAAACGTTTAGGTCAGCCATTTGTTGCACTCACTCGCCCACGTCTAGATTTGGCTGAAACGGCTATTGCTCAGATTCAGCAGTTAGGTTTTTCAGTTGATGATGTGCGCCATATTGTGGTCACACATTTAGACTTAGATCATGCGGGTGGTTTACCTGATTTTCCAAATGCAAAGGTTCATGTTTTTGAACCTGAATATCATGCGGCGATGCATCCTGATCTGCGTAGTCGTGCGCGTTATCTACCTACTCAATGGGCGCACAGCCCGCGGTGGGTTAAATACAAATCTGGTGTTGGCGAAAGTTGGTTTGGTTTAAACAATGCACAAGCCATAGAAGGGCTTACTGATGATATTTTGATGATTCCTTTAATTGGTCATACGCGCGGACATTGTGGCGTTGCGGTGCGCGGTGAAGAGGGCTGGATGTTGCATTGTGGTGATGCTTACTTCTTTCACGGACAATTGCAACCGGAACCAGAAATGCCAATGGGAATCCGTTTATTCGAGCAGATGGTTCAGACGGATCGTAAGAAACGCATTGAGAATTTGAATCGATTGAGAGCATTGAAACAATCTCATGGACATGAAATTCAAATATTCTGTGCACATGATCCTGTTGAGTTTAGTCAGTTAGTTTAGTGAGCTAAAGGATGACTAAATTGTTCCACGTGGAACATAGATAAAAAAAGACGATACATTAGATATCGTCTTTTTATTCGTAAAAACCAGCGACTAACTAGTTGGATTCTAGTTCATCCAGTTGCATCATCATTTCAAGCAAGCTCTCATCCAATGCTGTAATTGCAGAAGTAAATTGCTGTTGTTGCTCCATGAGCTTTAGAAGTTCAGATTTACGCGATGCTTCATAGAGATCTGTGTCTGCCATGGTTTGCTCCAGTTGTTGGAGCTTGGCTTGATAATCTTTAATGTCCTTTTCTGTTTTTTCAATTTTGCTACGCAAGGGGCGAGTTTGCTCACGCTTTGCAGCAGCTTCTTTTCTTGCTAACTCTTTATCAATCGGCTTACTGACATTGAGTTGTTTTTCAGGAGTCGCAGGTGCTTTTTCAACGACTTTAGTTACAGCAAGTTCATTCGTTTTATTAGATAATTTTTCTGGCTTAGGTGTTTTAACAGCCATCTCTTGTTGACGTGTTTGTTTTAGCCATTGAGCATAATCGGTTAAGTCACCGTCAAATGTACGACATATCCCACCATGAACTAATAGCAAGTCATCACAAACACTGGCGATCAATTGTCGTTCGTGAGAAACAAGAACGACAGCACCTTTAAAATCTTGTAGAGCCAGTGTCAGTGCATGGCGCATATCTAAGTCGAGATGGTTTGTTGGTTCGTCAAGAACGAGGACGTTCGGTCTCTGCCACACAATCAATGCAAGCGCTAATCGTGCGCGCTCGCCACCTGAAAAGCTACCGCAAACCGTATCCATGCGTTCGCCGCTAAAACCAAAACTTCCTAAATACGCACGTAACTCTGCATCAGATATTTTTTTGCCTGCTAAGCGTCCCAGTTGTAGCATTGGACTGGCATCTGGGTCTAATGCATCCATTTGGTGTTGTGCAAAATAACCGAGATTGAGATGTTCACTGGATGTCCGTTCACCAGAGAGTGGCTCAAGTACACCTGCTAGTGTTTTGATCAGTGTAGATTTCCCTGCACCATTCATCCCAAGTAAACCAATACGACTATCAGGTGTCAGCTGCAGTCGAACATTGTTGACGATGATAGTGGTGTTATAACCTGCATCCACTTCATCGAGCTGTAGCAACGGTGAACTCATTTTGCTCGGTTCACGAAAGCTAAAAGTGAAGGGTGTATCTACGTGCGCAGGGGCAAGTTTTTGCATGCGCTCAAGCTGTTTCACACGACTTTGAGCTTGTTTTGCACGGGTTGCTTGCGCACTGAATCGATCAATATATTTTTGTAGATGCGCGCGTGTAGCTTCTTGCTTCTCGAAGGACTGTTGCTGTTGAGCCAAGCGTTCAGCGCGTGTTTGCTCAAAAGTAGAATAGTTCCCCGTATAAAGCGTGACTAAGCCTGCTTCGATGTGAATGATATGACCTGTGATGGCATCCAAAAAGTCGCGATCATGCGAGATTAAAATGAGTGTACCTGAGTAATTCTTGAGCCACTCTTCAAGCCATAGAATCGCATCCAAATCCAAATGGTTCGTCGGCTCATCGAGGAGGAGGAGATCTGATCGACTCATCAATGTTCGAGCAAGATTAAGCCGCATGCGCCAGCCACCCGAAAAACTAGCAACAGATGCAGATTGTTTAGCCGTGGTGAAACCGAGTCCAGCCATCATTTGGGCTGCGCGAGCCGTCGCCGTATACCCATCAATTTCGCCGAATCGTTCATGCAAAGCGCTCAAACGATCGAGATCCATGGTATCGGATTCATGTTCAAGTTGCTGATTGATAGTCCACCATTCTTCATCACCAGAAAGCACAAAATCAATCGCCGCAGTTTCTTGGCTTTCAACTTCTTGAGCCATGTGGGCGACAGTCCATGTTGCAGGTCGAGACAGGTTGCCGACATCAGCGGTGATTTCACCCATAAATGCAGCAAACAATGTTGACTTCCCTGCGCCATTTACGCCAGTTAACCCGACTTTCCAGCCTGGATGAATCTGAAAAGTGGCTTTTTCAAAAAGTAAACGACCACCACGGCGGAGTGAAAAATCTTGAAGCTGAATCATTAGAAAACCTAATTTATGCGGGCAAAGTAGAATTAATATTTGAGGGGCGTATTGTAGTTTCTTGTTGATAGAATAACCAGCAATTGAGATTGGCTTATGAAAAATGACTATTCATTCTGGTAATTTATGATAATCAATTTCGTTATACTCTTGTGCTAGGCTAGGCAAATTTTCTTATTTAAAATGATTTGATTGTCGAACAAGTCTAGTTGGCTACTAGACTAATTCAATGTTACAAATAGTGTGAAACAAGGATGAATTACATATCTGGGGTGAAGGAATTTATGATGCAAATCAAAGCCAAAATTATCGTCGCTGCAACATTATCTGTTCTCGCGATGTCGTCTTACGCACAAACGTTATGTGTCTTCGATCCGTTAGGCTCATCGGGTGATAATTATTCATTCATGAGAGACTATGAGCTCGCTGCGAAGCAGTGGGGCGCGGATATTGATTTAAAACCTTATTCTGATGAACAGCTTGCTGCGACGGATTTTAAATCAGGGAAGTGTGATGCTGTTTCTATGACAGGGATTCGGACGCGATTATTTAATAATTTTGTCGGTTCGATTGATTCCGCTGGTGGCGTGATTAATAACGAGCAAACCAAAACGATTGTGGCATTGATGGCAAATCCCAGATTAGCACAAGATATGGTGAATAATGATACTGAAGTTGTTGGAGTATCATCACTGGGTTCGGCTTATGTTATTGTGAATAATCGTAATATTAATTCATTGTTAAGATTAGTGGATAAGCGTTTTGGTGTACTTAATTATGATAAGGCCATTGGTTATATTGTTGATCGCCTAAATGGAAAGATTGTTCCTGTCGAATTAAAAGAATTAGGACCAATGTTTAATGCAGGAAAGCTGGATGTTATTTTTGTGCCATTGATGGCTTTCAGACCTTTGGAGTTAAATAAAGGGATTGGCACTAAAGGTGCAGTTGCGAGATTTGCTGCTGCCGCAACAACATACGATATTCTCATTCATCCTGATAAATTCCCTGACGGTTATGGTCAAAAAAGTCGGACATGGGTTGCAAGACAGCTTGATCGTCAAATGTCAGAAGTGCGTAAGATAGAACAAGGTGTTGATGCACGCTATTGGATGGAGTTATCTCCAACAGTAACTCCTGGTTACTATAAAATTATGCGTGAAGCGCGAATCGGTCTCACCAAAGATGGAGTCTATAATAAAAAAATGATGGGTATCCTCAAGAAAATTCGTTGTCGCCAAGACCCAACCAATTTTGAGTGTCCATTGACAGACGAATAGTCCCTCCGACGAAAAGAACTTAGCGTGCTTTTGTAAAACTTTTACGAAAGCACGCTTTTTTTTATTGAACGTGTATTAATCACAAAAATTGTGGAAGGCAAAAATTCTACTATTGATCATTCCATAAAAGATATAAAATATGATCGAAAAATGCTATATAGATTTAACGTAGATGCAATATCTATTTGGTTGCTGGAAACGGAATGATTCTGCTCAATATAAGGATATAAATGATGAATATAACGATCAAAGTGGCTGTTGCAACAGCTTTAACGGTACTGGCGTCTTCATCCTATGCGCAAACGATTTGTGTCTTTGATCCCTTAGGTTCACAAGGAGATAATTTCTCTTTGATGAAGGATTATGCGGTTGCTGCGAAGCAGTGGGGAGGAGATGTCACTTTAAAGCCTTATTCTGATGAAAAACTTGCAACAATGGACTATAAGTCAGGGAAGTGTGATGGTGTTGCGATTACAGGGATTCGAGCACGTGCATTTAATGATTTTGCTGGAACCATATCATCGCCTGTCGGGTTGTTGAATAACGAGCAAACTAGAACAGTTATGGCACTTGTCGCAAATCCAAAATTAGCATCTGATTTGCGTACTGGCGATACTGAGGTTGCTGGAGTGACGAGTATCGGCTTCGCTTATATCATGGTCAAAGATCGTGCTATTAATACGATTCCTAAATTAACGACAATTAAGTTTGGTTCTTTATCCTTTGATAAAGTTCAACAAATTTGTATCGAAAAGTTTGGTGGTACAGCAGTTCCTCTTGAGTTAGACGAGATTGCTCCAGCATTTAATAGTGGCAAGGTTGGCGCTACGATTTTGCCAGCGATAGCATTTAAGCCGCTTGAGATTAATAAAGGAATGGGGAGTCAAGGCGCAATATTTAAATTCCCTGTTGCGCTGACAACGTACGATTTGTTGATTCATCCAGATAAATTTCCAGATGGCTATGGTCAGAAAAGTAGATCTTGGTTTTTAGGACAATTAGATCGTCAAATGGCAACAGTGAATAAGATTGAAAAAGCGATTGAACCTCACTATTGGGATACGATTCCATCAAATGTCTCGCCTGGCTATGTCAAAATCCTGCGTGAAGCACGTATTAGCCTGACAAAAGAAGGGATTTACAACAAAAAAATGATCGGACTGATGAAAAAAGTGCGTTGTCGCCAAGATCCAAATAATTATGAATGTTCATTAAATGAAGAGTAATCTTCATTAGAAATCAGATTTTTTTTTGCAACATCTGCATAGAAGTGATCAAATTTCTATGCAGATTCATAAAACAAACCTAGTAATGTTCATGATCAGCAATCATAAAAAGCATAAGCGTAGTTATCTAAGATTTTAAAATAAATTAAACGGTTATATTAAGTATATGTAATATACATATTTAATAATAAGAATTCTTATACTGCTAATATAACAACATAATTAATCTGATAGATTTAGTAATACAGTATAACGCAGTTGAAATAGTCGATAAAAATAGCGATTGTTATCGATAAATCAGTGATAAAGTTCAAAAGTTTTTAGTTATAATCCACGCGGTATTTTTGTAGATTATCTGGGAAGTAAGATAAATTTACATGGTCATTATATTGAACTATATGATATTTTGATCGTATCAAGATGATAAAAACCCATAATGAATAATTGGATTAATAAGGGAACATCAGCACATGAAAGTGAAAATGATTTTTGCCTCAACGATGTTAACTATTGCGGTATCTGCACACGCTCAAACCATGTGTATTTTTGATCCTCTAGGAGCCCAAGGTGATAATTATGCAATGATGAAAGATTATGTCATTGCTGCAAAACAATGGGGTGTTGATCTTAAATTAAAACCATACACGGATGAACGAGTGGCAGCTGAAGATTTTAAGGCTGGTCAGTGTGATGGTGTTGCATTAACAGGTATGCGAGCTCGCCAGTTTAATAGTTTTATTGGTTCAATTGATGCGATCGGTGCACTACCAAATAATACTTCAACGAAAATGATTATTACCTTGATGGCAAATCCAAAACTCGCTAGTGATATGATTCAAAATAGCTATGAGGTTGCAGGAGTAACGACCTTAGGATCTGCATATATCATGGTGAGAGATAAGAAAATTAACTCTCTCGCTAAAGCTGCAGGGATTAAGTTTGGTGTACTGGATTATGATAAAGCTCAAGCAAAAATGGTTCAAAAAGTTGGTGCACAGCCCGTATCGGTAGACCTTTTGACGATTGGAGCAAAGTTTAATAACGGTCAGGTAGACGCAATAGGCATGCCAGCAATGGGTTTTAAACCTTTTGAACTGTATAAAGGCTTGGGAACTCAAGGTGCGATTATTCGCTTTCCTGTGCTACAAGTGATGGGTGATATTATCATTCGCCAGAGCCAATTTCCGGAAGGTTATGGTCAAAAGAGTCGAACTTGGGTTGCAGGTTTGCTTGGGCGAGAAGTTGAAAATATCAATAAATTAGAAGCGTCAATTGAACCGAAATATTGGTTAGATATCTCGGCGAATGACAAACTTGGTTATGTCAAGTTGATGCGCGAGGCGCGGATTGATTTGACCAATGACGGCATCTATAACAAAAAAATGATGGGATTGTTAAAGAAAGTACGCTGTACTCAGGATCCAAATAGCTTTGAATGCTCCTTAAATGGAGAGTAATGTTAAATAGCTCTCATTTTTGAAAAGACCTCATTTTGTAAATGGGGTCTTTTTTTCATTTAGAAAGTGTGCGATAACTGACCAAGCGATTCTATCTTGATATTCACTTCTGAGTTCAAGCATGAGAACAAGTGCTTATATAAAATAAATATCGTAGCCAATAACAGGGATTTTTGGTATGAAAGTTTCAATGATTTTTGCTGCCGCGGCGGCAGTGATGGTTGCAAATTCAGCACAAGCACAAACCATGTGTGTGTTTGATCTACTTGGAACGCAGGGTGATAGCTATGCGCTGATGAAAGATTATGCGCTGGCATCGAAGCAATGGGGCGCAAATCTTGTATTGAAAGCTTATCCTGATGAGCGGGTTGCATTTGAGGATTTTAAAGCAGGTCAATGCGATGCGATTTCGTTAAGTGGTTTGCGTGCTCGTCAGTTCAATAATTTTATTGGATCGATTGATGCGATTGGTGCAGTTCCAAGTAACGCCGCTGCAAAAATGATTATTAGTTTAATGGCTAATCCTAAGTTAGCGCCAGATATGCTGCAGAATGGCTATGAGGTTGCAGGAGTAACGTCATTGGGTTCTGGCTATATCATGGTCAGAGATCGCAAAATTAACTCATTAGCTAAAGCAGCAGGAATTAAATTCGGTGTTTTAGATTACGATAAGGCTCAGGCGGCAATGATCCAGAAAATTGGTGCCCAACCAGTCGCAAGTGATTTGATGAGTATCGGTGGTAAGTTTAATAATGGTCAGATTGATGCGTTGGGTATGCCTGCACTCGCCTTTCGACCAATGGAGCTTTACAAAGGATTGGGAACTAAGGGCGCGATCTTTCGTTTTCCTGTGATTCACATTACCTATGACATCATTATTCGTCCCGATAAATTTCCAGAAGGCTATGGTCAGAAGAGTCGGACATGGGCGACGAGCCTGATTCCTCGAGAGTTTGAGAATATTAATAAGACCGAACGAGGCATTGATGCCAAGTATTGGGAAGAACTTTCTGCAAATGACAAATTAGGCTATATCAAGCTGATGCGCGAAGCACGGATCGATTTAACCAAGCAAGATATTTACAATAAAAAAATGATGGGTTTGTTGAAAAAAGTACGATGTGCGCAAGATCCAAGTAGCTTTGAATGTTCTTTAAATGGGGAATAAAAGAAGATGTGTCCATTACGGATAAGTTTTATCCGTAATGGCGGCTATTTGTAAAGTTGATATAGACCAGAATAAAGTTGTATTGAAAATATAAAGAATCTGGCGAATTCAGTAAAAACAATCATTCAATACTTGAAAAAAGATTGAAGTCGGGCAGAATATACTCATTCAAAAATAGGCAATGGAATCCTCCATTAACTATAGGAATTACAGGGAATATACGATGAAAACAAATTTAAAATTTGCTGTGGCCGCATCAGCGATTGCTCTTGCAAGTGCAGCTCATGCTGCTGGCACACAAACGATGTGTGTTTTTGACATCACAGGTGCAAACGGCGATAACTATGCAATGATGAAGGATTATGCACTTGCTGCGAAGCAATGGGGTGCAAATATTACGCTGAAAGCATATACCGATGAGCGTGTTGCTGCAGAAGATTTTAAAGCAGGTCAATGTGATGGTGTTGCGTTGACTGGTATTCGTGCTCGCCAATTTAATAGCTTCACAGGTTCGATTGATGCGATTGGTGGTCTAAATAGTAATACACAAGCTAAATCAATCATTACTGTGATGGCAAGCCCGAAACTTGCACCAGATATGGAACAAAATGGTTACGAAGTTGTTGGCGTAACAACATTGGGTTCAGCATACATCATGGTTAATGACCGTGCGATCAACACCTTGGCAAAAGCTGCAGGTAAGCGTTTCGGTGTGCTTGATTATGATAAAGCGCAAGCGAAGATCGTTCAGAAAGTGGGTGCGCAACCTGTTTCTGTTGACTTGTTGACCATCGGTGGTAAATTCAATAACGGTCAGGTTGATATGATTGGCTTGCCAGCTGTTGCGTTTAAGCCATTAGAGCTTTACAAAGGTTTGGGTAATAAAGGTGCGATTGTTCGCTTCCCTGTAGTACAGGTGACAGGCGATATCGTGATTCGTCCAGGAAAATTCCCTGCAGGTTATGGTCAAAAGAGTCGTGATTGGGTTGCAAACCAAGTCAGTCGTGAGATGGACGTTGTGAACAAAACTGAAAAAGCAATTGATGCCAAGTACTGGATGGATATTCCGCCAGCAGACAAATTGGGTTATATCAAGTTGATGCGTGATTCACGTATTGAAATGACCAAAGAAGGCATTTACAACAAAAAAATGATGGCAATTCTGAAGAAAGTTCGTTGCCAAAGCGATCCTTCAAGCTTCGAATGTGCATTGAATGACGAATAAGTTGTAATTTATTTGTTTTAAAAGAAAGCCTGGCGATGAGTTGCTGGGCTTTTTTATCTTTTCATCGCATAAAAGTGAAAAAATAATCTTGTAAACGCCATTGTATTCAGAATGAAGTTCGGCTAAAAATACCGCGCAACGGACTAGAACGATGGTTGATTGATCGGGCCAAAGTAAGTCTATACAGGCTTTGTTTATCATAATATGGAGTAATACATGAAAAAAATTGCAATGGCAGCACTTCTGGCTGCAATGAGTTTTCATTCGGCGAATGCTGCAGGTCCAAAACTGACATTATGCGTCTACGATCCGCTTGGTGCGCGTGGTGATGCTTATGGATATGCAAAAGACTATGTATTACAGTTTCCACGTTTTGGTATGACCAATCCTGTTGAATTAAAAGCGTATACCAATGAGGCGATCATTGCTGAAGACTTCAAAGCGGGTCAGTGTGATGGTGCGATCATGACCAATCTACGTGCTCGCCAGTTTAATAAATATACAGGTAGCTTAGATGCGATTGGTGCGGTTCCTTCAAGACAAGCGTTAAACGTTGCATTGCAAGCGCTGTCTAGTAAGCAACTGGCTCCGAAAATGGTAGAAGGTGATTATGAAGTCGTTGGTTTAATTCCACTGGGCACAGCTTATATCATGGTTGGAGATCGTAAGATCAACACGCTGGCTAAAGCCGCTGGTAAAAAAATCGCGGTGCTAGATTATGATAAGTCACAGGCCAAACTGGTACAAAAAGTAGGTGCGCAGCCAGTCAGCGTCGACTTAACGACAATTTCAGGTAAATTCAATAACCATCAGGTTGATATTATTGCGGGTCCAGCGGTGATCTTCAAACCGTTTGAACTTGCAAAAGGGATGACTGGTCCAAATGGTGAAATCACTGGTGCGGTAGTTCGCTTCCCACTGGTTCAAATCACTGCGGCAATGGTTGTACGTAAGAGCAAGTTTACCAACGAAGAAGCTAATCAGAAGATCCGTGAATATGTAAACACCCAGATTGGCACTGCTTATAAATACATTGACAATGCTGAAAAAGAAATTGACGCAAAATATTGGATGGACGTACCTGCGGCGGATAAAGTGGGTTATGTCAAGCTGATGCGTGCGTCACGTATGGATCTCACTAAAGATGGTACCTATGATCCAGAAATGATGCATTTACTGAAAAAAGTGCGTTGTAAACTTGATCCTACAAACTATGAATGTGCGTTAGAAGATGAATAATTGGCTTCAACATTGTTTTAAAAACTTTGTTTGATCCCCTCAAAACCACTGAAACTTTTCAGTGGTTTTTTATTGATGATCTATACGTACGGATTGTGTATTTAAGTCTTCAAGCTTGAAAAATGACGTTACACCCAAATCTTATTCCTACAGGGTGAACGTGTTATGATAATGCATCGCAGAGAGACTAATTTTTCTTCCAGTTTGAGAATTATCGCCTTGCGTTAGTCAGTGTTGAGGAGATTGGAATAATGAATGCACCTGCCATGGTTTTAACTGATCGCGCAGCGACTAAAGTACGTCAATTACGTGATGGTGAGGGAAGTGACGACTTGTTGCTTCGTGTTTATGTCACGGGTGGAGGTTGCTCAGGATTTTCTTATGGATTTACATTTGCTGAAGCTGCAAATGATGATGATGCGCGCATCGAGAATGGCGATGTGGCGATGGTGGTTGATTCATTAAGCTATCAATATCTCGTTGGTTCCGAAGTCGATTATTTGGAAGGGCTCGAAGGCTCTCGTTTTGTTGTAAAAAACCCAAATGCAACAACAACATGTGGTTGTGGTTCGTCTTTTTCGATCTAAGTTAAAGCTATTTTCAAGTTCCCTATTTTTCCAAAAACACACCGCAAATTAGCGGTGTGTCAGTGTGCCTAATACACGTAAGCCTTGCGCTCCTGTAACGGCTGGCAAATTCCCTGAAAAATGATGGATGCGTTGGTGTGTGAGCCAAGCAAATGCTGTGGCTTCAACCCATGTCGGCGCCAGTCCCATGTCTAATGTGCTTTTGAGTGTCCAATCGGGTAATCCCTGTGCGATGGCTTGCCATAGTGCACGGTTATATGCACCACCACCACAGAGCCATAATTCGCCTTTGAGTTCAGTGCGCGTGATCGCATCAATGATGGTTTGTGCAGTGAGTTGAAGTAGGGTTGCTTGGACGTCTTGAGGTTGAATTGGCGTTATATTTTTTGCCTGTTGCACCGCATTGATTTGTTGCTGTAGCCAAGTCAAATTAAAATCTTCACGGCCTGTACTCTTCGGAAATGGTCGAGAGAAATAGTCATGTGATAGCAACCGATTTAGTAAGATGTTGTCTATTATTCCCGTTGCGGCCCATGCACCGTCTTGATCGAAAGTTTGTCCAGTGTGCTGAAAGCACCATGCATCCATGAGAATATTGGCGGGTCCTGTGTCGAAGCCAAACACTTGATCAGGCTGTCCTGCGGGTAGTACGCTAATGTTTGCAATACCACCAAGATTTAGAATAATTCGATCTATGTGTTCATCTTGAAAAATTGCTTGATGAAAAGCTGGAACTAGTGGCGCACCTTGTCCACCCGCTGCCATATCGCGGCGTCTGAAATCTGAAACAACAGGTAAGCCTGTGATTTCTGCAATCAGGTTTGGATCGCCTATTTGCAAAGTGAATCCAGCTTCGGGGCGATGGCGAATCGTCTGTCCATGACTGCCTAATGCGCAGATTTGAGCTTGATCAATCTGATTTTCGCTAATCAGTCGATTTGCGGATTCACCAATTAAACGCGCTAAGGCGACATCGGCGACGCCCATGCGTTCAATTTCATTGTCTGCTGGAAGTGTTAATGCGATTAAATCATTGCGCAGTTGTTCTGGGAAAGGGACGGTCAATGTCGCATGCAATTGCAAAGGACTAAACGAAACAGCGACGAGGTCAACGCCATCCAGACTGGTTCCTGACATGACGCCAATAAAAATGTCCTGTTTCATTTGTTGTTCCATGATTTGTTTGTTGATTGTCGCGTGGTGAATGTCGTTGATGAATAGAGTAACTCAAACACGCATTTATCACTAACTCATCAATGTTAAAAAAGGCTAAAATATCGCGCAATATTACTGCATTTATTGATTCAGGTTATGACGACTTTTCTTCCTGCGGAACAACAACTCGCGCTGATTGAGCGTGGCACAAGTGACATTATTCAACGTGACGAATTACTCAAAAAACTCCAAGAAAACCGTCCGTTACGCGTTAAAGCAGGCTTTGATCCAACGGCACCTGATTTGCATCTAGGTCATACCGTATTACTGAATAAATTGCGTACATTTCAGGAATTAGGTCATGAAATCTTTTTCTTGATTGGCGATTTCACTGCGATGATCGGTGATCCAACGGGAAAAAGCGCAACGCGCCCACCGCTGACGCGTGAACAAGTGTTAGAAAATGCCAAGAGCTACCAAGAACAGGTGTTCAAAATTCTTGATCCTGCTAAAACAAAAATTGTTTTTAATTCAACGTGGTTTGAAAAGAAAAGCGCTGCGGACATGATTGCCTTGGCATCGCAATACACGGTCACGCGCATGATGGAGCGGGATGATTTCAGTAAGCGTTTTAAAGCGCAGCAGTCGATTGCGATTCATGAGTTCTTGTATCCGTTGGTACAAGGTTACGATTCGGTTGAATTACAAGCGGATGTGGAGCTAGGCGGTACCGATCAGACCTTTAACCTGCTGATGGGTCGTACGCTGCAAGCGCGATACGGGCAAAGTTCGCAGATTTGCATTACCTTGCCGATTCTTGAAGGTCTGGATGGTGTGCAGAAGATGTCCAAATCGCTGCAAAATTACATTGGCGTGCATGATTCAGCGGGCAGCATGTATCAGAAAATTCTGTCGATGCCTGATAGTTTGATTCCGCGTTACTTTGAATTACTGAGTTTCCGTCCAATGGAAGAGGTTAATGGCTTCCTCGCGGAAATGGCGAATGGTTTGAATCCGCAAGAGTTAAAAAAACGTATTGCATTGGAACTGATTGAACGTTTCCACGATGCGGATGCTGCTGCAAATGCACACAAAAGCGCGGGCAATCGGATTGTCGATGGCGAAATTCCTGATGACATTCCAGAAGTGACGTTGGCACTCGAAGGGCAAACTGCTTTGTTTATTACCAGTGTGCTGAGTCGTGCGAATCTGACCAAGAATGCAGCGCAAGCGAAAGATGCCTTGGCGCGTGGTTCTGTGAAAGTGGATGGCGTGGTCGTCGATGCATCTTTCAGTCTGGCTGGCGGTGCGAACGTCGTGATTCAAGCGGGTAAGAAAGCCATTGCGCGCGTGATTGTTGCGTAAAAATTTTTGAGTTGTAATTTGAAAGGGCGGATAGTTTTATCCGCCTTTTTGCTTAATGCAAGGTTATAGACGCCACAAGCCAAGCGATGGTCTTGGCTAAATTGCTATAATTTGACCATTCACCTTTCTATTCTGATGACCAATACATGATTGCTGCCGAAAGTGCTTTAGATAAAACCGAGAATGCGGCTGAACAATTTCTTGCCATGTTGACGGCAAGTCTTGTCAGCAATGACAAGTCGGAATCGGGTTTTGTGAAGCTCAGTTTGGGCAAATATCGTGGAACGGAAGAAGCACTGAATAAGATTTCCGTTCGTGTGCTTGAGGTGAGAGGTCAGCCGCATTTGTCGTTTGTATTTCATTATCAAACCAAAGATGTGACTAAGAACTATTTGTTTGATGAAGGCGTTGCCAAGATTCAAAATTATTTGGATCAAAGCCAAGCCGAGAGTTTTAAGAGTGTGCACTTGCGCCTGCAAACCGAAGAAATCCAACTTTCATTCAATAAGAAAAATCAACCAAGCATTCATGTGCAAAAGACGGCTGAAACGGTTGTTGCCGCCAAAACACATGACCGTGAGAAATTTCGCCATATCGACATCAATCGCCCATTCCTTAAAGGTTTGGGCGTGACCGATGCGCAATATCAACTGATTCCTGCGATGTCGCGTAAGTGGAAACAAATCAATAAGTTCATTGAAGTATTTCAACATGCTTTTGAATCGTTAAACCTACCGAAAACGCACCCTGTCCATGTCGTCGATTTTGGTGCGGGAAAAGGTTATTTGACCTTTGCCATTCATGATTTTTTGCGTGAAACATTAGGCTATAGCGCAGATGTGACAGGGGTAGAACTTCGGGCGGATTTGGTCAAGTTCTGCGGAAATGTGATTGATCATTTATCGATGAAAGGTTTGAATTTTTATCAAGGCGATGTGCGCAGTTATCATCCTGAGGCGGTGGATGTGATGATCGCGCTGCATGCCTGTGATGTGGCGACGGATTATGCGCTGCATACAGGCATCCGTTTGGGCGCGTCGATCATCATGTGTGCGCCGTGCTGCCATAAGCAAGTGCGTCCACAGATTCAAAGTCCACAAGTACTGCGTCCGATGTTGCAGCATGGTGTGCATTTGGGACAGGAAGCCGAGATGTTAACAGACGGGTTGAGGGCATTATTGCTTGAAGCATGTGGTTATGAAACCAAGGTTTTTGAATTCGTTTCGCTCGAACATACCAGCAAAAACAAAATGATCCTCGCCGTCAAGCGCGATAATTTCTCCAAAAAAACTGAAATCCTGAAACAGATTGAATCGATTAAGGCGTTTTATGGTATTCAAGAGCAGTGCTTGGAAACGTTATTGCTTGCCGATGGTTTATTGTCGTAAAGTTCAATCATGAATGAACTTTACGCCGATCATATCCGCGCCATCCTTGCGACGCTGCCTAATTTGCCTGGCGTCTATAAAATGCTGGGTGCGGATGGTGAGTTACTGTATGTTGGCAAAGCCAAAAATCTAAAAAATCGCGTCACGACTTATTTTGCCAAGACTGTCGAACATCCGAAAACCCGCGCGCTGGTTGCCCGAATTCGTAATATCGAAACGCTGATTACCCGCAGCGAAACCGAAGCATTACTCCTAGAACAAAATCTGATCAAGGAAAACAAACCGCCGTACAACATCATGTTGCGCGACGATAAATCATATCTGTATATCTTTATTTCCGCCGACCAGCCTTATCCTCGACTGGCGGCAGGTCGCGGTAAACGCAATCATCAAGACGGCAAATTCTTTGGGCCTTATCCGAGTGCGGCGGCGGCACGTGAAGTGTTAGTCGTGCTTGAAAAGATGTTTATGGTGCGCTCGTGTGAAAATACCTTCTTCGCCCAGCGCACACGTCCATGCCTTGAATATCAAATCAAACGTTGTCGCGCGCCGTGTGTTGGTTTCGTCACTCCTGAAGGCTATGCCGTCGATGTTGCGAATACCATCGACTTCATGCAAGGCAATACTAGCGAACTCAATCAAAAATTGATCGGGCAAATGGAACACGCTGCCGAAGCACTCGATTTTGAACAAGCCGCGCTTTATCGCGATCAACTGAGTATGTTGCGTGAAGTACAAGCGCAGCAAGCGGTATATACGGTTAAAGGTGAGGCAGATATTCTCGCCATTGCCCAGCAGGCGGGTGTAGTCTGCGTGCAAGTGATGAATGTCCGCGGCGGTCGGGTATTGGGTGGAAAGAGCTTTTTTCCTGATTTGGAAGTGAATGAAGATATTGGAGAATTGTTGTCTGAATTTCTGGCATCTTTTTATTTCCAATTTGCGGATGAACTGCCCAGTGAATTGATTGTCAATGTCGAGCTACCCGATAAAGCTGCATTAGAAGAAGCTCTGCAACTTGAATACCAACAAAAAGTCACGATCAAAACCCGTGTTCGTGAGAATCGTGCTGAGTGGCTCGAAATTGCTACACTGAATGCTGACGCTGCTTTAAAAGCAACTCTTGCCAATCATATTCAAATTAATGAACGCTTCCGTGCTTTACACGCTGTACTTGGACAGCCTATTGATCGGATTGAATGTTTTGACATTAGTCATACCATGGGCGAATCACCGATCGCTTCGTGTGTTGTTTTTGACCAAGGTGGCGCGCGTAAACGTGATTATCGTCAATATGCGATTACCGATATTACTGGTGGCGATGATTATGCGGCGATGGCACAAGTGCTGGAACGGCGGTATAAAAAACAGCCTGTCCCTGATCTGATGCTGATTGATGGCGGTAAAGGGCAATTGAATGTTGCCAAAGCAGTCATGGAAAAATTACAGTTAAATCCACTCATGATCGGCGTGTCCAAAGGCGAAGGGCGTAAACCGGGCTTAGAGACGTTGCACCGCGTGGATGGCACAAGTTTTCAGTTAGAGCACGATGATAAAGCCCTGCATTTAATCCAGCAGATTCGTGATGAAGCGCATCGTTTTGCGATTACTAAACATCGCGCCAAGCGTGATAAAAAACGTGGTGGTTCGGTATTGGAGGCGATTCCAGGTTTAGGACCAAAACGTCGTCGGGATTTGTTGACACATTTTGGTGGGATTCAAGGCGTATTACGCGCCTCTGAAAGTGACATTGCCAGTGTCAATGGTTTGGGCGCTGGCATGGCAAGGGTGATTTATAAGGTGTTGCATGAGTGAATAAGTAACAGAAGAATTATTGCTCTTTTGGAGGAAAATTTAGCCTGTTTTACTACAGGCTTTTTTATATCTAAAAAGAGCTAACCATGCACCACTTAACAATCCTAATAATGCTCCGATGACTATAAAAGTACTTCGTTTAGGAAATACGGGCTTTGATGACACATAGATTTTATTAACCAAAGTTGTTGCTTGTTCATCGAAAGCGGTTAATTGTGCATTTTTTTGAATTAGCTGATTTTGAAGAGAATTTCTTTCACCTTCTTTAGCCGCCAACAAATTAATGGCAACAATACTTGGTGCAAATGAAGCATTTGGTTTATTGATGTTACTCATTTTACTTTTTAAACCAACTACTTCTAGCGATGTATCATTAAGGTTCTTTGCAATTATGAGCGATTCTTTTTGAGTGTAATTTCTAAAAGGCTGGGTAATTACAAGATGAATTGCTTGAATCTCTTTTGTAACGATTTTTAAGCTGTTTATTGCATCATTCTTACTATAGCCACGAACAGACAAATTTAAAAATTCAGTATTTTGAATAGAAATCCCTTTAAGAGAGCCCAACAGTATATCAGAGCGCTGATCTTCTCCTTTTTCTATGGGCAAGCCAAGATCAGTAAGAACTTTTTGTTGAAATCCTAGGGATTTAATACGTTCCACCGTTTGTAGTGGATCTTCAATGAGCTTAGATTCCACCCCTAAATTTGCGGGTATCCGACCAATATGTAATGTGGCGGTAGCCTCCCATTGTTTAGGCATAAGTAATGCTAATATAAATCCACCCAATGCAAATAATAAACTTAGACTGAGGATGAAGCGCCATGAATGAAGGAGCGTTAGTTGAATAATGTCTAATATATCTTTCAAGTCATTATCAATATTGTCATTATTAGTAGAATTCGGATTGGATTTTAAAGAGGTTGGCATAATTTCTACATACTATTTAAAAAATGAGTTAATGAACTGTGAGCGAGTTGAAAAAGTTTAGGAGTCTAATCCATTTTTAATGGATGAGAATGTTCATGCACAGAATTCGGGATAGATAAATCATTTGTAGCATCAACTGGGCAATCGATGATAGGCATATGATTTCTAAAAATAATTTTTAGAGCAGTCCAGATGATAACTTTGAGATCAAACAGGATAGATTGCTGAACAATATGTCGAACGCGTAAGCGATTTTTTTCAGGAAGAATAACTTCAAAGTAAGTTTGAACAGGATTATTGGATTCTGCTAAAAGACGCTCTTCATGAATATAAAGCAGCGAAGCAAGATCCGTGATTCCTGGACGTTCTGAAAAGATAATATTTCGAACACTCATATGATAATGCTGAAGATGAGATACAACTTCTGGGCGAGGACCAACAATACTCATTTCACCTTTGAGTACATTGACGAGTTGTGGGATTTCATCGAGTTTTGTTTTTCGCAATACTTTACCGATACGAGTGATCCTATCATCACCACATGCAGTGATATTTAATCCTTTAGATTCGTGGCGCATTGTTCGGAATTTAAGAATATAAAAAGGTTGTTCGTATCGACCTGTTCGTGCTTGCTTAAAGAAAATAGGACCATGACTTTCGAGTTTGATCAAACATGCCACAATAAAGGCAACAGGCAATAGTAGTGCAGTGAGTAACAGAGCTACTAGAATGTCAAATATACGTTTGATTGTTTGGTAATACACGATCTATTTACTCAGGTTCTAGAATTCGAACCGTTTGGGGCTGTGAATTCAAGTATTATCTATCATCATCTTAGGTAAAAAATCATTTTTTAACCATATCTTGAGCTTTCTAGCTAATTCAGGGTCTTTAAATGCATATACCAAGTTCGCTTGTAAGTGACCTAATTTACTGCCACAATCGTAGCGTATACCATTTAGCTGATGTGGTTTAAAAATGTAGCTTTTTAATAACCGTTGAATGGCATCCGTTAACTGAATTTCCCCTCCAGCACCAGTTTCAACTTTCTCTAAAACAGAAAATATTTCCGAAGGTAATATGTATCGACCAACTATAGCAAGTGTACTTGGAGCAACTTCAGGATCGGGTTTCTCAACGAGTTCTGTAATTCGTTCAGTTGTTGAAACAACTATACCATAACGATTAGTGTGCTCAAGAGCGACATTTTCAACAGCTAAAGAAAACGAACCGGTTTCATTGTATAAGTCAACCATGTCGGACAAGCATCCATTACCACGACTATCGATCAAATCGTCAGGTAACATGACGGCAAATGGACGATTCCCAACCACGTCTTTGGCACAGAGCACAGCATGACCCAGTCCTAATGCTTCGTACTGGAAGACTACATGAAACTCAACGCCATCCGACAAAGTGTTTTGAACTGCTTTGAGTCCTGTTTTGTTGCCTTTTTTTGCTAGTATAGACTCCAATTCTACTGCTTCTCTAAAATGAGCTTCTATCGTCGGTTTGACTGGATTTGTGACGAGAACAATTTTTCGGATACCAGCTCTAACGGCTTCCTCGACAGCAAGTTGTATAAGAGGAACATCAACAATAGGTAACATTTCCTTTGGAGTAACTTTAGTTGCAGGAAGAAAACGACTCCCTAATCCAGCTACAGGTAATACAACAATTTCGACAGACAACTTGAACCTCTATAAACAGTAAGAATATAAATGCTATGCTATAAAAACATATGTGCAATTATATGTTATGGTTGGGCGATATTTGATTGATTATACCTGATAACCATTTGGATTATTCAACTGCCAGCGCCAAGTGTCGTCCATCATATCTTTTAAGTCAAGTTCAGCTTTCCAGCCTAGTTCGTGTATTGCTTTAGATGGGTCAGACCAACATTTAGCAATATCGCCTGCACGACGTGGAACAATATGAAATTTCACGTGCTGACATGCAGCTTTTTCAAAAGCTGCGATAATTTCTAGTACGGAATAGCCAACACCTGTTCCTAGATTCCATACATGTTGTCCTTGTTGTTTACAGATAAAATTAAGTGCTGCTATATGACCTTTTGCTAAATCTACTACGTGAATATAATCTCGTATTCCCGTACCATCTGTTGTGGGATAGTCATTTCCATATACGGACAACTCTTTTAATTTGCCGATTACTACTTGACTGATGTAAGGAACTAAATTATTAGGAGGACCATTGGGATCTTCACCGATTAGTCCACTTGGATGCGCACCGATAGGATTAAAATAACGGAGTAGGGCAACAGACCAGCGAGGGTCTGATGCAGCTACATCAGTTAGTATTTGCTCTACCATGAGTTTTGAGCAGCCATAAGGATTTGTAGGAGTTCCAGTGGGGCATGTTTCTGCGATAGGCATTAGTTCGGGTTCACCATATACAGTTGCCGATGAGCTGAAAACGAGGTGAAAGACCTGAGCCTCTGCCATAGCTTGGCATAAAGTGAGGCTACCTATGACATTATTGTCATAATAATCCATCGGATTTTTTACGCTCTCACCAACAGCTTTTAAACCAGCAAAGTGTATTACGGCATCAATTTTATGTGTGTTAAATATATGGTCGAGCAAAATACGATTTCGTATATCTCCATGGATAAATGTCAGTATTTTTCCAGTAATTTGCTCTACACGTCTTAGGGATTCTTGTGAGCTATTGCATAGATTGTCTAAAACAACAATATCATGCCCTGCGGATAACAATTCAACTAAAGTGTGAGATCCGATATAACCTGCACCACCAGTAATCAAAAGTTTCATATTCAATGTCCTGAAGTTATAGCTTATCGCAGTGTTTTATATAAAAGTTTTCTAATGGATCGGGGAGGGGTTCGTATAATTGCTCTTAAAATCAAATTACTTAGGTATTCAGCGGTATTTAAGAATCCGATAGATTTTTGGTATTTGAGTAACTTAATCTCTCCTTTAAAAAAGTCGATGCCTCGTCGATCTATAAATGCTTCACCTGTCCGCATATATAAAAGAACTTCAGGAATGTTCGCAAATAAATAACCTTGTACCAACATGAAAGACCAAAGCGCATAATCCTCAGGAAATATCACAGGATATCCCCCGGAAGCTAATACATCGCTTTTTCTAAAGATCACTACTGGGTGACTAACAGGGCTACGATGTTTAGCAAATCTTAAAATATCAGAGTGTTTTTCTGGGAGCGTTTTAAGAAAACCCTTCTCATCCGTCATCGAATTTCGTTCTTCAATCCAAGCACTTGCGACGCTGATATTTGGATTTTGTTGCATAAACTGAATTTGACGTTCGAAGCGAACAGGAAGCGCAACGTCATCTGCATCCATACGAAGAATGAGTTCATATGTACACTGTTTAAGCCCCTCATTGAGGGCAACAGCTAACCCTTGGTTCTTTTCCAGTTTGACTCGTTTAATTGGCAGTGTAGAACAGTACTGATCGATCACAGCATTTAATTCATCCGTGATCTTTCCATCTTCCACCAAAACAATTTCTGGGGCGGCGAGAGTTTGTTTTGACAAACTTTCAAGGCATTCTGCGAGATAATGCGGTTGTTCTTTTATGTAGACAGACATCAAAACTGAAAAACTCACTTACGATACTCCTCCTTGGCGCCTTTGAGTACTGCGCGATTAAAACGAGCGCTCCTCTTAATCAACAGGTAACCAGATAAACGATATAAAAAATAGAAGGTTGAGATAAATAGAAGAAAATCGGAATGTGGAATATTCGAAAAGTAAAATATGACCGATGATATGACGATTAAGAAGAGATAATAAAACACCCGAAAACGATCAATATTCCCGACAATTTTAGATACCAAATGCATGCCATATCGTGGTTGCTTACAAAACTCTAAGAACTTTGGAACAGGATAGAGCAAAAAAAGAGATAACAAAAAATATAAGTTATCATTGATAGACACTAATATTAATAGTGGCAAGTAAAAACGCAGATAGGATAAAGGTAGTATTAGATAAAGATTTACCTTAGACCTGAACAAGTTATAAGTGGAGAAAATGCCTTGGAGTAAAATTATTCCGTATATAAAATGGATGAAATAACTCAATTTTACGATCATGGACAAGGCTGCAGTGAGCACAACAAACCAAAGCAAGCGCACAGAAAAAATCAGAACCGCATGTTTAAAAATAAAATCAGAATCTAGTTCTGATAGTCGCTGGGTAGGCTTGGACTCGCGTCTCGTTGTCCAAACGTCATTTTGTATATACCCGTTTTCATAAATGAGATTGACGAGAATGATAGCGAGCACTAATGCGATAGAAGATGATACGGTGACCTTAGATATATTCCAGAAATAGAAGGTAAATATTGGAATTAAATAAATAATGATCCATGATATCTTTTGTGTGAGCCCTTTGAGTCGAGTCTCAACAAAATATAATCCAGGCAAAAATGGGTATAAAATCATTTAAGGTCGTCTCATATAATCTTCAAGATGATGTCTTGCGTTCTTAACTTCTTTTGCCAATGGCTCACATTTTTCTTTTTAGTCACAATGTATGATTTTTCTGATGCGAGAATGAGATCAATGTCAGATTTGTTGTCTGTAACCACTAGTTGATAGTGAGTAGTTTCTAGATATTTCTTTTTGTCGCCCAACAAATCTACACTCAATTTTCCTGAAGATTTACCATTTATATATTCAAGTTGACTACTAATATAACTAACCGCGTATTGCCGTGCGACCAACTGCACAATCGGATCAATAGATGCGGATGCAAGGTAAACGGTTACCGAGTTATCTTGACAGTATTGGAGCAGAAGCTCATCTGCTTCAAGAATTTTTTTATTTTCTAATACGTCAGTGATGAATCTCTCTGCTTGTTGAAGAAGCTGATCTTGGCTGAATCCTTTATAGCCATAAATTGCGAGTGTTCGAATGAGATCAATGTTTGATGCAATTGATAGACACTTAGCAAGAATTCTGAGTGGTAAACTAAAAATTATCAAAGCATAAAGCGGTCGCAAAAAACGAATAAAGTCGAACGTTGTGTTTGAGTCATAGAGTGTGCCACAGAGGTCAAATATAACAATTGGTTTTTCTGATTTCATGACTTGTAATCCACGTCAATATGGTGAGAATCTAAATTATGAAGTGATTGATGATTTGATTTGATTGTAGAAATTGTGAATTTGCAGAAAACCCAAACAAATATAAGAACACAAGGCAAAGCGATATATTGCAGATTAAATAAATATCCATTAAATCCTGTTGTGAAATAGAGCAAATTGCCTGATATAAAAGAGAATAAAGCTACGTTAATCGTATTTTTACGTACATGAAAAAATAACTTAACAACAAGCCCGTTAATTAACCCTATGTAAATAGGCGATAGCATCAAACCTAAATAGCCAAAATTCGCCCATGCTTCATGAAGGTAGAGCCCATTTACATTCCAAGCTCCCCAGTTCCGCATTTCGTTATAAAAAAGTGTCAAAATCTCAGAGGATGCAGGTTCACGACTGACATCTAAAAGCGGTAATGATAGGCTATCCAAGTTTATGAAGCTGAGTTGATCGGGATAGGCTAAGAAAGAGTCAAATACAGCAATAACTTGAGCAACAAATATTCTTTCCGTGACTTTATATGTTAAATCCGAAAGAGGCGTCCCCATAACGGCAGCATAGAAAGCAAGGAACAGGATAGAAAGGACAAAAATAGAACTAATAAATATTCGTCTGGGAATTTTGACAGACATATAGGTGACAGCACACATTGCAGCCAAGAATAAATTAATCATCGGGGCTTTTTCGCCCGAACCTATAACCGCCATGAGGGCGAGTAGGAAAGAAAAAACGCAAATAGACAAGCTTCCACGACTATTCAAATATCGTACGAATGACATTAAAAATATAATTTGAGAGAGTAGTAGCGATAAGGTCTTGATATATGTTGAACCATACAAGTCGTAATGCTTAGATAACTCAAGTCTTCGCTCTGCAATAAGTATAGGGTCTGTCCCATTTAAAAGCATATATAATGGTGATGGATGCATTTGATAAAAGTAAATGAACGTTGCTAAAACTGTAATAATAAACAAAATCCAGAAATAGACTTCATCTTCAAGAGAGAATGATGTCTTTTGTTTACAGTACTGTTCCCATCTTTTTTGGGTTGACCCAGATACCAAGAAATAAGTTAATAAAAACAATAAGCTGGCATAAATTAATGCCGATATAGAAAATAACTTTAGATCAATTTCATTGATTATGGGTTTGACGAAATACGACCAATCAAAAAAACCAAAAGCGATTCCACCGCCACCCAATAGCGAGCAGACAATGATACCGATCCAAAAAATGATGTTGGCATAGTCAAAGCGGATACCGTTTATTTTACGAAATCCAAAAATAAGTGACACAACAAAGATAAGGAATATTATTTCCATAATAAAGTCTGGATTCCATCTAGGAAGTTATCTTGGTTGTTAACCTGATCCGAGTGTTTATAAGACTGGCTCGCTTGGCTCACCCAGTCTGCATTCACAATGTTCAATATCTCATTAAAATCTTTTAATTTTTCTTTCTTGCTTGGTCGCATAGATTGAGTGAGAAAGTCTCCAACCCCAAATTCAGTTTCTTCATAGAGAAAGTTATATCTTTCTTTAGGAGGCTTAGAATAAGAAGGATTGAGTACAACAACAGGGACTTGTGCAACAGAGCAATCTAACGCAGCAATACCCATTGCAAAGCAGAGATCAGCTTCCTTATGAATTAAGGCTGAAGCGACATCACGATGTAAGAAGCCATGAATGTGTAATGAAACGCCTAATTTCGAAGCATAAGCATTTATATGATCCATGTCGCTGCCTGAACCAATAATATGCAAATTCAAATTTTTATCAAAAGCGGCGATATCGTCAATCAGTCCGCATAGAGCCAAAGTTTTGAAGTCTTCAACCCTTCCGAAGTAATATATATTCTTAACTTGTTGTGGCGCATTCTCTCTGACTTTGAATGTCGATTTATTTTGAGAATAAACAGGAAGATATTTATAATTTTTTTCTGTGAAAATGTCTAGTTTCTGTAGAATTAGCATAGAGTTATGACGAACCGAACCGTCCATATAAGCTAAATGATCATCATGGATGATTTTAGATATGAATCCGATTTGATTTTTATGAAATAACGAAAAAAACGAGAAGTAGATACTCGCTATTTTTTCGCCAAAATGAATTTTTATTTTATAAAAACCTTTCACACAATACGCCCCGAGTTCATCGGGATGCATCAACCAGATCCGAATATTTTTTGGGCGTAGCTGAAAGGTGTCTTCGAACCACCTTAATGTTTGTCCGTTGAACAGAAATAAAGAGTCATTATTCTCTTTATATTCATAATCTTGTTTGTAGATAATCTCGGTATTCGGGTTGTTTAATTTTAATAGAGTCTCTTCAAACCTAGATTTGGGGTGAATGACTACTTGGAATGTATAGTTAGATTCTTTTGAAAGAATTTCTATAAAATTTAAAAACGCGACTTCCGCACCACCAAAATTTTCATTCGGGTTATATATGACGATATTTTCTAACATGCTCATAGTCTATAGCCTGTAACTTAGAATCTTTTTTTCAGATAAAAAAGCATGACAGCCCAATAAATGCCGTAATTCACCGCAAAAGCCACAACCACACCTTGTAGCCCTAATGTCTTTGTAAATAACCAAGTCAGCATGACAAAGCTGATTGAGAAAATGATTTCTGTAGAAATATATAATGTCGTCATTGCCTTGCTTAACATGACAAAAGCTAGAATCCAACTTCCAATTTTTAGCGTATCACCGATCATTTGCCAGGCAAATAATTCACGCATCGGAGAGAAATCTTTGGTGAACAGCAAGACAATAATAAAATCGCGCAACAGATAGATGCTCAATCCACCCAAAGCTGCGATTGGGAGGATCACTTTATAACCCTGAATAATTTCTTTCTTTATCAGCTCGGAATTATTGAGTTCCGAAAGTTTCGGTAAATAATATACGCTGAGCGTCGTTGTCGCGAGCATGAGATAAGCGTTACTGAGTCGCGATATGGCTTCCCAATATCCTGCTGCATTCCAGCCGAAGTTCTCGCCTAAGTGCTCTCGAATTAGAATTTGACTGATGGGAACGCAGGCCGCCGTGGTGAGTGCCATTGCGGTATATTTCCCCAGATTCAGAGCGGTTTGGCGATCAATTTTGCCAAACAGGTAATCAATCTTAAACCAGTGGGTGTTGTAGCAAATCAATAAAGTCACAAAAAAAGTAATCGACTGGTAAATTGCCAGCGCAATTAACGCACCATACAAGCCCCATTGAATGGCAAGGATTGTGGTTGCGATGAAGGCAAAAATGCTGCCCGCAATATTAGCCATGACATAGCGGCCAATGGCTTTTTTGCCATTTAAGATGGCGAGTAATAGGGTATTAAAGGTAAAGAAGACCAGTGTGGCAGCGAACCAAAGAAACACCCCGCCAAAATCATTATTTTTTAAAAACCAAGCGGCTAATGGTTGATTAAATACTGCAATGATGAAACCTGTGAGGATTGATCCGATAAGCGCAATGGTGCCAGCTGTGCGCCAAACCTGTCGCTGTTTGAGCTCATCCTCATAATATTCTGCAGTGTACTTGGTCACACCTATGTTGATGGCACCACTGGCGAAGGTGGTGATCATTTGTACCGCGTTCTGGAACTGCCCAAGCGCAGCATAGCCAGATGGACCAACATAGATGGCTAGGATCTTGTTGAGGCCGAGTAAGGTCAGCATCCTGATGATCATGGCAATGCCATTGAGTAGGCTGGTTTTGATCAGAGTCATTATGTTGTTGTATTAAACAGATTACAGGCTTGGGTCACTAATTTAGCTTCCTCAATTGTCATTGTCGATCCGATGGGTAAGCTCAATACTTGCTGATGAATCGCTTCAGTCAGCGGAAAACTCAGCGTATTTAGCTCCACATAAGCTTGCTGTTTGTGGGGCGGAATTGGATAGTGAATCAGCGTCTGTATGCCATGATCCGCAAGATGCTTTTGTAACGCATCACGGTTTTGGCAGCGCACAACAAACAAATGCCAGACATGGTTGCTAAACTCCACTGGGGAGAGTTCAGCTGCAATGGGTAATGTGATGGCTGGATTTTTGATGCCGTTCATATAGGTTTGAGCAATTTGACGGCGGTGTGCGGTTTGTTCATCCAAATATTTAAGTTTGATGCTCAACATTGCGGCTTGTATTTCATCGAGTCTACTGTTGACCCCTTGATGAAGGTTTTTATACTTTTCGTGAGAGCCGTAGTTGCGTAAAGCGCGGAGTGTTTGAGCAAGTTCGTTGTCATTGGTGGTGATCGCACCTGCATCACCTAATGCGCCCAAGTTCTTACCCGGATAAAAGCTAAAGCCAGAAGCATCACCCCAGTTGCCGGCCTTACGTCCATCAATGTTTGCACCATGGGCTTGTGCGGAGTCTTCCAAAACGAGTAAACCGTGCTGCCGAGCAATATCTAGTAATGCTGGCATGTCCGCAAGTTGTCCATACAAATGCACAGGTAAAATCGCGCGTGTTTTTGCAGTGATCGCCGCTTGGATTTTCTGAGGACAGAGATTCAAACTCGATGCATTGGGTTCGACCAAGACAGGGACGAGATTATTTTCGGTAATTGCGAGGACGCTGGCAATATAGGTGTTGGCAGGCACAATGACTTCGTCACCGTCTTTGAGTCTGCCAAGTTCTTTCCAAGCACGCAGTGTTAAGATCAACGCATCTAGACCATTTGCCACACCAATACAGTGTTTTGTTCCGCAGTACTGGGCAAATTCACTTTCGAACTGGCTGAGCTCCTTGCCTGCAATGTACCAGCCAGAATCAATCACGCGAGTACAGGCTGCGATGAGTTCTTCGCGATAATTGGCGTTGATGGCTTTCAAATCTAGGAATGGAATAGTCTGACTCATGCTTGCTGACCACCTGTTAAGCCATGTTCTCCACGTTTCCATGCTTCGATGACGGAATCTGGATATCCACGGTTAAAATGATTGACCCAAGGATAGGCGTTCAAGTTAGAGCCATCCTGCAAGCGAATTCCGCCCGTCGCACAAATTTTCTTGGCGGGAGAGCCGACATAAACCATCTCTGCTTCAGTATTACGATTGACGCAGGAGTGTGCGCCAATCAAGGTGCCTTTCCCGATAGTGACCCCAGGTAAAACGACAGACATCGTCGCAATGACAGCATAGTCTTCTACAGTAACCCCAATCAGAGTGTTACTCGGTGGGTGTGGATCATTGGTTAACACGACGTAAGGGAAGATCCAAACAAAGTTGCCGATACGGCTTGCTTGCCCAATGTGAACATTGCTATGAAAACGGACATAGTCCCCTATTGTGCAATGCCCCTGAATATCTGAAAGTGTGCCAATTTGTAGGTTTTTGCCCGCGATGGTTTTTTCACGAACAGTTACACGGTGACCAGTTGTGAGCTTTTCGCCAAAAGTAGAGCCTTCGTAGAAAATACTGTGCGAACGGATGTGAGAGTTTTGTCCGATGACTAATGACTCGCCACCTGATAAATGATTGGACACACCAATCTCACAATACCCCTCGATGGTTACATTATCTTCAATTTTTACATGATCGTAGATAATCGTGAAGGGCCCAATTTTTACATTTGTACCGATGATCGCTTTTTCAGACACAACGGCAAGTGGATGAATACTCATTAGTTATCTCTCTTTACGAAGTCATCATAGTTTCGAATGTAATCATTTTCATCATAATGTTCACTGGCAAGGACCAGTAACACACAATCTGGACTGAAATCATGCATTTCACGCCACGTCAAATCACCAATCACGAGTCCTTTGGTCGGTGAATCTAACCAAGCTTCTTCTCGATTTATACCATCATCCAAAATCATGCGGCATTTACCAGTGACACAAATGGCAACTTGTTGAAGCTTGTGATGCGCATGGAAGCCTCGAGCAACGCCTTGTTGGGTTCCAAAAATATAGTAAACACGTTTAATTTCAAAAGGCACGGTTTTGCTGCCTTCCAAGGCAACGAGAGAACCTCGATCATCACCAAGTGGTGGAAAATCGACCCATTTTAATAAGCTCATTTACAGTTCACCATGTATAGTTATGCCTTTGGTTCAATTGGTCATCGGTTTGTATTGCATTTTATTCATTTAATAAATCAATTGGCTATCAACAGTATTCATTGTTTAGTGCGACATTTTTTCACAAATTCAATTCGGTTTCTTGTCACGTCATCCAGCGAACTATCGTTAAGCTCGCCTTTGAGCGTTGGCAAAATATCGTGTGCCAGAGATTTTCCCAGTTCCACTCCCCATTGATCGAATGCATTAATACGCCAGAGATGTGCTTGTACAAAAATTTTATGTTCATAAGCAGCAAGTAAAAGTCCAATCGAGAAAGGATCTTGTTTGGGTAAGATAATCATACTTGAGCGTTGTCCACCTAAGCATGTCTTATGAGGTTCGTTTGGATAGAATCGACCCTCTGCAAGCGCAGAACTTTGCGCAAAGCAATTGGCTAACAGCTGATCTTGGTGTCCAGAAAAAATATGAGGGTCTTCTGCGACTGCAATAAAATCTGTCGGAATCTGACGGTTACCTTGATGTAACATTTGAAAGTAAGCGTGTTGACCATTGCTCCCAACACTACCAAAGACAGCTTGCGCAGTGCGATAGATGATCGGTTTGTCGTCTATGTCGATTCCTTTGCCATTAGACTCCATTTCTAATTGCTGTAGATAGGCTGGAAAAGATCTTAAACCATGGCAATATGGCGCAATCGACAATCCAGCAGCATGGTTATCTTCAATATTCCAAAGACCAATCAATCCCATAATAACAGGAATATTGGTTTCGAGTGGAGCCGTAAAAAAATGATCATCCATCGATCTTGCGCCTGCAAGCAAGGCCTCAAAATGATCCATGCCGACTAAAATAGCAATAGGCAAACCGACCGCAGACCAGAGGGAAAACCGTCCACCTACCCAATCCCAGAACCTAAATATAGATTGGCTTGGAATACCGAAAACTTCTGCTTTGTGCGAATTAGCCGTAATTCCAATAAAATGATGAGCGATAATTTGTTTACGATCAAGATTCAACTTTTGCTCTAGCCATTGAGTTGCAGCAGAGGCATTTTGCATGGTTTCAAGAGTTGTAAAGGTTTTACTTGTGACTAAGAATAAGACTTCTTCAGGGTTGATTTGCTGTAAAACCTCATAAAGATCATCAGCATCAATATTGGCAACAAAGAAAACTTGAATATTGGTGGCTTTATATCGTGCAAGAGCTTCTGTAACAAGACGAGAGCCGAGATTAGAACCGCCTACTCCAATATTAACAATCGTTCGGATTGGCTTGCCTGTGGAACCTGTAATTTGACCTGCATGTAATTTGTTTACAAAATCACGCATTTGAGCACGTACTTGGATAGCATCTTGTACATGAGCGTCCATTGAGGCACTTGGATGACCTGATGCTGCGCGTAATGCGGTGTGTAAGACTTGACGATGTTCAGTTGGATTTTTAATCTCGCCTGCTTGTAGTTGGTGTATAGCTTGAGACAGATTTGCTTGATGTGCGCGGGCGAGAAGCCTTTGCCATTGAGATTTACTGATTAATTGATTTGTGAAATCAAATAAAGCATCTTGATAGATTACGCTAAAATTTTGAAGGTAGCTGATGCGCATTGAATAGTCTAAATTTGAAAGCCACGGAGAGATGCAAGTAACATCTCGCAAAATATACCGCAATAGTATTTCTATGCGGCAATGATTCCATTTTCTTGTATCCGTTTTTAACAGTAACTGAAAAAAGATAAAGAGGGAGATTCTAATATATGAAGATCAGTTGAACAAGGTGAACCTTGTAGCATCACTGTTATCCACTAAAAATCTCAGCATCTTTGAAAGATGGGGCTTGCTGATCTTTACCAGATAATAATGGTATACCTTCAAATTGCCAGTCAATTGCTAAGTCAGGATCATTCCAAGCAATAGATCGTTCGTGACTAGGTGTATAGAAATTGGTGGTTTTGTACAAAAATTCTGCGGTATCAGAAAGCGTCACAAACCCGTGTGCAAAACCTTCAGGTACCCACAGCTGTTTTTTGTTTTCAGCGGAAAGAATTTCACCGACCCATTGTCCGAATGTTGGTGAATGTTTGCGAATATCTACGGAAACATCAAATACAGCGCCTTGTACTACACGAACTAGCTTACCTTGTGCCATAGGGTCAAGCTGGTAATGCAATCCACGTAATACCCCACGCTGTGATTTGGAGTGATTGTCTTGCACAAAAATGCGTTGTAGACCAGTCGCTTCTTCAAAAGCGGCTTGATTAAAGCTTTCGAAGAAGAAACCTCGTTCATCACCAAAAAACTTCGGTGTAAACAACACGACTTCAGGAATGGCTAATCGAGTGGCTTGCATTAAAATATCTGCTCTTTAAGAAGGTTTAATAGATATTGGCCGTATCCATTTTTTGCTAACGGTTTGGCAAGTTCAGCCAGTTTTTCTGGGGTGATCCATTGATTATGGAATGCAATTTCTTCTGGGCAAGCAACTTTGAGTCCCTGACGTTTTTCGACGGTGGCGATGAACTGACTGGCTTCTAGCAATGAGTCGTGTGTTCCTGTATCGAGCCATGCATAACCACGCCCCATTAGTTCGACAGAGAGTTGCTCTTGATTTAAATACAGCTGATTCAGATCAGTGATTTCTAGTTCGCCACGAGCCGATGGTTTGATTTGTTTGGCAAGTTTAACAACTTGATTGTCGTAGAAGTAAAGCCCAGTGATGGCGTAGTTTGATTTTGGCTGTTTAGGCTTTTCTTCCAATGATAAGACTTTGCCTGATGCGTCAAATTCAGCAACACCGTAACGTTCTGGATCATGGACATGATAAGCAAATACCGTTGCGCCAGATTCTTTGTTGTTTGCATTGGCAAGTAATTGACTGAAATCATGACCAAAGAAAATATTGTCACCGAGTACAAGGGCGCAATGATCATCGCCAATAAATTCTTCTCCGAGGATGAAGGCCTGTGCCAAACCATCAGGGCTGGGCTGCACTACGTAGCTGAGGCTGAGTCCCCATTGGCTGCCATCACCCAGAAGTTGTTGATAACGAGGAATATCTTGAGGGGTTGAAATAATGAGAATTTCACGGATGCCAGCCAGCATCAGGGTGGACAATGGGTAGTAAACCATCGGTTTGTCGTAAACAGGCAAAAGTTGTTTCGATATGGCTAATGTGGCTGGATGTAGGCGTGTTCCTGAACCGCCAGCTAAAATAATTCCTTTACGTTTCATTACTGTTTCTCTTGTTCAATCATTAAATTAAATTGGTTGATACTGTAAATTCTTTTTGCGAGTAGTTAAGAGATCAACTCTTGCACCATCCGCCTGACATGGTATTGCCATGGTGGAAGTTGGATATTTAGTTGTTGACGTAGCTTTTCGGTGTTTAGTCTTGAGTTTTGTGGACGCGCAGCTGGTACTGGATAGGCTGATGCTGGAATGCTACCTACTTGCTCAGGTTGTACTTTGAAGGAAGCGCCACATTGGATTGCTTCGGCAATGACGAATTGTGCATAACCATGCCAGCTTGTTTCGCCTGATGCAACCAAATGATAAATGCCCGAAGCACGTTGAGCGAGTACAGCGTCATGCTGCAAACGATAGATGGACAGTGCTGTAACGTCAGCAATCAGTTCTGCGCTGGTAGGGGCACCGAATTGATCAGCAACGACATTTAAGCTGTCGCGTTCAGCGGCGAGTCGAAGCATCGTTTTTGCGAAGTTGCTGCCGCGACTGGCAAAGACCCAACTTGTTCTAAAGATTAAATGTTTGCAACCAGATTCTGTGATCGCAATCTCACCATCGCGTTTGGTTTGTCCATAGATGCTAAGTGGAGCGGTGAGGTCATTTTCCAGATAGAAGCCATCTTTGGTGCCATCAAACACATAATCGGTTGAGTAGTGAATGAGCCAGCCATTTAAACGCTTGGTTTCTTCTGCAAGGATGGTAAGTGATTGTGCGTTTACGCGACGAGCACTATCAATGTCACTTTCTGCTTTATCTACTGTCGTATATGCCGCGGCGTTGACAATCACATCTGGCGCGTAATCCTGAACGAGTTGGCGCAAGGATTCTGGGTCATCTAAGTTTGCTTCGGTACGGTCACATGCACGAAGCTCTCCTAAAGGACTGAGAGCACGTTGTAGTTCCCAACCAACTTGACCATTTTTTCCCAATAATAATATTCTCAACATGGATTATTCATGCGTGTATTGTTGATTGACCCAATCACGATAGTCGCCGCTGGTGACGCGATCAACCCATGCTTGATTTTCGAGATACCATTGAACTGTTTTACGGATTCCTGTTTCAAAGGTCTCTGCAGGTTTCCAACCAAGTTCGCGCTCGAGTTTGGTGGCATCAATCGCATAACGTCGATCGTGTCCTGCACGGTCTTTGACAAATGTGATTTGAGTTGTGTAAGACTGACCATCTGTGCGTGGTTTTAGTTCATCTAGAATTTCACACAGCGTGGTGACGACATCTAAATTGGCTTTTTCATTCCAGCCGCCAACGTTGTAGGTTTCACCTAAAACACCGCGAGCAAGGACGCGACGAATGGCACTGCAATGATCAGTGACATACAGCCAGTCACGAATTTGCTGCCCATCACCATAGATAGGCAGGTTTTTGCCGTTCAAGGCATTCAGAATACATAATGGGATCAGCTTTTCTGGAAAATGAAAAGGTCCGTAGTTGTTGGAACAATTTGTGGTAAGTACGGGTAAACCATAAGTATGGTGATAAGCGCGAACTAAATGGTCAGAAGCTGCTTTACTTGCAGAATAAGGACTATTCGGTTCATAACGATTTGTTTCGCTAAAAGCAGGATCAGATTTCTCAAGAGAACCATAGACTTCATCTGTCGAGACATGTAAAAAGCGGAAAGCAGCTTTTTCCTCATCATGCAGGTTTGACCAATATCCACGTACGGTTTCGAGGAGTTTGAATGTGCCGACGATGTTGGTTTGAATGAATGCTTCAGGACCTGTAATTGAGCGATCGACATGGCTTTCTGCCGCAAAATTCAGTACAGCTCGAACATGGTGCTTGGCCAGCAGCTCACCAATAATGAGTGAATCAGCAATATCAGCATGGACAAAAATATGATGAGGATTGGTTTTAACCGATGCTAAATTTTCTAAATTACCTGCATAGGTTAATTTATCAAGACTAATCACCAATTCATTATGATGGGCAAGCCAGTCTAGTACAAAATTACTGCCAATAAAGCCTGCTGCGCCTGTTACAAGTATTGCCATTATTGCTTATTTCCGTAGATATACTATTTGTTTCTTAGTAACTATTTTGTGGATTTACACCAATGAGTTGTTGGAGCTCCGCTGTACGCGTGGTCATCAGTGCATGTGCGTCTTCGCCACGTGCTTCAACATTCAAGCGCATCAGGGGTTCTGTATTCGATGCGCGGATATTAAAACGCCAGTCTGTAAATGACAAACTCATGCCATCGGTTTTGTCGAGTTCAGGATGTTGTGAGCTGTAATGCTGCAAGATTTTTTCGATGATTTCTGCGCTATTGTCCACGCGGAAGTTAATTTCGCCGCTGCATGGATAGGTTGCCATGCGTTCACTAATCAGTGTAGAGAGTCCTTTTCCTGTATGGCTAACGAGGTTGACGGCAAGTAGCCATGGAATCATGCCGCTATCACAGTAGGCAAAGTCACGGAAATAATGATGCGCACTCATTTCTCCGCCATAGATGGCATTTTCTTTGCGCATGCGTTCTTTAATGAAGGCATGTCCTGTTTTGCACTGAATAGCTTGACCACCAGCTTGCTCAGCAATATCAATTGTGTTCCATGTGAGGCGAGGGTCGTGAATGATTTTTTCGCCTGGATTTTTCAGTAGAAACGCTTGTGATAACAAGCCAACAATGTAATAGCCTTCAATAAATTCACCGTGTTCATCGAACAAGAAACAACGGTCAAAGTCGCCATCCCATGCCACACCAAAGTCCGCTTGATGTGTTTTCACTGCTTCAATTGTAGCAGCACGATTTTCTAGCAGAATTGGGTTTGGGATGCCATTTGGAAAGCTGCCATCAGCTTCGTGATGGACTTTGATAAATGAAATCGGAATATTGAGTTCGGTAAAGCGGCTTTCTAGCGCATCAATCACATGACCTGCTGCACCATTGCCTGAGTTGACCACGATTTTTAGCGGACGAATATTTGCAATATCGAGATAGGTGAGCAAATGAGACACGTAGTCTTCGAGAATAGAAATTTCGGTCAGTGTGCCTTTGTGTGTAATTGGTGCGAACTCATTTTTTTCAGCGAGTGCTTTGATATCCAGTAATCCAGTATCACCGCTAATCGGTTGAGCGCCTTTTTTGACCAGTTTCATGCCGTTATAATCCATAGGATTATGGCTGGCAGTGACTTCAATGCCACCATCGACATCCAAATGGAATGCGGCAAAATAAACTTCTTCAGTGCCAGTCATCCCAATATCTAAAACGTCTACACCGCTATCCATTAAACCCTGAGCAACAGCCATTTTGAGTGCATGGCTTGTGGGGCGTATATCCGCGCCAACAACAATTCTTTTCGGTTGTAGTAATTGTCCGTATGCGCGACCAATATTGTATGCAATCGACTCATTCAGTTCAGTTCCGAGTTTGCCTCGAATGTCATAGGCTTTAAAACAAGTCAGTTGCATGATGTGCTCATTAAAATTGTTGAATAACGTGTGGCAAACATGGCGTCAATGTGCGCCATGAATAAATTGCGGCAGAGTATGCCATAAGTAGGTTTCGAACGTCATTAGAGTGTCCGTAATGAACCGATGATTTATACAATTTAACTATGACAATAGTTTCCGCATCGCTTCAGGGACACCAGATGTAAATGCCTCAACAGAAGTCATCCAGCGGATGGGTGAAAAATACTGCTCCAGTATTTGTTTATGATTTTCCTCAATTCCAAAGTGAATCGCCTGTAGTTCCCAATGAAAGTGAGTGAAGGTATGGCGTATTTTTTGACTTAGAGTTCCATTTTCTAACCCTAAATCTGTCAGTAGCTGCTCAAGATCATGCTCAATAACAGGCAAGCACCATAATCCGCCCCATAGTCCTTCAGGTGGGCGTTGTTGCCAGAGAAACTGTTGATTGTGTTGAATCATCAACACTGTTGCGTGACGTGTTGGTGTGGCTTTGCGTGTGGGTTTTTGCGGCAACTCCAAGACGCGATTTTGTTTGAACGCCGCGCAATCATTGTGCATTGGGCAATATAAGCATAATGGTTTCTTTGGCGTGCAAATGGTCGCACCTAAATCCATGATCGCTTGGTTATAGTCATGCGCACGTGTTTGTGGCGTGAGTGATTCGGCGATCTGCCAGATATTTTTAATAAATGCACTGCTCGTACTATCACCTTCCAATGCGAAATAACGACTGAGGACGCGTTTGACATTGCCATCCATGATGACGCCGAATTGGCGGAGACCAAGTGACATGAGCGCGCCAGCAGTTGATCGACCAACACCAGAAAGTTCCATCCATTCGTCTAAGTTTTCTGGAAATTTTCCTTTTTTAGCCACCATACCAGCTGCTTTATGTAGATTTCTGGCGCGTGCGTAATAGCCCAGCCCCGCCCAATATGGCGCGACTTCATCCCAACGTGCATTACCAAGATCCTGTACGGTCGGAAAACGCTGCATAAAACGGTCAAAATATTGAAGTACGGTCTTCACTTGCGTCTGTTGGAGCATGATTTCTGATACCCAGACTTTGTAAGGATCATCAGTGACTTGCCACGGCAGATCGTGCCGTCCATGCTGCTCGAACCATGTGAGGAGGCGTTCGGAGAAGGTTTGATGAGGAACGGCTTGCGCGTTGACAGGGTCAGACATGTACAATTTTCATCACTTTTAAACGTATCTTAATGTGCCGTAACCATAGCCCTTGAGCGGCTTAAACGCTATAGTGCGCATATATTATTTTGTGTGATCTGGATGACTGCGATGAACAGCTTGACGACCCCAATTCCTTCCGCGCATGACGTTGAGGCACAAGACCTCACACGGATTTTGCCTGCATCAAAGAAGGTCTATATTCAAGGGTCTACACCAGATATCCAAGTTCCGATGCGTGAAATTACCTTAACGGATACCCCAACGGGTCTAGGTGGTGAAAAAAATCCACCAGTTTTGGTTTATGACACATCAGGTGTGTATAGCGATCCAAATGTCACCATTGACTTGACCAAAGGCTTGCCTGATTTGCGTTCCAAGTGGATTGAGGCGCGCGGTGATACGGAAAAATTAGAAGGTTTATCTTCAGAGTTTGGTCGCCAGCGCGCGCGCGATATTACGACTGCTGAACTACGTTTTGCTCATATTCAGAATCCACGCCGTGCAAAATCAGGTCAGAACGTTACTCAAATGCATTACGCACGCCAAGGCATCATTACGCCAGAGATGGAATACATCGCTATTCGCGAAACCCAGCGCCAATATGAAGGTGCGGACTTGCGTCAGCACGAAGGACAAAACTTCGGTGCACATTTACCACGTCAGATCACGCCTGAATTTGTTCGCAGTGAAGTAGCTGCTGGCCGTGCGATTATCCCTGCCAATATTAACCACCCAGAAGCCGAGCCAATGATTATTGGTCGTAACTTCTTGGTCAAGATCAATGCCAATATCGGAAACTCTGCGCTCGGTTCTTCGATTGATGAAGAAGTTGCCAAAATGACATGGTCAACCCGTTGGGGCGCGGACACCATCATGGATTTATCGACAGGTAAAAATATTCACGAAACTCGTGAATGGATTATCCGTAATTCACCAGTGCCAATCGGTACTGTGCCAATCTATCAGGCACTGGAAAAAGTCAACGGCGTTGCTGAAGACCTAACATGGGAAATCTTCCGTGACACGCTCATTGAGCAAGCCGAGCAGGGTGTGGATTACTTTACGATTCATGCGGGCGTGTTGTTGCGTTATGTACCGTTGACCGCAAATCGCTTGACTGGCATCGTGTCACGCGGTGGTTCGATCATGGCGCAGTGGTGCTTGGCGCACCATCAAGAAAACTTCCTCTACACGCATTTTGAAGAAATCTGCGAAATCATGAAAGCCTATGACGTGTCATTCAGCCTCGGTGATGGCTTACGTCCAGGATGTATTCAAGACGCCAATGATGAAGCGCAATTTGGTGAACTTCGTGCACTGGGCGAGCTGACCCAAATTGCTTGGAAACATGATGTTCAAGTCATGATCGAAGGGCCGGGTCATGTGCCGATGCATATGATTAAAGAAAACATGGATTTGCAGCTTGAAGTGTGTGGCGAAGCGCCGTTTTATACCCTTGGCCCGCTGACGACTGATATTGCTCCGGGCTATGATCACATCACCAGTGCGATTGGTGCGGCGATGATTGGTTGGTATGGTACGGCAATGTTGTGTTATGTCACGCCAAAAGAGCACTTGGGTCTACCCAACAAAAAAGACGTCAAAGACGGCATCATTACTTACAAAATTGCAGCCCATGCGGCGGATTTGGCTAAAGGTCATCCCGGCGCCCAAGTGCGTGACAATGCCTTGTCTAAAGCACGCTTCGAGTTCCGTTGGGAAGATCAATTCAATCTGGCACTTGACCCAGATACAGCGCGTGAATATCACGATGAAACCTTGCCAAAAGATGCACATAAATCTGCACATTTCTGTTCGATGTGTGGACCAAAGTTCTGTTCAATGAAAATTACCCAGAACGTGCGTGACTATGCGGCGAAGCAAGGTCTAAGCGAAACCGACGCTGTGCAAAAGGGCATGGAAGAAATGTCTGCTGTTTATCATGAGCAAGGTAGTCAGTTGTATAAAGAGGTTTAAGAAGTTCTATCTCATTAAATCGCATAATGAGTGATTGTGCGATTTAATGTTTTTTGATTGTTGTAGTGACAGTTAGGTTTGTCATCATGGAGATTTCTATGAAATATTTGGCGATTTTAATGCTGGCAACTTTATCTGCATCTTGTGCGTTTAATTCGCACAATTCACTGACTCAAGATAGGGCTTTAATGCCCTCATCAGCCGTTAATTCGGAGAACCTAAAGAATCTAGCGCCTTTTCCAAAAACACAAGATGGTTTTCAACGTTACGTGATTCATCTGAATCCAAATATGCAGGATGAGTCCTATCAAGTTGAATTGATTGTGGGTAAGACTGAATCAGTTGACTGTAATCTGCATCGTCTCAATGGCAACATCGCTGAAAAAGATTTGGTAGGTTGGGGCTATACCTATTATGAGTTCACGACGCAGGGTCAGATGGTTTCCACGATGATGGCGTGCCCTGATCGTCCAAAAATTGAAAAATTTATCACGGCTGCAACCAAACAGGTTCGCTATAACTCTCGTCTGCCGATTGTGGTTTTTGTTCAGAATGGCTACGAGCTGAAATATCGACTCTGGAAAGCGCAGGATGTATTGCCTGCAACTTTAGATTAGGTCTTTCATCGAAAGCCCTGTCTAGGAAAAATGTGCTGCTGTGGCGGGTTTTCTTCTAAAAAGTAAATAATTTGACAATGTGTGTTGTCATGTTTAGTTTATCATCCTTTGATGTATATTTAAGCGTTACGCATTTATCGTCTGTCCATGGTTCTGGAGCATAGTCGCATGTCTACAACTCGCGTATTAATCACAGGTGCAAATACTGGCATTGGTTTGGCAACAGCCAAAAGATTGGTTCAAAGTGGTGCTGATGTTATTTTGGCATGCCGAAATCCTGCTAAGGCAAAAGCTGCACAGGATGAGTTGTTGAAGCTTGGTGGTTCTGGCAAAGTTGATGTGATTGAATTGGATTTAAATAGTCTTGCTTCGGTCAAAGCCGCAGCGGAACTGGTCAAATCGCGCTATGGTTCGATCGATGTACTGATCAACAATGCGGGGATTTTTGGTGAATCGTTAAATCAAACTGTAGATGGCTATGAACAGCAATTTGGCGTGAACTATTTAGGTCCTTTTCTACTCACCCAATTACTGTTGCCTGCATTACAAGCAGCGCAGGCAGGACGAATTATTCATCTGTCGTCGATTATGCATTGGCTCGGTAACATTAAACCTGAGACATTTAAGCAGGCATCAGGCTCATATCATGCAGTCGGCGCTTACGGACAGTCAAAATTAGCGAATCTGTTATTTAGTCACGCATTAGCGAGAAAATTAGAGGGTTCTTCAATTACCAGCAATGCATTGCATCCCGGTGGTGTGAATTCTGATATTTATCGTGATGTGCCAAAACTTCAATATGTCGTCATGCGTCCATTTTTGATCCC
>JASLGO010000045.1 GCA_030150135.1 Aquirhabdus sp.
TGGCTATCCACGATACGAACCGCATCAATCGTGCTAATAATATCTTGATAAGTCACTGTTTCTTCAATCCGCAGTGTCGCACTATCGACATGTGGATATTGTTTTTTGACATCAATCAATGCAGCATTCAATTCGGCAAAACTATGCCCTGCTATTTCTTTAATTTGACCTACGCCGCGATTATTGATCACGATTTTGTCTGGATATACACCGATATCCAACGTCAGCTGAGGTTTCACTGCCGCGCTCGCAGTATGCGGCGCACCATCACCAGGCTGATCGACATTGAGCACACTGACTTGGGTAAACACAGCATTAATCAACAATGATGGAATCATGATCACCATCAAGTTCATAAATGCCGTGAGATCCAGCTGTGCCTCAGTTTCTCGGTTACGACGACGCTTGCGAATCGACATACATACTCTCCCTTTAACGCGCTATCGCACTATCCTTATTCGAGCTTCAAGCTCTTCACTGGTTAGGAACGATTAGCGAGTTGGCAACGTGCGACGGATCGAGTTTTGTACTTTCATCGCAATCATTTCTAGACTTTCAATGACTTGCTGTGTATAGCTTTGCAAATAAGTAAATGCGATGACCAAAGGAATCGCAGCACCCAAACCAAATGCTGTTGTATTCATTGATACTGCAAGTGCCGCGGAGAGCAAATCACCTTTTTGAGCTGGATCAGCATTTGCAACAGATGCGAACGCCAAAATCAAACCATGTACAGTACCCAAAAGACCAAGCAAGGTAGCAACGTTTGCTAAGGTAGAGATATAGCTGGTGCGCGCCTCAAGGCGTGGAATAACTTCCAGCAAGCCTTCTTCTAAAGCACCTTCAACATGACTCATATCTGCACCACTTGCAGCTGCGCCAAGACCGTAATCGAGTACACGGCCTGCTTCGCTATCATCATCTTTGACCGCGTTAAATGCAGTTTCGATACGACCTGCTTGCACATCAGGCTGTACACGAGCCCAAACTTCACGGCTACGTGAACGCGCTTTACCCAAAGCATAAATACGCTCAAAAAAGATCGCCATACCGACAATAAAAACAACCATGATGGGGTACATGAAAAAACCGCCCACCTGAATAAATTTAATAAATTCCATATTTAAAGCTCCTATCTGTTCATTTTTAAAGTGTTTTTTAACAACACCCATCAAGTTAAAATATTAATAAAAATCAAAACTAAATTTACTTTTGATCAACTGGCTGATTCAGAATCGAGGTATAACGAATTTCACCCGCTAGTCGATCACGATCTGTCGGTGTTAACGAATCCTTCAATGCTGAAAACTCCAAAATATTCTTAGGAACACTCTCCTCTGCATCTCGCCAAGGCGTGATATTGGTCACCATTGGCAAATCAACCTTAGCAACAATATCAGTCTGACCCGCTACGCCAGAACTCGCTTTTGTAGCCGCTTTAGTCTTCTTTGCGGCTGTTGCTGTTTTAGTTACTTTTTCGGCTTTAGCGACATGAGTGTCACTTGCTGAATGATCAGAAGAGTCGTCCGCATACACGACACTGGTCATCGTCGCAGTAACTGCACTCACCATCATCCATGCACAGATTGTTCGTAAATGAGTCATCATCATTCCTTCAAACCTCTTAATGCTGCTGTTTAGATAGTTGCCATTCCAACAACTTATCCGTTACAACATTATTTTCTGGGGATTTTTTAGATGCATTTGAAGCATCTGTCGATACCTGATTCGACGTTGTATTTGTAGTAGCAGGCTGAACAACAGACTGGCTTGCATCTGCTGCATCTGCTGCATCTGCTGCTTGAGCTGCTTGAGCTGCTTGAGCTGCTTGAGCTGCTTGAGCTGCTTGCTCAGTAACGGGTTTTGCAAACACTGTCAAAGGCATTTTGAGTTCTTTTTGCAGTAGGTTTACCCATTTTTGTACGGCTTTGTCATCAGGATTAATCAACAAATAACGTTGGTAAGCACTGAGCGCATCCGCTTGATTATTCAAATAAAGCTCATTGGTTACACCCAACAAATACGCTGGTTCTGCATGTTTCGCACTAACATCTGGACGAGCATTTTCAGCTTCACTTGCGGCAAATGCTGCGGCAGCATCTTTAAACTTACCAAGTCGCAAGAATGCAATGCCACGATAGCTTTGAATGAGTTGAATATCACTGTCGCTTGTATCAGTATTTACAACAACTTGGGACTGCACTTTCTTACTTGAAGTTTTGTCTGTGACAACGCCTGCCAATTTTTTAAGCAAAGATGGACGAGCTGGAGTAGATTTAACAACCACTTCATTTTGTTTATGCTGCCCAGCAACAACCAACAAAGCATCAAGATCAGTCAATGTTTGTTGTGGATTCTGATCAATGTTTGCCACCATACGCGCCAATTTCACTTCAGCTGCTGGAATGGCTGGTTTCTTAATTGGACGTAAATAACGACCAGATGACAAAGTTGCTAAAGCATCAAAACTTTGTGCAATCCATGTATCCCACGAATCTTGCGCCAAACTTGCATTCGCTTTATGCCATTCAACTGCCTTGTCTTTCAGTGGTTGAGTCTGTTCTTCAAGCGCAATTTGGTATTGCTCTGACTCAAGATCACTCAGGCCTGTTGGTGCTGGTGCTTTCAAAATGCCTTGATAGAACTGAGCAAAACTATCACCCAGAACAAACTGTGATTGCGTGACATATTCAGCAACTTTGAGATCCAAAATCGGCTGCTGACTTTCCAATACTTTTTGCAAAGCCGCTTGTTTACGCGAAATACTATCTTTTAACGGCTGAGTAATCGCAATCGCACGATATTGTTCAATCAATGGCGCGGTTTGCAGCGTCAAAGCTCGCGCTGCGAAATAACGTAACCGTGGTTGAACATCGGCTGGTGCAGTTTGGAATTGACTACGGTACATCTGTAGCTGACGCGCCAACTCTTGTTGCTGAGTTGAAGTATCATGCTGAAGAATCGCCGCCTGATACAAGCGCTCACTCGCCTCTAAACTTTGCGCAAGCACTGCATGAGGCTCTTTCAAATATTGTTGGTACAACGCCAGTTCTTTCGGATTATTTGCACTAAATTTATGCTGGCTCTCAGCTGCCAACCAAAGTGCAGCCATCGCATTCGATTGCTTAGCAGCATCCGCTTTAACAATATCGCGATGGTAGATTTTTAAATAAGTATCTGATGCACCAGACCAATCCTGCGCACTCTCTTGCAGTTTGACAATACGTTCAGGAATGCCTTCTGCTTGAGGAGCTGTTGGATATAAGCTATAGAATTGCTGCAACAATGGTAATGCTTGTGAGGTTTCACCATACAGCATCGCCGCTTGATAGCTACTATCCACTTTGACCGCTGCATCTTGCGTGACTTCACCAGCTTGTTGATAAAGTTTTAACGCATCATCCAAAGCATTTGCAGACTTCGCACCTTCCGCTTGTTTATACAAACTTGCAGCACGTTGGTTTTGATAACGTGTACGCTCTGTTGTGTCCAACGTAGATAAAGCAAGAACTTGACGATAGCTGGCTTCTGCATCACTCCAATGTTGCTGATCGAAGTCAGCATTAGCTTTCAGGATGCTTGCTGTTTTAATGTCTGCACTACTACCGTTTGGTAATGCAAGAACACGACTCGCAATATCATCTACAACATCAAAACGCTTACGATCTAAATATTTTCCTGTTAAGGCTAACAATACCGCTGGTGAGTTCTTGTCAGCGGGGAATGCTTTGGCGTATTGCTCACTGCTAGCAAGCTGTTTATCGAGCCACGCATCTTGTTGCTCTGCTGGCTGATTCGCAAGTTCTTTGGCATGTGCTTGATAACACAACAATGCAAAATAGCCCATATCACTCGGTTTGGCATTTGGAGTGCTATACGCTAAAGTCTCAAAATACGGAATTGCATCCTCAAACTTCCCGCCGTTATACAATGCTTCAGCAAGGCGTTGTTGAATCCGCATCACATCAGCAGGTTCAGTCGCTAAAGCCAGTTGCTTATGATAAAGATCTGCCGCATGTAAGTAGTCCGCAGTCGATTTTTGGGTTTGACCAATCGCATCATAGTGATTTGCAAGATCATCCAACTGAGACTTCAGCACAGGACGTAAAGTCGCCTGTTGTTCTGGTGTTGCTGACTTATAATAATTCTGATCAATATCATAATGTTGAACATATTCATTTTTGGAACGAATAATATCCTGAGCAAAACCTGCTTCTTTATAAACCGCAATCGCATCATTACTAAAGACAGCCGCTTGCACATCATCAGGATGACGTTGCACAAAACCTTCATAAACTTTAGCAACATCCAGCAGTTGTTTTTGGTCACGATAACGATCAGCCACTTGGCGATACATCAGCGTTTCTTCATCGTTAAGCGGTTTACCATCATAATATTTTGCTAATGCAGGAACACCGCCGAGCTGAATAAAAATCGCAGACAATGTTCGATAACTATCTTGCAGCAACAAAGCATCACGCTTGTTTTCGGTTGCACGCGTACGAAGGCTATCAATCAAACGCTGAAATGGCGGAATCGCTTCTTCAAAGCGTCCATCTTTATACAATGACCATGCGTAAAAATACTGTGCTTGCTGAGTGTATTTATTGTCGTCAAAGCTCAAGACTGCAAGATATTCTTGAGTCGCAAATTGATATTGTTTGCGATTAAATGCAGCCTCAGCAATTCGAAAATGTGCTTCTGGTGCGTAAGTTGATTTAGGGAAATGCTTCAACATTTCACCAAGTACGACTGCCGCAGCATCTGGATGACCCAACTGATCATTACTGCTGGCCAATTCATAATACAAATCTTCAGTTTGTTCATTGATCGGCGTATTTTTGATCTGTTCTTGATAAAAATCTACGCGGCTTTGTAGCTCACTTTTTTCATCAGCACCGCCCAATTGTTTACTCTTAATTTTGCGAGCAAGGTCAAGATATGCATTGATTTCTTTTGGATCTCTCGATTCACGCGCCTGTTTCATCATCCGTTGATAAAGCTGATTATCGATGCGTTGCTCCTCCGCAGATGAAAGCTGCGGAGCTTGAGTCACTGGTGTAGATGTATCTGGAGTTGCGTTTTCCAAGTCCGCGAGCGTCCCTGTCAATGCAAACGATGACATCGACACAGCCTCTAAACTTAACAAAGCCAACAACAGCTTGGATACCGCACGACGCATATGAACTATCCCTGATCTTTTAAAACGTTGTGTATAGAAGTTAATGAGCTGATGGCATATCCAATCAACTCATCAAAACCTCATTACGAACCCGATGAATGTTTACCACTCACTCGCTGTAACCCAAGCAGCGACTCCGTCAGATAATGATCTAACTGTAATTGTCTCTGCTTAAGTGACAAACGAATTTGCGCCAACAACGCTTTGTGGTCTTTCGCTGCTGACTTTTGGAAATCTGATTTGACCTTATTGAGCAACTCACGCGCCGCTTTTATGTCGGTTTGTTCCTCTTTATTTGCGGTCTTCGCAGCTTCAAGTTCTGCTAACTGTTTTTCATAATTTCCAAGCTTACTTTGCAACAACTCCGTTTGCTGCACTTGTTGTACGATGGACAAAATTTCACTTCGTTCTAACAACTGCGCCCACAATCCAGCATATTGATTATCTGGAATTTTAGGCAGACCTAACAAAATAGGGTCAGAAGCTTCGACAGGAAATGTTTTCAACACATCGATGTTTTCAATTTCTCGGTCAAACTGAGTCAGTTGCGATGTCTCTGCTTTATAGACTTCGATCGCAGCACGATAACGATCAATTGCATTTGAATCTTGCTGCTCTTCTAGCGCACTCGCAGACAACAACCAACCCTCTTGCACCAATGGATCGGCTGGATTACGTTTAGTCAATTCATTCGAAAAATTAAAACTACGACCATAATCTTTAAGTCGATAATAAATATGTGCGCTAGTCAAAAGTGCTTGATTACTATATGGACTATCTAATTGGACTTTACGCAATGCTGTTTTTGCCAGCTGAGGTTCGTCGCGTAATAAACGCAAATAAGCTAACGACAAAGCAATCTTATCATCCAGATTAGAAATTTCGCGTGGCGTAATGCTGTCATCTTTAACATCACCGCCTGTTAATGCACTCTTGGTAAATGTTGAGGCATTACCAAGCTCACGATTTTCAATCAAACTCTGAGTGTGGATTTTGTTATAACCAAAACTACTCGCCCAACCGTTTTGTTCAACATTTGGGTCATAACCAAGATATTTATCTTTTTCAGCAGGTTGAGCACGACTACCTAGCGCCGACTCAGAAGGTTTAATAATAGGCAAAAGTGCAGGCATTTTGTCCTTCATTAAATCTTCTAGAATCCGCGTTGCTAATAGCTCATGCTCTTTCTGTAATTGAAGATCCAAAGCACTATAAGACTTCCCTTCATCCAACTGTTTTTTCTGAAGTAAAGAAAGCGCCAAATTATAACGAGCTAATTTTCGGTAATAACGAACAGGGGTTTGAAAACTTTGTAAAGACTCAATCGCATCATCTGGGTGATCAGTACGCGCTAACAAGTTAGTAACCATAATCATGCGTTCACTTTCTTGCGTCGGCGTCATCAGCGCAGGTGGATCACGTAAAAAATTTAACGCAAGTGAATCTTGACCAGTTTGATACAGCAGCTTGCCATAGCTTAACCACGGATCATTACGCGTACTCGCCGTCACATCACTATTCCCTGCACGGGTCAGTGCAGCATCGGCTTCGCGTGGCAATCCATAACGTGTATATAAATCACTGAGTAAAATATTCCCCGTTCCAGCTGCATTAAACGCCAATTGACGATTTGCCAATAGCGTTGTTAAGGCTTCATAAGGTCTATTTTGGTAATACGCAAACATCACTTGAGCGAAACCTGGCTCACGCGCATCACGGCGCAACTCGAGTGGCGTTGCATGAGCCGCGCTCATGAATAATGCGACCGATACCGCAACAGCACTAAAACGCTTTACAGATCTAGGCATCACAGAATTGAAAACTGAAAGTTTACCTTCCGTTTTTATTTTTCTATTATTTGTATGCTGCTGTATAGATTGTTGCATGGCAATAATTGAACGACTCAAATTAGTCATGCTGACTCCATTCGACCAATTTCAATGGCTGCTCTCCAAGTCCAGGGTGTTCAATCAATTGAATACCCAAAATATCTTTTGCGGCGGTCTTCGTAAATTTAATTTGTTGAGTGATTGTCGCATGATCATTTTGCGATACAGTGACATCCAGCACATGCGGACCCACTTTTAAATTGGCATCCATCAAGGTATCCATGCCGCCTTTCAGCAAAGCATTCAATGCACCTTGATCATATTGTCGAGTTGGCAGCGGACGACCATCCAAACTGACTTGAACCGCGTTTACGGTCAGCTTACCTAGTGGAGTCATCCCAAACAGTAACACTGTTCTTTGAGGCTGAAAAATACGCTGCTTGAGATGCGCTAAATCGCGATCAAGCTGGAGAACGTCAGAACGGGCATCTTCAAGATTACTAGGTGCTGGGATTGAATCATCAGCATATGCCGCACCACACAAAACGTGCATCAGCACAGCAATAATGATCAAGGCTCCATGCCACCGTAAACTAGAATTAACCAAACTTGAACGCGCTACTTTAAAATTTCCTTGAGAGGAGCGGTGCTGGAGAGGCTGAATCATGTCGTCTACAAATTTATTATTCCTGACGTGGATTAGGGCATAAATATAGGGCGGAAGTCAAAGCCCCAAAGAACAATTTTTTTAATTTAAATGCCATAGTTTTCTAGAAAAGAGGCAAATTTACATAAAAGCTCTACTTTCCCCAAATTTCGCCTATATATGTGACCACATTCTCAATAAATTATGGTACACCCCCGTCAATTGAACTAAAGCGGGATGATCAGGCGTTGCCAAATTTAGCTGCTGAATCGACTGATCCATATCAAACAAAATGGCACGTTGCGCATCCTCACGAATGAGACTTTGTATCCAAAAAAAAGACGCGATTCGTGCCCCTTGTCTCACAGGATTCACCTTATGCAAACTTGTCGAAGGATAAAGAATCATATGCCCTGCTGGCAGTTTTACACTTTTAGCGCCATAAGTGTCTTCAATGAGCAGCTCCCCACCCTCGTACTCATCAGGTTCACTTAAAAACAAAGTCGCAGAGATATCTGTCCTGACTCGGTCAAGGACACGTTGCCCATCGAGACTACGCACATCTCGAATTGCGTTATCCACATGCAACCCGAAATGACCACCTGACTGATAACAATTAAACAATGGCGGAAATATTTTTGAAGGTAATGCAGCGGAAACAAACAATAAATTCTGATTGAGCACATCAAGAATCATCGCTGAAAGTTGCTGCGCAACTGGATGAGATTCTGGCAATTGCAAGTTATGCTTAGCTTTGGCGGATTGGTGACCCGCTGTGATCTTGACATCAGCCCAATCGGCCTGAGCTAATAGTTTTCGGCAAGTGTGAACCTGTTCCGCACTTAAAACATTTGGAATTTGTAATAGCATCACTTTCACTCAAACTAAATTAGAAAAATACTCTTCAAACTTTAATCAGCATTGATATCCGCTGTCATACTCACAAGAAAACCAGCACCACAATCAATGATGCTGGTATTTTTCATCTGCAAAAATAGCTTTTGTCTATTCTTTGCAAGCAATAGCAATAACGACTACCCCACATTAGAAATGATAAGTCAGATTTAAGACAGCAGATCGAGTATCACCAGGCACAGCCCAACCGCTTGTGGTTGTGCTATTTGGACGAATTCCTGTGTAATACTCTTTATTAAACAAATTCTTCACATTTAACTGTGCACTAAAGCGGCGGGTGAATTTGTAGGTTACAGCTAGATTATTTACCACATAACCTTGTGACTGAACCAATGGTAATGTTGTTCGACCTGCATAGACCGCTGGAATATTACCTGTACCCGTTCCTGCAACAAGAATCCCAGCATGTTGTGTCAAATACGTTGGGCCTTCATAAGTCAAACCATAGCCGAATTGAAGCTTGCGCGTAACATCATACGTTGTCCACAAACTCGCCGCGAACTCCGGCACATACAACAATGGATCACCTTTGGTAAAGTCGCCTTGTGTGCCATTGACACCACCCGATGCAACATAATCAGAAGCACCTTGAAGCACCTTGCTACGTTGAACCGTCATATTGGCAAAAATTGACCAATCGCGTGTAATCAAACCTGCTGCACCCAGCTCAAGCCCATAAACTCGCGCACTACCATCCAATGTCTGTGTTCCAGAAGGATTATTCGGATTACTTGGATCAGCAACTTTATAGTTACTACGCTCTGTATCAAATAAAGCACCCGTCAATGACAACCTACTGTTAAGCAAATTCCACTTCGTACCAACCTCATAAGTGACTGCAGTTTCTGGTTTAACATTACAGGTTGACGAAGCTAGAGTCGTTGAAGTGGCAAGCGTCTGGGCACATGCTGCTCCTGTGACCGTCGCATCAGATGGAGTTTTAGAATTGCTATATGCTACATAAAAACTTGCAGGCTCAATTGGTTTATACACAAGACCCGCTTTATACGACCATGTATTCGTATTGTCCTTCAAAGGCAATGCTGTCACTGCACCACCAGAAGCCGGGGTTGCATACGTCAACGTCGTTGAGCTGCCTTGACTACGATCGTAACGCAATCCGACATTGGCTTGCCATTGTTCGTTAAACTTCAACGTATCAAAAGCATAAACCGCTTGATTATCCAATGTTCCTGAAATTGTGGATGCTTGAATGTAATTGAATGGTCCAGTATAGAGCGTATTTGGCGCATCAACATTGATGGCTGGCAATGTTGGATTTGGCGTCGCACCGCCTACATTACGAAATACATTGCCAGTACTCAAATCAAACTTTTCGCTCGTCAACGCCAAACCTGTGACCAATGTATGTTGAATACCCGCTGTATTAAACTTCCAAGTGATATCCGTTTGATTCGCAAGTAACTTATTTGTCGTATCACGAACAAGTCCGCGAGGACCCGACGCCACAGGTAGATAAGTTCCAGGTGCGACACCCGCTGTACAAGCACGATAACCCGACATATCAGTCACAATCACACCAGTTCGGGTCGCATATTGGCTCCAACCTGTGGGTGAAGTGCCATTATCCAAACAGAATGATCCAGTTGAGGGTGTACTTCCTCCAACGCCAACTGTCGCTTGCTCAGGCGCATCAACTAAAGAATACTGCTCAATTTGCGATGCACGCGTAATGTTTCTTAATGACAAATTGTCATTAAACTCATGCTCAAAAAGCCCCGTAATTTCATTCGCCGTGATTTTTTGCTTATCAACATTTGCATAACCATAATAATTGCTTGGATCAATCCCCGGTACAGGGCGCCCATTATAAAATGGCACGCCAAATTGCGGAGTATTGTCATCTGTTTGATAGAAATAACTGAGCGTAAAACGAGTGGGTGTCCCCATACCAAACGTGATAGATGGTGCGATTCCCCAACGCTTTAATGATTCAACATCACGACCTGGTACGTCATTTTGATGTGTCATCACATTCAAACGCACAGCAGTCGTGTCATCGAGTTTCCGATTCGCATCAACCGTTGTACGATAGTATCCATCAGTACCAATGCTCGCACCCAAATCAACAAAGTTTTTATTTTCAGGCGCTTTACTGACCAGATTCACAGTACCACCCACTGCACCAGAGCCAGAATTTGTCGAATTTGAACCTTTCACCACTTCAACCTGTTCAATATCAAATGGATCCGTCCGCGAATACTGTGCGCTATTTCGAATACCATCAACGGTGATGTCATTACTCGCATTAAATCCACGAATATTAATCTTATCGCCGTAGCCACTCCCTCCTTCACCAGCGCCAAAGGTAATTCCCGGCACAGTGCTCAGTACCTCACGCAGCGACAACATGCTCTGGTCTTCAATCACTTTTTTATCTAAGACAGTAATAGTCTGCGGCGTATCGCGTAGCGGTTCAGTATATTTTGGAGACTGCACTTTATTGATCTTATAAGTTTGTGCATCAGCCCGAACCTTAATTGTAGGCAGTGTTGTCTCTGTATTTGCATCTTGTTGCTCTGCTGCAGTACCTACACTTGGCAATGCCAATGCCGCCAGTACGACGCTTGAAACTTTGTTCGGATTAAACCGATTTTTTTGACGACCAGAATGCTTACTCATCAACAGATCCTTAAATTAAAAACTCAAAAGATGCCGCTATTCTTCATAGCTCAGCCCAAATAGAACACAATACAAATCTTGATCGCAATATTAATGATAACAATTCTTATTTGCAATATAAAATAACAATGTGGTGCTATTTTTCTGCACATTCTTCACACAAAACTCTCAGTTAAAAATCCTTAAAACGAAAAAAAACGCGTAGATACGCGTTTTTTTTTCTAAAACTTTAAAACAGTAAAATTTAGTTTAGAGAAGTGATAAATAACCCTGTATTAGAGCGTTGGGGTGAGGTTAAGTGAGGCAGTCAAGTCACCCATTTTTACACCACCATTATTCACCAATGCGGTATCACGTTGAGTCAGACCAGGCAATGTATCCAGACCATAAACACGTGTGATAAAACGCAAAATTGATGCTGTATCGTATTGAGTATGATCAACATAACCCTTCTTCGACCATGGTGAAATGATCAGCGCAGGAATCCGTGTACCTGGGCCCCAGAAGTCGCCTTTTGGTACTTGCTTGTGATCCCAGAACCCACCGTTCTCATCATAAGTAATCACAATCACCATATTTTTCCACTGTGGACTCTTCTGCAATTGCGCAACAACATTTGCAATATGCGCGTCACCATCCGCGATACTGGCGTAACCCGCATGTTGATTTAAGTTACCTTGAGGCTTATAAAACGACACTGCAGGCAATGTACCAGCAGCAGCATCTTGCAAGAAGCTCGCATCAAAATCTTTCAAATGTTGATTACGATATGCCAATGTACTCGACTGAGTTGGATCAAACGCTTTGAAGTAGTTAAATGGTTGATGATGCGGTTGGAATTGAGTTCTGCCTGCATAAATGATTGAACGAGTGGTATTAGACGCATCTGCATTCGCCGCATTCCACGCACCAGCATACCAAGCCCAAGACACTCCTTTTTTATCCAGCAAATCGCCAATCGTCGTCGAAGTTTGTGGATACATCGTTCCTTTATTACCTAAATCAGCAGTTGCTGGGTTAGCGCCTGCTGCTGTCTGATTACCACTCGGCTGATACGGCGGTTGCATGGTATTTACACCATAATACTGGTTATCGCCAGCATAATTCAGCGGAGTCAAAGCACTATCATTGACAAATTTAGGAATACCTGTGATTGCAGATGCTGGTGAAGTTGCACTTTGTGTTAATGAATTAGTCCCCGGATTTAAGACAGAAACTGAAGCTGGAACCGCAGCACCCGTTGCGGGATACACTGGCGCACAAGCGCAGATGAGATATTGGTGATTCAAGAATGACCCCCCGAAAGCACCTTGGAAGAAGTTATCTGCTAAAGCATATTGTTTAGCCAAATTCCACATTGCCATTTTGCTACCATCATAGTAGCCCATGACCAAACCACCTGCGTCTGCATAAGCCGCGAATTTGTCGTTTTTGCCACCATTAATTTGCATTTGGTTATTGAAAAAGCGATGGTATAGATCTCGCGTAATCACGGTTTGATCGACAACAGTACCTGTTTTCTGGAAACCACCTGCGGCGGCATTTGCATCAATCTGGAATGGAACATTATCTTGTGCAGCTGTTTGCCCTTCTGGAATCGTCACAGATTGACCTGCAGCAGTCACACCGCCCCATACTTTAGGTAATTTTGCCAAAACCGTGTTTGCTGCATCACGATCAGTTTGAGGAATATATGCGCCAACTGCAGTTGGATTTACGCCGGGAATACCATCGGCACCTGGAAATAAACCATAGATGTTGTCAAATCCGCGGTTTTCCGCATAAATGACCACAACTGTTTTCACTTCTTTTTGTAATTGTGCCGTTTGAAAAGCAGGATCTGTAGAGTCGACCACGCCCCCATCACCACCACAACCAGAAAGAGCCGCAGACATCAAAACAACAAGCGGTAATACTCGAAATAATGAATTCATTTTAGTTTTCCATGCGCGTAAGTTGACTAAAGAAATTGGATTGAAATCGATTTGACCTCAGCATTCTTGTCAACGCGCATGTCAGTCTCATGACGAATTCATTAAACTTGAGACAAACTTCTCACCAAAAATGAAATATTTTTATTTTTTCCAGCTCAATTCATCCCATAACGGCGATGTATTAATCAATATACAAATGTCATGGCAATGACATCTTTTTGAAATATTCTGTTTTATATTGAATTATTTATCAGATCTCGTGATGCCCACTTCACTCATAATGACCGCCAAACCAACACTCACCGCTAAGCTAATCGTATGCATCAGCTTGATGTTGTGCATCAATCTGTCTGGTTGTAGTGAAAAAGAAAAAAAGCATGCAGCTCAGCAATCCTCAAGCACATCAACGACAGATAATACAAACGCATCGACAAAACCATCAGACACCGATGATGTCTATGCAATGCAATCAAAACTCCAGCCAGACTTCAAAAAAATGCAGGCTTTGGGAGAAAAAATCTTTTTTGATCATGCACTTTCCGCATCAGGAAAAATGTCATGTGCCAGTTGTCACAGTCCACAGTTTGCATTTGGCCCACCTAACGGGCGATCAACACAATTAGGCGGAATAGATTTAAAAGACATGGGAACTCGCGCAGTGCCCTCCCTACGCTATCAACAAAATGTGCCCGCATTTAGCGAACATCATTTTGATGAAGATGTTGATGAAAGTATCGATCAAGGTGCTGTCGGTGGACATGATTGGGATGGACGCGCAGCAACAACACATGCGCAATCGGCAATGCCGCTATTATCCAAATATGAAATGGCAAATCTCAGCCAAGCCGAAGTGGTACGTAAATTACGCCTCGCTCCTTATGCCGCGCAGTTTAAAGATACTTTCGGCGCTGATGCTTTAGATGACGACGATAGAGCGTTCAAATGGACCACGCTTGCTCTTGAAATGTATCAACAAGATCCTAAAACGTTCTATCCATACGATAGTAAATACGACGAATTTTTACGCGGTAAAGTCAAACTAACCAAACAAGAGCAACATGGACTGGAAGTCTTCAATGATCCCGCCAAAGGCAATTGTGCGTCATGTCATATCAGCAGAATCAGTAATACGGGAACCTTTCCTGCCTTTTCGGATTTTGGACTGATTGCGATTGGCGTACCACGTAATCAAGAACTGACCGTCAATCGCGATCCCAACTTTTATGATATGGGCGCTTGCGGCCCTGATCGTACCGACCTGAAAGGAAAAACTCAGTATTGCGGCGCGTTCCGCACACCAAGCCTACGCAATGTCGCGCTGCGTAAAACATTTTTTCACAATGGAAAATTTCACAGCCTAGAACAAGTCATTCAGTTCTACTCTACCCGTGAAACCCACCCTGAAAAATGGTACACAAAAAACAAAGATGGCAGCATCAACAAATACGATGATCTGCCAAAGCAGTATCATGGCAATATTAATGTCGATGCACCATTTAACCGTAAACAGGGCGACAAACCTGTATTAAACGCAACTGAAATACGAGACATGATTGCGTTCTTGAATACATTAACTGATGGATATGTTGTTAAGAAATGAAAAAGTAAATACCTCTGTTCTTTTAATCCACCCTTCAAAATCGTAGGGTCGAACTCTGTTCGACCGCATGATTTTTATCTTTGATTCTTTATATTTACATGACCATTGTGATTAAACGCAGTAGGCGAACAAAGTTCGCCTCTACATTGGTCAGGAAGAAATAATTCTCCCTGAAAGGCTATGTCCTGATTAACTGTTGAAAAGTATTTTTAATGCTTTTGCTTTGAAGTCTTCCCTTTCAAGGGGATGAGCTGGGAAAAAGCAAAGCACTGCTTTGCCCTAGCGCAAGAGATGGGGATGGTCTTGATTTTACTCTAAAACCATCCCCATCCCGACCTTCCCCTTGAAGGGGAAGGAGAAAAGCATTCAGCACTTTTTAATTTCAACTATTAACCTGAACATAGTCCTGAAAAAGAGAGGTTAGAAGGAAGTCTAATTGTATAAATTTAAAGCACCTTAAAACTTCTTCGTCATACCCAAATAATACCCACGACGCGCACCAAACTGCGGTGCACCCACGCCAACACCTGAACCGTCACGAATTTCGTAGACTTTATCAAACAAATTCACAATGCTAATGCGTCCTTCCAATTGCCCCAATGTTTTGGTATCAAAAGTATGCGAAGCACCCAAATTCATCGTGAAGTAATCCGACAAATGTTCAGTATTAGAAAAATCTTTACGCAAGCCACTACCGTAAATTGCATCAGCACTATACGTTGTATTCAACCAACGATAAGACATCCCTGCTGAAGCCGACAAAGTTTGATCATGATCCAGATGAATCCAATGATTCGCAATATATGCAAGCTCATTGGCATCAAACGTATATTGACTAGAAATAATATCTTTACCCAGTGCGGTTGCTCTCGCCAAATTTGCATAAGCATTGAAATTACCATCATGATAATTTGCAGTCAGCTCTACACCATAAACCTTGCCTTGCGCATAATTAAATGGCGTATACAACAAGGCTGAACCAAATTGTCCTTCATCCAGCAAATTCGTGACTTTTTTATAATAACTATCAATGCCTATTGTAAGTTTTGGTGTAAATTGATGACTCACCCCAACATCATAATAATCCGAACTTTCAGCTTTGACAGGATCATTCAAAGTTCCCGCTGGTGCGCTGGTTGTGCCTTGGGACGCAGCAATGGTGTTTGTTGTAACCAACTCTGTAGGTGGGGGCGTAAAATAGCGCGCATAACCTGCATGTACCGTCGTCTGTGGTGTCAGCTCATAAACAGCATTAATACGCGGACTGAACTGACTTGCAGTCACATAAGCATCCACATGATCAAACCGTCCACCATAGTTGATCGTCAGTTTATTGGTTGCTTTCCATTCATCCTGTAGATAAATCCCTTCCAAATATGCAATTTTCTGATCACTATTAGTATAAGAAATCGGCTGATCTGAAGTCTGATTACCATTTGCATCCGCAGGGAATGTTAAAAATTCACCACTGCTATCCAATCGTTCTGCGCTTGCAACCCCACCAAAACGAATCGTATGACGATCATCCAATCGGTATGTGCCATCCGCTTGTAAACCATTTTCCCAGCCACTTCGGGCAATCGTCGACGCCACACCGGTATAGATCAAATCACCAAGATTGTCTGGATTAAAATTCACCGAGGTATAGCGCGAAGATGCTGAAAGCTGATAATCAAACTGATCACCGATTGAACTTTGGAATGTTAAAACACCATAACGCGTGATTTCATTTTGGCTCTCATTCAGATTCGCAGATGGATAATTTGGAACACCTGCGAGCTGATAATTTTGAACCTGATCAGGACGATTTGGAATCTGGAAACGACCATCAGTGCTTCCGACAATCAAACTCACTCGAGACACATCACCCAGCAAATAAGAGAAATAGCCAAAGCCCTTGAACTGATTTGTGTGATCATGAATCGGATCATTCGAGGATGTTGGGTTCTCGATACCGAGACCATTCGTTAAAAAAGACCCGCTCAAATAATAAGTCAGATCATTTTTACGACCGCTCAGACTGCCAGTGACTTCACGAGAATTATTACTCCCCACAGTCAAGCCCAGACTTCCTGTATTTGCCACTGCACCAGTTTTCGTCTGAATATCAACAACCCCAGCAGTACGATCCCCATATTGAGCAGGCAATGCACCCGTCAATACATTCACACTTTGCATAAAACTCGGATCAAGTGTTTGTCCAAAACCAGAAATACTCTCAGGCAAAATCGTGCCATTAATCCGATATTGCAAATCGCCATGATCTCCTCGGATATGAACCTGTCCAAATGAATCTTGTGCTACGCCAGGCGCTTGCAAAAGCACTTGATTCAGCGGAGTGCTATCCCCTTGCGGCATACTGGCAATATCTTTTGCAGTGATCCGATAACTGCTCCCACCAGTTTCAGTCGAAATATGATTGCGAGATTGAGAAACGCGCTTCGCCTTAACAACGACTTTTAATGCATCATCAACTGTATCATTATTACTTGTCGTAGAATTCGTCGAGGATACGGTGACTGTCGCTGTTGAATCAGCTGTCGCAGCATTATGACTATCTCCAGTATTGGCAAATGCCGAAGAACTTAGAACCAAAGAAATTGCTAATGAAAGCGGATGCACTCGATAACGCATATAAATATCCATTTTATTTTTTAACAATCAATCAGCAAATCCCAAAATAGCGCGGCTGCCCATCAATCAACCAGAAAAAGATATGTTATACTATAACAACAAATGCATCTCAGCAATAACCGTCACTTCTGTTTTTCTTGATCACTAAAACAAGTGATCAATCCACGATACGCAGCGAATCACAACAGTGATATATTGAGCAATCTCATTCACAACAGTATTTTTATGCGCCCAACTGTTCTTTGCTTCTCTGGGTTAGACCCTTCTGGTGGCGCAGGTTTGCAGGCCGATATTGAAGCTATCGGCGCAGCAGGCGGACATGCTGCAATCGCATGTACAGCACTCACCATTCAAGATAGTCAGCGCGTCTATGGCTTTGAAACCGTTGCCCCTACATTGCTTGATGCACAAGCGCGTGCCGTACTCAACGACCTCCCCGCCAAAGCCTTCAAATCAGGAATGATGGGAAGCACTGAAAATATTAATGTGTTAGTCAACATTCTCCAAGAGAACCCACATATTCCTTATGTCCTTGATCCTGTGCTTGTAGCAAATAGTGGCGGCAGTCTAGGTGATCCAGAAATACTCACCACAGCATTCAAAAAACTCATTCCTCTAGCAACCTTAATCACACCAAATACTGTTGAATTACGCGCATTGACTGGACAAAATCGAATCGAAGATGCTGTCGAAATTTTATTTCAATATGGCGCACACGCTGTATTAATCAAAGGGGCACACGAACACGAGCCCCATCGCATTCGCCATTGGCTATATACAAAACAAAAAAATGGGCAAGGACAATGCGTTACCCAATCGATATGGCAACGCCTAGATGGTGAATATCATGGTTCAGGATGCACACTCGCCAGCAATATTGCAGGACGACTAGCGCAAGGACTATCATTAACAGAAGCCGTTTCTCTTGCGGAATTGTGGTTACATCGAACACTGCTAAAAGCAGATATTCCACATGAAAATGGACAACGGATTCCAAGACGGTTTTGAATTATCTAAAATCATGTAGGGGGCGATCCTATGGTCGCCCCAAAATAGCTTCCAATCAAACCGCCTCTACCACCTCGAAATCATGCGTAATTTCCACATCACCTTTAGTCAGCATCCGACTTGCAGAGCAATACTTGTCAGCAGACAAATGAATTGCCTTCTCAACCTGCTTACCTTTCACGCCGCGACCAGTCACAATGAAGTGCAAATGAATCTTGGTAAATACCGCTGGGATATCATCCGCACGTTCCGCTTTCAATTCACAGCGGACATCGGTCACATCCTGACGGGCTTTCTTCAAAATCGTCACAATATCAAACGAAGCGCAGCCACCCAATCCCAATAAAATCAATTCCATTGGTCGTGCGCCACGATTCTCACCGCCATAAGCAGGTGAACCATCCATCATCACGGTATGACCACTTTCCGATTTCGCCTCAAAGGCAACTCCACCCGCCCATTGCACTGTTGCTTGCATCTTACATCTCACTTCGATTCATCATATGTTGACACTAATAATACATGACCAGACTTAATTTCTTATAGAATTTTGCTATGCTATTTGCGCAACCATGCTCACAGTAATTGTATTAACAAAGAAAATTTAATTTTTTTCGTTAATAAAGATTGTAGCAAAATCAACACGGACGAACAGATGGCTCAATCCTAGGAAGGGGTTAAGTCGCTTAGTGATACTCTATTTACTCTTTTATAGCACTAACGAGCCAATTCATTTTTTTCAAAATAAGTGACAGCTAAAATGACCGATATTCAATCAGCGCCCCCGTTAATACAAAAGCCTCGCCGCAACGCACCACGATTGCCAGAGAACCTATCACCGTCGCTATATGCCCTACTGAGTCAAGCAACAATAAAAACCTACCCAGCACGTTCAACCGTGATTAATAAAGGTGACGTGTCATCATCCATGTTTTTTATTGTGAGTGGTTCGGTCGCGATTATTAGTCAGGAAACAGGCAAGCGCGATATCGTATTGGCTTATCTCAATGATGGATCTTTTTTTGGCGAAATGGGACTTTTTGAAAAAAATCAACCATTACGCACAGCGTTAGTTCGTACTCGTGTCAGATCAAACATTATTGAAATCAACTACGAACAATTTTTAGCATTTAGTAAAGCCTATCCAGAACTACTATTCGATTTGTGCTCACAACTGTCTTTCCGACTGAAAGAAACCACGCGCAAAGTCACCGACCTCACAGTCTTAGACGTGACAGGTCGTATCGCACGCTGTTTGCTAGATCTCTCAACTCAGCCTGATGCAATCCCTCGACCTAATGGCACGCAGATTCACATCACGCGCCAAGAAATTGGAAAACTCGTAGGCTGCTCGCGCGAGATGGTCGGTCGTGTACTGAAAACACTCGAAGACCAGCACACCATCAAAACCAGTGGAAAAACGATTCTGATCTATAAGCCAGAGGCTTAATCGACCAGAACGTTCATACTTGAGTCAGCCCGTTAGGGCGTGTTGACATTTGGTCTTTGCGATGAAAAATGAGATAAATTGATCTTAGACTAGGCAATCCGTGCAGCCAATATACGCATATTGGCAAACGGATTAACGCAGGATAAGGGCAATTTAGCCATTTTTCACGCAAAAGCAATATACAGATTCATTTGAATTTCAGCAAAAAATTGGATGTGCGATCAAATGTCAACACGCCCTATTCATCATTTGCGGGCTGACGAAGTTCAATTTTCTTTTCAGGTTGAGGTTCAACAACTCTCGCCTCACCTTCAACAGTCCTTCCTCGAAAATCGTCAGAATGAAACGCATCCGCTGAAAATCCATTTTGAGAAAAGCCACCTGATGTAAAGCTATCCGCTGAAAATCCAGAGCGTCTCATTTGCGCCATCATTGCCTCTTGGCGTTTTTCAGCAAAACGAATCACCCACTTCTGCACGCCATATTGCACAGGCGGTAATAACAAAAGAATGGCGATCGCATCGGTCAGTAAACCCGGAATCACAAACAACAATCCCGCTAATGCACGCGTTAAAGCCTTACCCAGTTCGGGACTTCCAGAATTAAGCTGAAATGCTTGAATCCCTTGAGCGCCCTGTAATTTTGGTAGTATGCTCAAGCCACTGCGAATGAGCGACATGCCAATAAACATCGCCATGAGCGTCCACCAGAAGATCAACCAGCCACTCACAAAATGCGCAGCCCAAATCCATAAAAAAATTTCAATTGGTGGTAATAACAACAACCAAAAGAAGAAATTACCCATGATCATGTTCCTAATAGAAACGCTTGTCGTTAATAAAATTCAGTTGATCAACCTCAGTTCAATTCACTCATAACCGAACAGCGCATGAGCAATGATTTGTGATTTCACTGATTGTTTATGTCAATATATGGGCATATTTCTAAATTTCACTAGGCAATATGTATGTCTTTGATTATCGGCATCGATCCAGGCTCAAGATTGACGGGCTATGGGATCATTCGTAAAGAAGGCAGCAAGCTCATTTTTGTCGATGCGGGAACAATTCGCACTGAAACACCAACGATGCCTGAACGCTTAAAACGGATTTTTGAAGGCATTAGCAGTATCGTGGATTTCTATCAGCCGACCGAAGCCGCGATTGAACAAGTCTTTATGTCAACCAATCCTGACTCTGCTCTTAAATTAGGACAAGCTCGCGGAGCAGCAATGACAGCAGTCGTGGTTAAAAATCTATCCGTCGCAGAATACACCGCACGTCAAATCAAACTGTCAGTTGTCGGCTATGGCGCAGCCGAAAAAGAACAAGTCCAAATGATGGTCATGCGATTGTTAAACTTAAGTATTACGCCACAAGCCGATGCTGCCGATGCGCTTGCTACGGCAATTTGTCATGCGCACGCCTCATCAAGTAACAATAAAATGCTCATGCTGCAAAGCACAGGCATGTCTCGTGGACGTGGGCGCTGGCGTTTGCCAGGATAATTGAAATCTTATTGACCTTCCATGACTAAACCCAAACCTCCACTACAACCATCATTACGAGACAATCCTGCTGCGCTTAAAGCATGGATTCAGGCAGAGGCTCAAGCACTGGGTTTTGCACGGCTCGGCGTCACCTCACCGCGTGTCGAAGACCAACTCCCCTATCTCAAGCAATTTCTTGCAGATGGCTTTGCAGGAGATATGCATTATCTTGCTGAAAATATCGAAAAACGCGGAGATGCCAGTCTATTGGTTGAAGGGACAAAAAGTATTCTTTGTGTGCAAATGAACTACCTTGTTGAGCCACCACCTCATCGATACGTGCCAAATGTACCCAATCAAGCAATCGTCTCTCGTTATGCACGCGGACGTGATTACCACAAAGTGGTGCGTGGACGACTCAAACAATTAGCACTGCGAATAGAACAACAAATTGGTCCATTTCAATGGCGCCCTTTTGCCGATTCTGCTCCGATTTTAGAGAAACCACTGGCAGAACGTAGTGGGCTCGGCTGGACAGGTAAACACACACTTCTGATTAATAAAAAGGCTGGCTCGTTTTTCTTTTTAGGTGAACTTTTAACCGATTTAGAACTGCCTTTTGATAGTCCTGCGACTGAACACTGTGGGACTTGCAGTGCTTGTATCAACATTTGCCCAACACAGGCGATTGTTGCGCCTTATCGCTTGGATGCGAGGCGTTGTATTGCCTATTTAACTATTGAACTCAAAGGCAGCATACCTGTCGAACTGCGTCGCGGGATTGGCAATCGTGTATTTGGCTGTGATGATTGTCAGCTCATTTGCCCTTGGAATAGCTTTGCACAGCTCTCTAGTGAGATCGATTTTCAAGCACGACATCAGTTGGATCGCCTCAGCCTACTCGATTTATGGCAATGGACTGAAGCCGACTTTCTCACGTATACCGAAGGAAGTCCACTACGCCGAACAGGTTATCTTAGCCTGATGCGGAATGTTGCAGTGGGTTTAGGAAATGCACCTTTTCAGCCTGAGACTATTCATGCATTACAGACTAAACTTGGGCAGCTTGGTGAATTAGTGGATGAACATATCTTATGGGCAATTGAAGAACAGCAAGAGAAAGCAAAACGGATTATTTGATATTTGCTTTCACATCACATCCCAGCTCGGTTGATCCGAAAAATATTCCACCAAAAAATCCAGCATCGTTCGTAGCGTAGCTGGCATATGCTTCCGCGAAGCATATACACCATAGATACCGAGCTCAATTGCTTTATAATCTGGTAGCAGCACAACCAATTCACCTGAACTGATATAAGGTGCGGCCAAATAAGTCGGCAACAATGCAATTCCCGCTCCTGCACGCGCCGCCTGCATCAAAACAGTGACTTCATTTGCACCAATCGCACTTCGAACGGGATAGGAAAGCTGCTCACCTTGTCGCTCAAATACCCACATATTCTTGCCATGATACGAGTGCGTTAAACATTGATGCAGCACTAACTCATCAGCATGAACAGGCGTGCCATGTTCACGCAAATAGGTAGGCGATGCACAGACAACTGAACGACATACGGATAATTGTCGCGCAATCAGTTGATCATCCAAGTCATTGGTAATCCGAATCGCAAGATCAATCCGCTCATCAACCAAATTCACGGTACGATCTAGAAGCAATAATTCAACGCCAACCTTTGGATACTTTTTAATATAAGCAGTCACAGCTTGTGCCATCTGCGCTTGAGCAAAAGAAGAACTCGCTGTAATCCTTAGCAAACCATGAGGCTCATGTTCAGACATTGCTGACGCACTACGCATGTCATTCGCAATTTCTAAAAGATGACGACAACGGGGCAACATCTCACTGCCCGCATCAGTTAGACCAAGCCGACGTGTTGTTCGATGCAATAACCGACTTCCAGACCAATCTTCAAGCTCTGCCAGATACCGCGAGACGACAGGACGAGACATATCTAGCTTCTCGGCAGCGGCCGATTGACTGCCACAATCCACAACGACAACGAAGACCTCCATCGCTTTGAGGATATCCATTTTGATTTTTACATCCGATTTCAATCAATATTAGAACGATTTTAGAAACAAACCATCCCTAATAATAGGCTTTTTTGATTCAAATAAAGAAACTATCGTACAACTATCGCAATACCACAGGCATTGCAAAAACTAATTTATCGCTATTCATCAAAATGAGGAGTTCCATCATGAGTCATATTGCTATTATCGGAGCAACAGGTCGCGCAGGGAGTCAATTGCTAGAAGAAGCGTTACGTCGGGGTCATACCGTGACTGCGATTGCTCGTAACTCATCATCATTAAATCATCGCGCAGGCGTAACCGCAAAAGATGTTGATATTCTCAACGCAGCTGTCCTAGAAGATGCAGTCAAAGGCGCTGATGCAGTATTCAGTGCTGCGCACTTTTCAGGTATTCCAGCCAAAGCGATTATTGAACCGATTAAAAAAGCTGGAGTGAAGCGTCTACTCGTTGTCGGTGGTGCAGGGAGTTTATTTGTAGCTCCAAACCTGAAAGTAATCGACACCCCAAACTTCCCAGATGAATACAAAGCTGAAGCCAGCGCAGGCGGTATCTATCTCGATACGCTTCGTTCAGAAACGGAGCTCGATTGGACGTTCTTATCGCCGTCAGCACTATTTGTTGAAGGTGAACGCACGGGCAAATTCCGTCTGGGACAAGATAATTTATTGGTGGATGAAACAGGAAACAGCTGGATTACTTTCGCAGACTACGCCATCGCATATCTGGATGAATTTGAGAAACCAGCGCATTCACGCCAACGATTCACAGTCGGTTATTAATCCATTTATCACCTTTTGACATAGGAGCACGCCATGACCACTTTGCATTATATCTATGATCCACTTTGCGGCTGGTGTTATGGCGCAGCGCCTCTGGTTGCAGCAGCTCGTATGCAACTCCCCGTCGTCGCACACGGCGGCGGCATGATGGCATATCATCATCGTAAAGCCGTCACGCCATCACTACGCAACTATGTGATCCCACATGACCACAAAATTGCTCAACTGACGGGGCAACCGTTTGGTGATGCCTATTTTGCGGGCCTTCTGCGTGATGAACATGCGGTGTTCGATTCTGAGCCACCGATCACCGCAATACTCGCCGCTGAAAAACTCGCTAAAAAAGGGCTGGATTTACTCGCACTCATCCAAACAGCACATTATCTAGAAGGGCAACGAATTGCCGAGCTTGGTGTACTATCCAAACTTGCCACTAAAATTGGGATTGATCGCGATATCTTTGAGCATGAATACCACAATCAATTTGGCGAAAACACGCAAGCACATATTTTGGAAAGCCGCGAGCTTCTTCATCGTGTTGGCGGTCAAGGATTTCCAACATTTGTGCTAGAGCGAGATGGTCATTTTGAAGTGATTAACCCTGCTCCTTATTTTGGCAATATGGACGCATGGGAAGAACTCTTGATGAAAGCAAAATCAGCCAAAATCAATGAACAGACTACTCCCATGAATGCCTGTGATATTAATGGCTGCAATTAAGGACTCTATAGTATTTTCTGGTATACATTTACGACAAAATCTAAATCAGAAGTAATATAGCTCATTGAGCCTGTCGAAATGTGCGGAGATACGAAACCCACACTTCGACGAGCTCAGTGCTCTTGCAGCGTGCAGTAGTAATAAAAAACAAACCTCATAAAAACAAAAAAACCGCACAGAATGCGGTTTTTTTGTTTATCACGTTATGCTTAATTTATAAAATTAAGCCAACTTTGCAGTGACGTAATCAATTGCTGATTGTACTGTCGTAATCACGCTTGAATCTTCATCAGGAATCGTGATGTTGAAGTCATTTTCAAATGACATGACCAACTCGACTAGATCGAGAGAATCTGCACCTAGATCATCCATGAACGATGCTTCGTTCTTAATTTCTTCAACACGGATTCCGAGTTGTTCAGCTACGGCCGCCTTGACACGTTGTTCGATATCGCTCACCGAAAATCTCCTTCAGGTTATGGC
>JASLGO010000124.1 GCA_030150135.1 Aquirhabdus sp.
AAGGAAAGTACATGAAAATTGGTATTATTTTACAGAATATATCAAGAGAATCGGGGATTGTTTTACTGTTTTTTGTGAGTTATTTCATGCAGGACAAAACCTGCTGAATTAGCAGGCGAAATATGAGTAAATTATGACACTTGATGTGAAAAAATCTTAGGATTAAAAAACGTAGGGGCAAACCCTTGTGGTTGCCCTTCTCGAAATCCAACAGGGCAGCCACAAGGGCGACCCCTACATGAGTATGCGTACTGAATAAATTGATTTTTAGAATATGAAAAGAAAAATAGCTCATTGAGCCTGCGGTTACTGAGCCCGTCGAAGTATCGAAATGTGCGGCTTCTGCGTGCCGCCGCACTTCGACAGGCTCAGTGCTCTAGAGTTTCTCTAAAAATTATTTCTCTGCTTTCTGCAATATTTGCAAAATACTTGAAAAATCCAAAGTTCCAGCACCCGCTTTGCTATGTAGCGAATATAGATTACGAGCCATTTCACCGAGCGGAATAGAGGCTTGTGCATTCAGCGCAGTTTCTGTTGCTAGGCCTAAATCCTTGAGCATCAAATCTACGCCAAAACCGCCACTATAACCGCGCGAAGCTGGCACATTGTCCATCACGCCTGGATAAGGGTTATAAAGCTCTAATGACCAGTTACGACCTGAGCTTTTGACCATAATGTCAGAAAGCACATGCGGGTCTAAACCATTCGCAACGCCGAGAGCCAGAGCTTCTGCGGTGCCAATCATCTGAATACCGAGTAGCATGTTGTTGCAGATTTTTGCCGTTTGTCCTGCGCCGTGTCCGCCTGCATGAAAAATATTCTTGCCCATTGCGCTCAAGACTGGACGCGCACGTTCTAAATCGTCATCCTCACCGCCCACGATGAACGTCAATGTTCCCGCAATCGCACCACCAGTACCCCCTGAAACAGGCGCATCCAGCATGGTTAAACCCAATGCCGTCGCCGCCTTAGACACTGTGATCGCCGTGTGCGCCGCGATCGTGCTGCAATCGATGACTAACGTTCCTTGTTTGATATGAGGTAACAAACCCGAATCACCTAGATATAACGCCTCAACATGACGACTTGCAGGAAGCATAGAAATCACAATTTCAGCATCACGGACTGCATCAGCCGCCGATTGAGCAACTGTCGCGCCTGCATCAGTCAATGTCTTTATCGCTGTCGGCGACAAGTCAAATACCGTTAAATGGTGTCCTGCTTTGAGCAGGTTTTGCGCCATTGGCCCGCCCATATTCCCCAAACCAATGAATGCAATCTGACTCATCATTTCACTCCATAATGTTCTATTCTTATGTCCTAATAACTTTTGCTCATGCCTAAATCAGCAAGAGGATGACCTTCAATAGACCAAGGACTTGTTATAAAACCATTGACCCACTCAGGCGTAATCGCTGCATGAGTTGCAGGACTCCATTGTGGTTTCAGATCTTTATCAATCAATAGTGCGCGAATTCCTTCTGCAAAGTCAGGGCGCGCAGCACAATGTAATGCCGCGATATATTCAATCCGAAACACATCTGCCAAGGATAAATTCTCAGTATGTTTGAGCAGTAAATTGGCTAAATACGCAGAACTTGGCGAACCTGCTTTCAGAGAAGCCACTGCCTTTTTTAGCCATGCTTCTTCAGGCTCCAGCGAAATAATGGCATTGATGATTTGTTCAAGATTTTCTTTATTACACAACTCGTTAATTGCTTCAAAATGAACTTGCAACGGCCCTTGAACAATCTCTAATTTAATCTCTGAACGACGTAGAACAATATCAAGTAATTGGCTGTTTTCATCATGCGTTGTACCCCATGGCTGACGAAGCAACTCGTCAAGCACTTTAGACTTATCGACTTGCGCAATTGCATAGTCAGCAAGTTGAGTAAATTTGGCATCCGTCGTATTAATCATTGCACCAGTCAAAGCAAGGAATAAGCCTAGCTTACCTGGCATCCGATTAAGGAAATAACTCCCGCCCACATCAGGAAACAAACCAATTGCAATTTCAGGCATCGCCAAACGTGATTTTTCTGTGACCACGCGATGACTCGCGCCAGCCATCAAACCAATGCCACCGCCCATGACAATGCCATGTCCCCAGCACAAAATTGGTTTTGGATAAGTATGGATGAAGTAATCCAGTCGATATTCACGATCAAAGAAATCACGCGCATATTGGTTCGCACGAATATCATCTCGTTCAGCGGATGCATGATGTTTTAACATGGATTTATAGAGATTTTGCAAGTCTCCGCCGGCACAAAATGCCTTATCCCCTGCTGCTTGCAGGATAACAATTGCAAGCCCCTCGTCATTTGCCCACGTCTCTAATTGATTCGCTATTAAATCGATCATGTCGAGCGACAAGGAGTTTAAAGTTTTTTCAGCATTGAGTGTAATCATGCCAATGCGACGACCGTTATCAGCGGTCAGTGTCCCAAACAAAACAGGGCTTTTTAAATCAATATGGGAGTCATCCATTATCGAATCTCCTCAGGTGCAATTCCGTTTAACATCTGGCGTGAAATGATCACACGCATGATTTCATTCGTTCCTTCTAAAATCTGATGCACGCGCACATCACGCAAATAGCGTTCAAGTGGATACTCACGAATATAACCGTTTCCACCATGTAACTGTAATGCATCATTACATACCTGAAAGCCAATGTCAGTGGCAAAACGCTTCGCCATTGCACAATACACACTGGCATCAGACGCACGCTGATCAAGCTTCGTCGCAGCGAGTCGAACCATCTGACGAGCGGCAACCAATTCCGTCACCATATCAGCAAGCTTAAATTGCAATGCCTGAAAATCAGCCAGCTTCTGTTTAAACTGCTGACGCTCTGTCATATAAGTGCGTGCCGCGTCCAAAGCCGCTTGCGCCGCACCAATCGAGCAAGTGGCGATGTTAATCCGACCACCATCAATACCACGCATCGCAATCTTAAAGCCCTCACCTTCCTGTCCCAATAAATGATCCGCAGGAATCATGACATTATCAAAACTAATAATCCTCGTCGGTTGGCTATTCCATCCCATCTTTTGTTCTTTACGACCATAAGTAATCCCAGCACTATCCGCTGGAACAGCAAATGCGGAAATGCCACTTGCTCCCTCGCCGCCAGTACGAGCCATCACGACCAATAAATCAGTTGCACCTGCACCAGAAATAAATGCTTTCGCACCATTGATTCTGTACTGACCGTCGACGAGTTCAGCACGCGTTTTTAAAGAGGCCGCATCAGATCCTGCATTCGGCTCAGTCAAACAATACGATGCCAATTTCTGTCCACTGGCTAACAATGGACTCCAAGTTTCACGAACATTTGGCGTCGCCCAACTGGCAACCATCCAACATGCCATATTATGAATCGTGATATATGCTGCGGTAGAGGGACAAGCGTAAGCCAACTCCTCAAACACAATTGACGCATCTAACCGTGACAATCCCATCCCGCCAACATCTTCAGGCGTATACATGCCGCAGAAGCCCAAATCCCCTGCTTTTTGAATCACATCAACAGGAAAAATACACTCCGCATCCCAATTCGCCGCAAATGGCGCCATTTCAACCGCTGCGAAATTACGTGCGCTTTGCTGAAATGCACGCTGATCTTCCGATAAATCAAAGTTCATGGTTTGACCCTAAATTGCATTTAAACCGTTTTTTCACTTTATCTTAAAGTCAAAAGCAAATCCCACCCAACCTCCCTTTGCAAAGGGAGGAGCTTTTCTCCCTCCTTAGAAAAAGGAGGGCTGGGGAGGATTTTGCTCTTGATCTTAAAAATTCACATTTACTTCAAAGAAATCGTCGTATTCACAGCACCGACAACCGCATCATCATCAAACCAACGTGCAGTAATCGTCTTAGTTTGGGTATAGAACAAAATGACTTGCTTACCGTAAGGGCCTAAATCACCCAGCTTGGAAGCACGCGAACCGCTGAAAGAAAATAAAGGCACAGGCACTGGAATTGGAACGTTAATTCCGATCTGACCCACATCAATTTCCTCTTGAAATTTACGTGCGGCTGCACCTGATTGGGTGAAGATCGCCGTACCATTACCATTTGGATTCTGATCAATAAACTCAATCGCCTCATCTAATGATGCAGCGGAGACGATACACAGCACAGGACCGAACACTTCTTGATCATAGATTTTCATACCTGATTTCACGCCAGAGAAGATTGTCGGGCCAACAAAATTGCCATTCTCATAACCTGAGACTGTTGGATTGCGACCATCCAATTCCAGTTTTGCACCAGCCTCAATCCCACTGGCAATAAAGCCTTCCACACGCTCACGCGCTGCACAAGAAATCACTGGTCCAACATCCGTACCCGATTCAGCGCCAGCATTCACTTTCAGTGTTTTCGCTCTAGCGACGATTTCTGGAATCCACTCGTTTGCAGCACCCACTAGAACGACAACCGACAGCGCCATACAGCGCTGACCTGCCGCACCAAACGCTGCGCCAGCAAGATTATTTAAAGTCTGTTCTTTATTCGCATCAGGTAAAACAATAGCGTGGTTTTTTGCACCCATCATGCATTGCACACGTTTACCCGCCAGCGATGCACGGTTATAGACGTGCGTACCGACTTTAGTAGAACCCACGAAAGAAACCGCTTTAATATCAGAATGATCACAGATTGCATTCACGGCTTGTTCACCACCATGAATCACGTTGAGCACACCAGCAGGAATGCCTGCTTCTAACGCCAGCTCGACCAAACGCATTGTCACTATCGGATCTTGTTCTGAGGGTTTCAGGACAAACGTGTTACCACACGCAATCGCCATCGGGAACATCCACAGCGGAATCATCGCGGGAAAGTTAAATGGTGTAATGCCCGCACACACCCCTAATGCTTGCTGAATCGTATATGTATCCACGCCACTGGCGACATTATTTGCCAGTTCGCCCATTTGCAAATTGCCAATATTGGCAGCATGTTCAACCACTTCTAAACCGCGAAATACATCACCTTCCGCATCAGCGAGGGTCTTGCCTTGTTCTGCGGTCAAGATCGCCGCTAGCTCTTTGATATTCTCGCGAATGAGTTGTTGGTATTTCAGGAAGATACGTGCACGCACACCAATCGGTGTAAAACGCCACGTCTTAAACGCTGCTTTTGCGGCAGCAACTGCTGCATTGATTTCATCTTCTGTTGCAAATGGTACGCGTGCTAAGACTTGTTGCGTCGCAGGATTCACCACATCGCGCCATTCACTCGTCTTCGATTCAACGAATTGACCATTAATAAGTAGTTTGACGGTTGGTATACTGGTAACCATGTAATGAATTCCTTAATCTGGGAAATTTGCGACAAAACCTGAGATATTCTGAGCAGGTTAATTCTGCTTATATATTTATCAGATTATTCAAAATCATCGCGATCTCCAATGCTGGATTACCTCACAGTTTGTGAGAGAATTTACCATATCGACATCATTCTATGCGATGATAGCCACATGAC